>DASXYS010000201.1:0-14149 GCA_036502365.1 Amycolatopsis sp.
CGTCGACCACCTCGACCGCGGGGGGACCGTCGGCCCCGCCGGCGAGCGCGGCGAACAGCTCCGCCGTCACGCCCGGCCGGTCCATCCCCGTGACCGTCAGCAGCGCGCTCGGCGCGCCCCGGTCCCGGGGCTCCTCCATCAGGTGAAGTCGGGGTCGTTCGGGCCCTGCCGCGGGCCGCTGCCCGGGACGATCTCGCTGACCCCGCCGTAGGGCTGGCTGCGGCCGCCCACGTGGGCCTCGGCGTGCAACCGCTCGACCAGGTGCGGGTAGTGCGCCTCGAACGCCGGCCGCTCGGAGCGGATCCGCGGGATCTCGGTGAAGTTGTGCCGCGGCGGCGGGGACGACGTCGCCCACTCCAGCGAGTTGCCGTGCCCCCAGGGGTCGTCGCGCAGCGCCAGCCGGCCGTACTTCCAGGACTTCACCACGTTGTAGAGGAACGGCAGCGTGGAGGCGCCGAGGATGAACGAGCCGATGGTGGAGACGGTGTTCAGCGTGGTGAAGCCGTCGGACGGCAGGTAGTCGGCGTAGCGGCGGGGCATCCCCTCGGCGCCGAGCCAGTGCTGGACCAGGAACGTGGTGTGGAAGCCGATGAAGGTCAGCCAGAAGTGCAGCTTGCCCAGCCGCTCGTCCATCATCCGGCCGCTCATCTTGGGGAACCAGAAGTAGATGCCCGCGTAGGCGGCGAACACGACGGTGCCGAAGACGACGTAGTGGAAGTGGGCCACCACGAAGTAGCTGTCCGAGACGTGCCAGTCCAGCGGCGGCGAGGCCAGGAGCACGCCGGTCAGGCCACCGAGCAGGAAGGTGATGAGGAACCCGATCGACCACAACATCGGCGTCTCGAACGTCAGCTGGCCCCGCCACATCGTGCCGATCCAGTTGAAGAACTTCACGCCGGTCGGGACCGCGATCAGGAACGTCATGAAGGAGAAGAAGGGCAGCAGGACCGCGCCGGTGGCGTACATGTGGTGCGCCCACACCGCCACGGACAGCGCCGCGATCGCCAGCGTCGCGAAGACCAGGCCCTTGTAACCGAAGATCGGCTTCCGGCTGAACACCGGGAAGATCTCGGACACGATCCCGAAGAATGGCAGAGCGACGATATATACCTCTGGATGGCCGAAGAACCAGAACAGGTGCTGCCAGAGGATGACGCCGCCGTTGGCTGGATCGAAGACGTGCGCGCCGAGGTGCCGATCGGCCAGCAGGCCCATCAGGGCCGCGGTCAGGATCGGGAACGCCAGCAGGATCAGGATGCTGGTGACCAGGATGTTCCAGGTGAAGATCGGCATCCGGAACATCGTCATGCCCGGGGCGCGCAGGCAGATCACCGTGGTGATCATGTTGACGCCACCGAGGATGGTGCCCAGACCGGACACGACCAGACCGGAGATCCACAGGTCCGCGCCGACGCCCGGCGAGTGGATCGCGTCCGACAGCGGGGTGTAGGCGAACCAGCCGAAGTCGGCGGCGCCACCCGGGGTCAGGAAGCCGGAGAGGACGATCAGGCCGCCGAAGAGGTACAGCCAGTAAGAGAACGCGTTCAGCCGCGGGAACGCCACGTCCGGCGAGCCGATCTGCAGCGGCAGGATGAAGTTCGCGAATCCGAACAGGATCGGCGTCGCGTACAGCAGCAGCATGACCGTGCCGTGCATGGTGAACAACTGGTTGTACTGCTCGGACGACAGGAACTGCTGGCCCGGCTGGGCCAGCTCCGTGCGCATGAGCATCGCCATCGCGCCGCCCGCCATGAAGAAGGCGAACGACGTGACCAGGTACATGATGCCGATCTGCTTGTGGTCCGTCGTGCGGAACAACCGCAGCAGGTACGAACCCTTAACCGACTCGCGCGCGGGATACGGGCGCGTTGCGATCGGCTTGGGGGCTACGGCCGTCACTCCTGCCTCCAACACTGAAACCTTGTGGTGGTCAACATCCGGGACACCGAGGGGTCAGGCGGGCCTGATCCGGCGGCTAGATGGGATCGTAGCCCTCGCTACCGACAGTCGCGCGCACCGGCTGGTTAGATCACCGCATGACCGACCCCTACACCGCTTCCGCGGTGGTCGAGGCCACCGCGGTGGCCCGGAAGCTGGGGTTGCCCGCGGGCTCGCCGGAAGTGCTTCACGAGCGGTCGAACGTGCTGGTGAGAATGGGTCACGTGGTGGCGAGAGTGCCCGCCACCACGCTGCTCATGCGCCCCGACGCGACGGCGTGGCTGGCGCGGGACGTGGCCCTGTCGGCCTTTCTCACCGAGCGTGATGTGCGCGTCGTCTCACCCACCACGGATCCCCCGGCCGGCCCGCATTTCGCCGAGGGCCTGCCGGTCACGCTCTGGCAGTGGACACCGCACGATCCGGACCATCGGCACAGCCCGGGCGAGGTCGCGGCCTCACTCGCCCGGGTCCATTCAGTACTGCGCGACTTTCCCGGCGAACTGCCCATTCGGGGGCCGTTCGAGGAATTGGAGACGATGCTCCGGCTCCACGGCGACGCCATGGACGGGGCAGCGGACCGGATCCGCGCCGAGGCCGCCCGGATCGAGGCGGAAGTGCCGGCGGCCCCCGTGCAGGCGCTGCATGGGGACGCGCACCCGGGCAACCTCATCGCGACCGCGGACGGGCCGTGCTGGCTCGACTTCGAAGACACCTGGCGCGGCCCGCTCGCGTGGGACCTCGCGATCCTGGCGAAGCAAGGAGGACCGGACCTGCTCGCCGCGTATCCGGCCGAAGTGGACGAAGCCGCCATCGCGTCGTATCTGCGGCTGCGCTCGCTTTTCGCCGTGGGCTGGCGGTTTCTGATCGCGAAGCGGTTCCCGCACCGGCTCGGCGATGCCCGCGCGGCGCTGGCGGCCTACTTCAGCTGACCGGGTACCAGCCGAGGATCGCCTCCACGACCCCGGCGGGGTCCTCCAGCGGCGTCAGGTGACCGGCGCCGGGAAGCACGACGAGGGTGGCGTCCGGCAGCGCGCCGACCATCGTGTTCGCCGCTTCGAGCGGGGTGATGGCGTCCTGCTCGCCGACGATCACCAGCGCCGGAACGTTGGTGTCACGCAGTAATTCGACGGAATCCGGCCGGGCGCGGAGGGCGCGCGCGGCCCAGGCGACCCCGGCGGGCGGCTGCTCGTCGATCAAACCGCGCACGCGCTCGACGACGTCCGGCGCGGCGGTCCCGGCCAGCAGGTTGGGCAGGTTGGCCTCGGCGAGCCACCCGGCGACGCCGTCGGTCTCGGCCCGCTCCGCCACGTCCAGCCGGGCCCGCGCGGCTTCGGGCGTGTCGGCGGTCGCTTTGGTGTCGATGAGCACGAGGCCGCCGACGCGTTCGGGAGCCAGGCGCAGCACGGCCATCGCCAGGTAGCCGCCCATCGAACAGCCGCCAAGGACCACGCGGTCCAGTTCCAGGCGGTCGAGCAACGCGACGACGTCGCGCGCGGCGTCGTCCAGGCTCGGCTCGCGGCCGGTCTCGGGCAGCGGGCTGCGGCCGAGCCCGCGCTGGTCGGGCGTGATGAGCCGGACGCGCTCGGCGAGCGGCGCGCGCACCGGGTCCCACATCCGCGCGTCGAGTGGGAAGGCGTGCAACAGGAGCAGGGGCAGTTCGGTCATGCCCGCCATTTTGTCGGACCCCGGGGCTACGTTCGGGGATGTGCTGACGGAGATCAAGACCGAACGGCTGCTGCTCCGCCCCTTCACCGAGGCGGACCGGCAGGAGATGGTGGCCATTGAGACCGACCCGAGGACCAACCGCTTCCGCGTGAACCCGCCGGACGAGCCGGCCGCGCACCGGCAGTTCGACACCTGGCTGGTGCATTGGCGGGACCACGGTTACGGCTACCTGGCCGTCCGCGACCATCACGGTCCCGCCCTGCTCGGCATGTCGGGTGTCCGCCTGCGCGACTTCCAGGGCGAGAAGGTGCTGAACCTGGGCTACCGCTTCCACCCGTCGGCGTGGGGCCAGGGCTACGCGGTGGAGGCGGCGAGCGCCTCGGTGGACTGGGCGGAGCGCGAACTGGCCCAGGCGCCGGTGCTGATCTCGGTGAACGTCATCAACAAGCCGTCCCTGCGCGTCGTCGAACGGCTCGGCTTCACGAACTACGAGGAGGTGACGTACGAGGACGGTGCAGTGGTCCGGAACTTTCGGCGGTGACGGGGTGCTCCGCACAGGAGACGGCCGCCGAGCGGGGATGTCACCAGCGGCGGGTGAGCCGGCGGGGCGGGGTCCTCACCAGCGGCGGGTGAGCCGGCAGGGCGGGGTCCTCACCAGCGGCGGGTGGGCCGTCGGCGGCCGCGCGCGTCCCAGCAGGCGCGGTGCCAGTGCCGCCGGTCGGCGACCGAGCCGGTTTCGTCGGCGGGCCAGACCACCACGTGCGGGGTGCCCGGGCGGATCTCGTGGTCGCAGCCCGGGCAGCGGTAGGTCTTGGTGGCGTGGGCGCCGGGCACGGTGCGGACCAGCCAGTCCCCGTCCTGGCCGGACTCGGAGTGCGCCCAGCCGCTCATGCCGCCGGCGTCGGGACGGTCGGCGCGATCGGGACGGTCACGCCCGGGGCGGTTGCGTCGGGGCACACCGAAAACGGTAACCGGCGGCTGAGCACGGCCGCGCGGGAGTCTCGGCATACCCGCGGAAATCCGCCCGTCATCCGGCACCAGGCACCAGACCGCTCCCCACCCGTGGAAGTCCGCCTGCCATCAGGCACCGGGCGAGGTGACCAGGCCATTCCCCGCCTTCAGCGACTCGCCCGCGGTCAGCCTTGCGCGAGCGCCAGCGGGACCAGTTGCTCGGCCTCCGTCAGGGAGCCGTGCTGGCCGATGAGGGAGGACTCGACAGCCTCGGCCAGTTCGCGGACGAGGCCGAAAGTCCCGGTCGCCGCGGCGACGACGTCGCCGATGCGGGGGCGGACGCGGTCGCTCACCGGGTAGCCGAACCAGCCGCGCTCGATGGCCTCGTCACGGGGCAGGACCCAAGCGCGCTCACCGAGGACGGTGCGCCAGGCGGCCAGCACGTCAGCCGCCGCGCCGGGCTCGGTGTAGACGTGGCGGGCCCGCACTTCGCCGCCGAACGCGCGGACGCCGTCGAGCAGGTCGGGAGTTTCGTCGAGGTCCAGTTTTTCGTCGACGGTCACCATCCCGTGATCCGCCACCACCGCCAGCAGGGCACCCGGCGGCAGTCCGTCCACAATGGACTCCACGAGCCGGTCGACGTGCCGCAGCTGCATGCGCCACGCCGTCGAGCCGGGTCCGTACAGATGCCCCAGCAGGTCCAGTTCGCTGTGGTAGGCGTAGCAGAACGAGCGCGACGACAACACGTCGAGCGTCCGCGCGGCCAGGTCGCCCAGCGCGTGCACGCCGGCGTAACGCGCGCCGCTCTGCGTCGCCCGGGTCAGGGCCGTGTCCGCGAATTGCGCCGACGACACCACTGCCGCGTCGATCCCGGCCGCCGCGGCACGTTCGAACGTCGTCGGCAACGGCTGCACCTCCCGCGGCGGCAGGGCGCCACGCAGGTCGCTGCCGTCGGTGTGGGACCGCCAGCGCAACGCGTTCAGCACGCCTGTCCCGGGCATCTCGAAGGTGTAGCCGACCATGCCGTGCTCCCCGGACGCCAGACCGGTGCCGATCGCCGCGACCCCCGCCGCGGTCGTCGACGGAAAGCCGACCCGCAACGGCCGCTTCGCGAGTTCGGCGAGCACAGGCGCGTCGGCGGCGTGTTCGGCGAGCAGCTGCCAGCCGAGCCCGTCGATGAGCAGCACGCACGCGCTGCTCGCCTCGGGCAGGGAGAGGGTGCTCACCTCCCCCGGCACGCCGAGCGAGCCGAGCAGCGCCGGGACAACCTGGCCGAGGTGCGGGAGATCCGCAAGCTGGGGAACATCCACCGGCACAGCTTCCCACCGCACGGCGTCGCCCGGACATCAGCCCGGCCACACAGGCCGACCGCCGGTTCCCGTCCGGCCCCGTTGCCCTGCGCCGCCCCGGCAATGCTTGCCCACCAAGCACTTCCCCACCAGGGTGACCCGGCCGACGGAGCGGGCGGCCAAGGTGGCACGCCCGGTGCGACAGCCCGCTCAGCCGCCCTCCACCGGGGCGGAACTTCCCCTGCGCCACTCCGGCGGCGATAATCACGCCATGCCCACCTACGCCTACCGCTGCCGTGACTGCACCGGGACGTTCGAGCTGCAACGGCCGATGAGCGAGTCCGCCGCGCCGGCGCCCTGCCCCGAGGGGCACACGGACACGGTGAAGCTGCTGACCACCGTCGCGCTCACGGGGTCGGCCGCGGCCCCCGCTTCTTCAGGTGGCGGCTGCTGCGGGGGCGGCTGCTGCAGCTGAGGACCAGGCGCCTGCGCCGGTCATTCGGCCACCACCGCAGCCGCGGCAGTGGCCACTGCAGGCCGTCGGGTAGGGGCGGCCTGAGTGTCAGCAGGCCTTCAGTGCCTGATCCAGGTCGTGCCACAGGTCTTCGACGTCTTCCAGGCCGGCGGACAGGCGGATCAGCCGGTCGGTGATGCCGGCCTCCTCGCGGTCTCCGGCGGGGACGACTCGGTGGGTCAGCGACGCCGGGTGCTGGATCAGCGTGTCGACGCTGCCGAGGCTCACCGCCGGCGTGATCAGCCGGACGGCGCCGATCAGGGCGTGCGGGTCGCCCGTCAGCTCGAACGCCACCAGCGGGCCGCCGAGTTTCGGGTAGTGCACGGTGCGGACTGCCGGGTGCGAGGCGAGCCGCTCGGCCAGGATGGCGGCCGTGGCGGACGCCGCCGTGACGCGCAGCGGCAGCGTCGCCAGGCCGCGCAGCAACAGGTAGCCCGCAAGAGGGTGCAGCACGCCGCCCGTCGCGAAGCGGATTTGGCGTAGGCGGGCGGCTTCTTCGGCGTCGCAGGCGACGACGCCGCCCATGACGTCACCGTGGCCACCGAGGAACTTCGTCGCGCTGTGCAGCACGATCCGGGCGCCGAGCCGTCCGGGGCGCTGGAGCACGGGCGTCGCGAAGGTGTTGTCGACGAGCAGCGGGACCTCGCCACACGCCGAGGCGAGGGCCGCGATGTCCAGTTCGGTCAACGTCGGGTTCGCAGGCGTCTCGACGAACACCAGCCCGGTGTCCGGCCGGATCTCCCCCGCGACGTCCTCCGGCGCGACCCAGGTGACCTCTGTGCCGAGCAGCCCCGAGGTGAGCAGGTGGTCGGTCGAGCCGTACAGCGGCCGGACCCCGACGACGTGCCGTTTCCCTTGCGCCACAGCGGAAAGCAGGCACGCGGAGATCGCCGCCATGCCGCTGGCGAACGCGACGCCGTGCTCGAAGCCCTCCAGTTCGGCCAGCGCCTGCTCGAACCGCTCCACCGTCGGGTTGCCGATGCGCCCGTAGATGCCGGTGACGTTGCCGCCCGCGGTGAACTCGTCGATCCGGCGCGCCTCCTCCGCGCTGTCCCGCGAGGGATACGTCGTGGAGAAGTCGAGCGGGGCGGCGTGCAGGCCCAGATCGGTCAGGTCGTCCCGCCCGGCGTGGACAGCTCGGGTGCGCAGCACAGAAGTCATATCCTCAGGCTCGGACAAACCACGGCATGGGCGCAACGATCTCGGATATCATTCGCAGATGACTGGATCCGTCGAACTGAGTCCGGTTGATCTCGACATCCTGCGCCTTGTGCAGAACGACGCCCGGATCTCCAACAAGGACCTGGCCGCCGAGGTCGGCCTCGCGCCGTCCACCTGCCTCGACCGCGTGTCCCGGCTGCGTGAGTCAGGCGTGATCACCGGCCAGCACGCGTCCGTGGACGCGGCGAAACTGGGCCGCCCGCTGGAGGCCTTCCTGTTCGTCCAGGTCCGCCCGCACCGGCGGCCGCTGGTGGACTCGTTCGTCGAGCACCTGCTCGCGCTGCCCGAGGTCCGCGCGGTCTACCACCTGACCGGGCCGGACGACTTCCTCGCGCACGTGGCCACCGGCTCCGCCGCCGAGCTGCAACGCCTGGTGCTGGACGAGCTGACTGCCCGCGACGAGGTCGCGCGCGTGCACACGAACCTCGTCTTCCAGCACTGGAGCGGCGGGCCGCTGCTGCCCCCGGCGTAAGCCTCAGTCGATCCGCACCTTGAACGGGTGCCGCGCGTCGGCCGGGCACAGGAAAACGTTGAGCACTCCCGAATCGCTGACGAAGAGCCCGGTCTCGGCGTCCTCCCCGAGGCCACCCTCCCCGATGTCGCAGCCGCACGGCCGCTCGTCCTCCTGCGAGGCGAACGCCAAGGTCTGCCGCAGGCGCTCCCCGCACTCCCCGCAGTCGAGCTGCCACGGGTCCGTGGCGTACCAGGACGTCCAGCCCCCGATCTTGGAGAACTGGCCCAGCTCCGGCCATTCCACCGCCGCGTGGTCGGCAGGCAAGCCCATCGAGGTACGGCCTTCCGCCGAGATGTCCGCGGTGTAAGGAAGTTCCGGGAATCGGCATGGCCGTAGCAGCCGTGCTTCGAGGATCAGCTCGGGCTCGGCCTCCTCCGGCTCCGGCGGCGCGTCGGCGACCAGAGTGACGTCGGCCGCGGTCCGCCAGACCAGCCGGACCGCCGGCCCGTAGTGGTGCTCGCTGTTGTGCAGGGTCGGGCAGAAAAGCACCTGCAGCACGTCCGCCCCGTCCGGGAACGGCAGCTCCGGGAAGCCCGGACGGAAGAACTGCGCGGCGCCCACCATCGACGGCACCGGTTCGTCGGCCGGATGCCCGCCGGCCCACTGGTCGTCGGACGCCCCGCGCAGGTCGGCCACGGTTCGTCCGCAGGCCACAGCAGCGGCCCGCCGACATGGCTTTCACGCACCCCGGGCGAACCCTCGGTGGGATGCAGGCGCACGGCGGTGCGCAGGAAGTCGGCGAGGCCCGGGGTCGGGGCGCCGCCGAACGTTGGCAAGTCCATGGCGGCAGCCTAACCAGCACCACCGACAACTTTGGAGCACAGCGCGAGCACCAAGCGCGACGAATTCTCTCGATCCGGTCGCGAAAAAGGGACCACGCGCTATTGCCGGTAACGGACTTCCGCGCCGGCCCGACCTCCCGGCCACAATGGATCGCCGAAAACGGTACGGAGGCTGGAGCGATGACAAGCACTACGGAGCCGACATCGGGGAACGCACCGGATTACTGGGGCCCGCCAACGGAACCACTGCACCTGCCGAGCCCGGCACAGCGCGCCGACACGCTCTGGCTGCTGCTCGCGGCGCTCGCCGGGGCCGCGGTGATCGGGGCGATCTGGCTGGGTATCGCACTGGCGGTCGGCTAAGGCGCGGAACCGGTTCGTGAATTGCCGAAACCAGTGGCGAAAAAACGGCGGAAAACGGTAACGTCCGGCCGGTGAAGATCATTCTGCTGGGCGCGTCCGGGCTGGTCGGCCGGGCCGTCACCGCCGCACTCGCGCCGCGGCACGAGCTGTTCGCGGCCTCGCGCCGGAGCGGCACCCGAGCCGACCTCACCGACCCCGCGTCGCTCGACGCGCTGTTCGGAACCATCACCGCCGACGCCGTGGTCTGCTGCGCCGCGAACGTCCCGCTCAGGCCGCTGGCCGACCTCACCGAGGACCGGGTCCTCGAAGACCTCCACGGCAAGCTCCTCGGCCAGGTCGCCCTCGTCCGCCGGGCCGCCGCGCACCTCACCGACGGCGGCTCGATCACGCTCACCGCGGGCACGTTCACCGAGCCGATCCCCGGCAGCAGCCTGGGCGCGCTGGCCAACGCGGGCCTCGCCGGGTTCGTCCGCTCGGCGGCCACCGACCTGCCGCGCGGGCTGCGGATCAACGCCGTCAGCCCCGGCTGGATCAGCGAAACCCTCGAGGCCATGGGCGAGGACGGCAGCCGCGGCACGCCCGTGGCCAGGGTCGCGGCCGCGTACGCCGAACTCGTCGAGGGCGCCGCGCAGGGCACCACAGTCATTCCCCAGTAGCCGAGACCTCAGTAGTCCTTGAACCCCTTGCCCGTCTTACGGCCGAGCCGCCCCGCCGTCACCAGGTGCTCCAGCAGCGGCGCGGGCGAGAAGCCCTCTTCGCGGAACTCGTTGAACAGCGTCCGCTCGATCGCCAGCGACACGTCCAGACCCACCACGTCGAGCAGTTCGAACGGCCCCATCGGCAAGCCGCAACCGACCTTCATCGCGGTGTCGATGTCATCGGCCGACGCGTAGTGCGCTTCCAGCATCTTCACCGCGTCGTTGAGGTAGGGGAACAGCAGCGCGTTGACGATGAAGCCTGCCCGGTCGCCGCAGTGCACCGGGTGCTTGCCCACGGCGGCGCACACGGCGGCGGCGGTCGCGACCACGTCCGGCGCGGTCGCGATCGTCGACACGACCTCCACCAGCTTCATCACCGGCGCCGGGTTGAAGAAGTGCAGCCCCAGCACGTCCCCGGGGCGCGAGGTCGCGGCCGCGCACTCGATCACCGGCAGCGAGGAAGTGGTCGTGGCGAGGACCGCGCCGGGCCGCACCACGTCGTCCAGCGCCGCGAACACCGCCTGTTTCACGGCCAGTTCCTCGGCGACTGCCTCCACCACCAGGTCCACGTCCGCCAGTGCCTCGAAGTCGGTGACCGGCACGATCCGGCCCAGCGCGGCCGCGGCGTCCTCTTCGGACAGTCGGCCCTTCACCACGGACTTGTCCAGCGACTTCTTCACCTTCGCCACGGACGCCTCGGCCTTCTCCAGGCTCCGCGCCCGCAGCACGACGTCGAACCCGCGCTTGGCGAACACCTCCGCGATGCCCGTGGCCATCGTCCCGGTGCCGATCACGCCCACCTTCCGAACCTCGCGCGGCGGCACGGATTCCACTGTGGACGTAGAAGTGAAGCCGTCGGCGACGACGGTGGGCGAGTCCGGCGCGTCGTAGGTGTAGAAGCCCCGGCCGGTCTTGCGGCCCAGCAGGCCGGCAGTGATCATCTGCTTCAGCAGCGGCGCCGGCGCATGCAGCCGGTTGCGCGACTGGTGGTACATCGTGTCGAGGATTTCGTACGCCGTGTCCAGGCCGATCAGGTCCAGCAGCGCCAACGGCCCCATCGGATAGCCGCAGCCGAAGCGCATCGCGGCGTCCAGGTCCTCCCGCGTCGCGTACCGCTGCTCGTACATCCGCACGGCGTGGTTGAGGTAGCCGAACAGCAGCGCGTTCGCGATGAACCCGGCCCGGTCGCCCATCACCACGGGGACCTTGCCGAGCCGTTCGGCGAACGCCACGACGTCGGTCACCACTTCCGGCTCGGTGACGACCGTGCGCACCACCTCGACCAGCTTCAGCACCGGCGCCGGGTTGAAGAAGTGCATCCCGACGACCTTGCCCGGCCGCGCCGTGTGCACGCTGATCTCGGTGATGGACAACGACGAGGTGTTCGACACGAAGACCACGTCCGGCCGCGTCACCTTGTCGAGCTGGGAGAAGACCTCCGCCTTCGCCGCCAGGCTCTCCGGGATCGCCTCGATCACCAGGTCCACTTCGGACAGGTCGGACAGTGAGGTCGAGCAGCTGACCCGCGCCAGCAGGGCTTCGCGGCCCGCCTGGTCGAGCTTGCCGCCGGCGAGCGCGCGTTCGGTGGAGTGCCGCAGGTGCCCCTGGCCGCGGGCGACGCCGGCTTCGTCCAGCTCCACGGCGACGACGTCGATCCCGCTGCGCGCCAGCACCTCCGCGATGCCGGCGCCCATCGTGCCCAGGCCGACGACGCCGACCTTCGAGATGTCCCGTGCCATCGGGTCCTCCGGAGGTTACTCGCGGGTAGTGTGGGCCCACTGTGGCACGGGAGCCCCGCGAAAGCACTTCGGAATCGAGTCAGACCGGGGGCATCTCACCCGGTCGCGAACCCGGGTTCACTCCCCGAAGTTCGTCTCCACCAGCGCAGTCACCTTCGCCAGCGCCTCACCCGCCTGTGGCCCGCTCGCCCGGACGACGATCCGGTCGCCCTGGCGCGCGCCGAGCGACATCAGCGCGAGCACGCTGTGCCCGTCGACCTCCCGCTCGCCCAGCCGCACGGAGACCTCGGCGTCGATCCCGGCCAGGCTCCGCACCAGCACCGCGGCCGGGCGCGCGTGCAGCCCGACCTCGTTGGCCAGCGTCAGCGCCTTCTCCTCGGCACCGTCGACCTCGACGTCGACGGCCAGCAGGTCGGGCGCCAGCCCCGCGCTCGCCGCGGCCTCGCCCACGGCCTTGCGGCTCGCACCGCCCTGCGCGGCCACTGCCGCCGCCACCGCGCCCTCCACCAGCGGCGCGTCGACGACCACCGCCGAGGACGGGTCGGCCAGCGACTCCACCGCCAGCTCGGCCGTCATCTGCGCGCTGCCGAGGTCGTACAGCAGCACCACGCCGTCGCCGGAGTCGGCGCGCTGGACGGCCGCGACGACCTCGTCGTAGTCGGTGCCGATCCCGCCGCCGTCGGCGAGCCCGCCCGCCGGGCGGATCCGGACGTCCGGCGCCATCTGCGCCGCCAGCTCGGCCAGCCCTTCGGCCAGCTTCGCGCTGTGCGACACGAGCACGATTCCGACGGTCACCGGGCCGCCTCTGCGAACGCGCGCAGCAGCAGCGCCGTGGACCGGGCGCCGGGGTCCATATGACCGATGGCGCGCTCGCCGAGGTAGGACGCGCGGCCCTTGCGCGGCACCAGGTCCACTGTGGACTCCGCGCCGCGGTCGGCCGCGTCGGCGGCGGCCGCGAGCACTCCGGCGACCGTCGCGTCCGCGCCGTCCGCGGCTTTCTCCGCGGCCGAGACGGCCGGGATCAGCGCGTCCACCATCGTCGCGTCGCCGCCGACCGCCTTGCCGCGCGCCTGCACACCTTCCAGCGCGGCCCGCAGCGCTTCGAGCAGCAGCGGCACGTCGACCTCCGCGGCGTCGCCCAGCTTCGCCGACGCGCGCAGGAAAGCCGTGCCGTACAACGGTCCCGCAGCGCCACCGACCTTCGAGATCAGCGTGGTGGCGGCCAGCTTCGCGACGGCTCCCGGTGTCGGCGGCAGCTCCGCCTCCAGCGCCGAGACGATCGCGGTGAAGCCGCGGCTCAGGTTCTCGCCGTGGTCGCCGTCGCCGATCGCGCGGTCGAGCTCGATCAGCTCGGTGCGGTGCTCGGCGACGACCTCGGCCGCGGCCCGCAGCGCGGCCGCGACGCCTTCCGAAGAACAGCCCATCAGATCCCCCACCGCAGCGCGGGCGTCCACACGGGCGCGTCCCACAGCTCGGTCAGCTCGTCGTCCAGTTTCAGCAGCGTCAGGCTCATCCCCTGCATCTCGAGACTGGTGATGTACGGGCCGACGAGCCTGCGTTCCACCACGATCCCACGCTCTGCCAGCAGCCGCTCGGCGATCCCGTGCGCGAGGTACAGCTCCACCAGCGGGGTGGCGCCCATCGAGTTGGTGAACAGCAGCACCTTGTCGCCCGCCTCGTACGGCAGGTCCGAGACGACGGCTTCGACCAGCCGGGCGACCAGCGCGTCGGCCGGCTCGAGCGGGATGCGCTCGCGGCCGGGCTCGCCGTGGATGCCGATGCCGAACTCGATCTCGTCCGGGCCGAGGTCGAAACTCGGCTCGCCGACGTGCGGCACCGTCGGCGCGGTCAGCGCCACGCCGATCGAGCGCACCTGCCCGATCACCTTGCGCGCCAGCGCTTCCACCGCGTCCAGCGAGTCGCCGCGCTCCGCCGCCGCGCCGGTGATCTTCTCCAGCAGCACTGTGCCGCCCACCCCGCGCCGCCCGGCGGTGAACGTGGAGTCCTTGACCGCGACGTCGTCGTCGATCACCACGCTGCGCACATCGAGGTCCTCGGCCGCGGCCAGTTCGGCGGCGGTCTCGAAGTTCAGCACGTCGCCGGTGTAGTTCTTGACGATCAGCAACGCCCCCGCCGGCCCAGTGGTCGCGGTGACGGCGGCCTGCACCGCATCCGGTGTCGGCGACGTGAAGACCGGGCCCGGCACCGCCGCGTCGAGCATGCCGCGGCCGACGAACCCGCCGTGCAGCGGCTCGTGCCCGGACCCGCCACCGGAGATCACCGCGACCTTGCCGGCAACGGGCGCGTCGGCCCGCACGACCAAGGCCGGGTCGTCCCGCACCCGCAGGATGTCCGCGTGGGCGAGCGCGAGGCCCCTGAGCGACTCCACGACCACTGCGGCCGGATCGTTGATGATCTTCTTCATGAGGACCTCCGGCGTCTTCGATGGGGGTGCGCACCCAACCTATCCGCCTG
>DASXYS010000202.1:0-9238 GCA_036502365.1 Amycolatopsis sp.
GGTTGAGCGTCGGCCTGGAAGACCCGGAAGATCTCTGGCGAGATCTACTGTCCGCGCTGGGCTGAATTCCGCCAACAATTCACCGCTATTCGCTGATGGCCCGGAAACTGTTACAGTAGAGGTACGTAAGCGGGTTTTCCCCGCGCCGGGCCAGTTCATCGGCAGGTCGGCGGCGTTCGTTACCTTTTTTTACGGTGCTTTTAATCACTGGTCTAAACGTTTCCTTTGAGGACTGTTCCTCCGGCAGGATCAGCGGGCGCGGTGGCAGCCACCGCGCATTCTTCCAGGGGAGACCATCTTGAAGAAGACGCTGGGCAGACTCGCGGGCGCCGTGCTCGCGGGCGCCCTGATCAGCCTTGCTGTCACGCCTTCGGCGCTGGCGCAGGACAACTCGACGGCGCCGACGGCCTCCGAGGTCGCACCGCCGACGTCGGACGCGCCGGCCACGGACGCGCCGGCATCCGGCTCACCGAGCACCGGCCAGTCCACTTCGGACACCCCGACCAGCTCGGGACAGCCGTCGGACACCGGCGCGCCGACGGGCAAGCCGACCGGCACCGGTGAGCCCACCGGCACCGGCGAGCCCACGAAGCCGACCAGCTCCCAGCCGGAGACCACCACCCCGGAGCCGCCCTACGAGGACGACATCGCTTATGGCGTCGACCTCGACGGCGGTCAGGGCATCTTCGTGATCGCCTGCGCCGCGGGCGAGCCGACCGGTGTTTCGTCGAACGACTTCGACCTCGTCGAGGGCCCGCACCAGGACGAGACCGACGGCCGTTACTGGGCCTGGCTCGTGAAGCGCCACGACGGTGCTTCGTTCGACGCAGGCAACGTCACCGCGTTTTGGACCTGCGGTGGTGACAAGGGCGGCGAGCAGCCGGTCCCGCCGGCGGGCGGCGCGGGCGCGGGTTCCGCGGGCACCACGGGTGGCCAGGGCGACTCGCAGGTCAAGTACGCCCCCAAGGGCGGCGTCGAGACCGGCTTCGGCGGCATGGCCGCCTGATGACCAGGAAGTACGGGCGGGGCGCCGCGATCGCGGGCGCCCTGCTCCTTTCCCTCACGCTGAGCGGCTGCGGCTCGGACGCCCCGGCGCCCGCCGCGAAGCCCGCGGCATCGGTGCCGGTGACCAAGCCGTTTGTCGGGCTCCGGCCGACGTCGGTCGAGATCCCGAAGATCGGCGCGAAGTCTTCGCTGATCACCGTGCTGCCCAACAAGGACGGGCAGATCTCGGTGCCGTCGGTGAAAACGCCGATGCAGGCCGCGTGGTACCGCCTTTCGCCCGTGCCGGGTGAGGTCGGGCCCGCGATCGTGCTCGGGCACGTCGACGGCAACCACCAGCCCGGCATCTTCTACAAGCTCAAGGACGTCAACCCCGGCGACGAGGTCGACATCGAACGCAGCGACGGCAAGAAGCTGAAGTTCGTGGTAGATCACAAGGACGAGGTCCCCAAGGACACGTTCCCGACGCAGGCGGTGTTCGGCAACGCCGACAAGCCGCAGCTGCGCCTGATCACCTGCGGCGGGGTGTTCGACCACGCCGAGCACAGTTACAAGGACAACATCGTGGTGTACGCCAACCTCGTTGCCTGAGTGCTCGTGAGTGTTTATGACGGTTAGAACCGGCATAAACACTCACGAGTCACAGCAGGGGAGTGAGCAGGGCGCGCCGGTCTTCCGGCACGTACTCCACGTAGTTGTCGTACAGGGCCTGACGCGCGAGCCGCGCCGCCGACGCACCGTCGGCGGCGCGGACCGCTTCCAGTACCTCCGCGTGGTGCCGCAGCCAGGTCTCCATCAGCGACGTCCGGTCGGGCGCGTGGGAGAGCTTGTCCTCGATCAGTTCCAGCACCACCCCGCGCACCACCTCGCCGCTCACCACCAGCAGCGGGTTGCGTGACGTCCGGGCAATGGCGTCGTGGAACGCGACGTCCGCGCGGCTGAACTCCGCGTAGCCATCGGCCGCGGCCATCGCCGCCAGCGCCTCATCCAAAGTGGACAGATCGGCGTCCGTGCGCAGCTGGGCCGCGAGCAGGTGCGAGGAACCGTCCAGCACCATCCGGAACTGCAACAACTCCGCCAGCCCGACGTGCTCGGCGCGCGCCAGCCGGTGCATCGACCGCTGCAGCGCGCCCGGCGAGGCCGCCAGCACCTCCGGCCCGCGCGGATCGCCGGGGCGCGACCGGATCAGCTCGGCCGCCTGCAGCACCCGCAGCGCTTCCCGCACTGTCGAACGCCCGACGCCGAACTGCGTCATCAGCTCGCGCTCACCGGGCAGCCGCTCGCCGGGTTTGAGGCGCCCGCTGTACACGGCCTCCTCGATCTGCGCCACGATCCGCTGGTAAGCGTGCACGGGCGCCACCGGCTCGAACTGCATCCCTTGACCTCGACGTCGTCTGGTGCGAACCTCTGGGCTACTGGTCAGACCAGTGTACTGGCTCGGCGGCCGTTACAGGAGGCTGAATGAAAGCCCGGATTCACGCGGCGGCACTGGCGCTGTTGCTCGTGGTCTCCGGCTGCTCGGCCGGGTCCAGCGCGAGTGTGGCGAGCGGCCCCGACACGCTGTCGGTCGGCTTCACGGCCGAGCCCGCGAGCTTCGACTTCACCCACACCGACGGTGCCGCCATCCCGCAAGCCTTGCTGTACAACGTCTACGAAGGCTTGGTGAAGCTCGACGCGAGCGGTCAGGTGGTGCCGCTGCTCGCGAAGTCGTGGACCATCAGCCCGGACCGGAAGACCTACGACTTCCAGCTCCAGCCCGGCGTGAAGTTCAGCAACGGCGCGCCGTTCACCGCCGCGGACGTCAAGTTCTCGCTGCTGCGCGTGAAGACCGACTGGACGATCTCGGTCAAGTCCGCGATGGACGTGGTCGATCACGTGGACGTCGTCTCGCCCGAGCACGCGCGGGTGGTGCTTTCGAAGCCCAGCAACGGCTGGCTGTTCAGCCTGACCAGCCGGATCGGCGCGATGTTCAGCCCCACCGGCGTCGCCGACCTGGCGAACAAGCCGGTCGGCACCGGGCCGTACGAAGTAGCGAGCCGACGGCGCGGCGACTCCATCGTGTTGCGGGAGAACCCGGCGTACTGGGGCCGGAAACCCGCGTACCGCACCGTGGTGCTCAAGTACATCGCCGACCCGACCGCGCTCAACAACGCGCTGCTCAGCAACGGCATCGACGTGATCTCGTCGCTCACCTCGGCCGATTCGATCCCGCAGTTCCAGGGCGACACCCGGTTCACCGTCGTGCAGGGCACCACGAACAGCGAGGTCACGCTCGCGTTCAACAACAAGCGCGCGCCGCTGAACGACACCCGCGTGCGCCAGGCACTCACCTACGCGATCGACCGGAAAGCCGTGCTGGACCTGGTCTTCAACGGTCGCGGCACGCTGATCGGCAGCATGGTCCCGCCGACCGACCCGTGGTACGAGGACCTGTCGAAGATCTACCCGTACGACCCGGCGAAGGCGAAGCAGCTGCTCGCGCAGGCCGGCGTGAAGAACCTCGACCTGCGGCTGCGGATCCCGAACCTGCCATACGCGGTGTCGGCCGCGCAGGTCGTGCAGTCGCAGCTGGCCGAGGTCGGCGTGCAGACCACGATCGAGCCGCTCGACTTCCCGGCCGTGTGGCTCAAGCAGGTGTTCACCGACCACGACTACGACCTGTCGATCATCCAGCACGTCGAGGCCCGCGACATCACCACGTTCGGCAAACCGGCGTACTACTGGGGCTACGACAGCAAACGCGTCCAGCAGCTGCTCGCCGAGGCGGACAGCGGCGCCACGGAACAGCAGGTCGCCGACATGAAGCAGGTCGCGCGTCAGCTCAACACCGATGCGGCGGCGGACTGGCTCTTCCTCTACCCCAACGTGATCGTCGCGAAGACCAAGGTGACGGGCTTCGCGCCGAACCAGGTCAGCGAATCCTTCGACCTCACCGGATTGAGGCCGCGATGACCGTGAAGGTGCTCCGGCGGGTGGCGATCCTGGTGGTCAGCCTGCTCGTCGCGTCGATCGTGGTGTTCCTGTTCATGGCCGTGCTGCCCGGCGATCCGGCGCAGGTGGCGCTCGGCGTCAACGCGACGCCGGCGCTGCTCGCGAAGACGCGCGCGGAGTTCGGCATCGACCAGCCGCTGGTCACGCAGTACCTGCGCTGGATCGGCGGCGTGCTGCACGGCGACTTCGGCCGCTCGTACGTGACGCGCGACGCCATCGGGCCGCAGCTGCTCGACCGGCTCGGCGTGACGCTGTGGCTGGTCGGCGCGGGCATGGTCGCGGCGCTGGTGATCGCGGTGCCGGTGGGGACCTTCGCGGCCGTCCGGCACCGGAAACCCAGCGGTGTCACGGTTTCCGGGCTTTCGCAGATCGGCGTCGCGATCCCCGCGTTCCTCGCCGGGATCATCCTGGTGCAGATCTTCGCCGTGCAGCTGCGCTGGCTGCCCAGCGGCGGGTGGACGCCGCCGGACCAGGACGTGGGCGAGTTCCTGCGCGGGCTCGTGCTGCCCGCGTTGTCGCTCGGCCTGGTGCAGGGCGCGGTGCTCACGCGGTACGTCCGCTCGGCCGTGCTCGACACGCTCGGCCAGGACTACCTGCGCACCGCGCGGTCCAAGGGCCTGCTGCCGGGGCAGGCGCTGTTCCGGCACGGGCTGCGCAACGCGTCGGTCCCGGTCGTCACGGTGCTCGGCCTGCAGCTGGCAACGCTGCTGATCGGCGCGGTGGTGGTCGAGCGCGTGTTCGTGCTGCCGGGGCTGGGCAGCCTGCTGCTGGACGCCGTCTCCTCGCGCGATCTGCTCACCGTGCAGGGGATCGTGCTGGTGCTCGTGGCCGGGGTGCTGCTGGTGAACTTCGTGGTGGACGTCCTCTACACGGTGCTCGACCCGAGGCTGCGGGGTTCGTGATGAAAACACGCAACGGGAACCTCGTGGCCGGCGGTGTGCTGGTCGCGCTGGTGGTGCTGGCCGCGCTGGTGTCGTTCGCCTGGACGCCGTACGACCCGGTGCAGGTCGACGCGCCGGACCGGCTGCTCGGCTTCAGCGGCTCGCACCTGTTCGGCACCGACAAGTTCGGCCGCGACGTGTTCAGCCAGGTCATGGTCGGCGCGCGCACCACGCTGTACGTCGGTGTGGTGGCGGTTGGCATCGCCGCCGTGATCGGGACGCCGCTGGGCGTGCTGGCGGGACTGGCGCCGCGCTGGCTCGGCGAGTTCGTGATGCGGGTGAACGACCTCGTGCTCGCGTTTCCCGCGCTGCTGCTGGCGATCATGTTCGGCGCGGTGTTCGGCGCCGACACGCTCACCGCCATGGTGGCGATCGGCATCGCGACCATCCCCTCGTTCGCCCGGATCGCGCGGTCCGGCACATTGCAGGTGAGCAGCAGCGAGTACGTGCTGGCGGCGCGCTCGGCCGGCCGGTCGCGGCTGAGCATCGCCGCGCGCCACGTGCTGCCGAACATCTCCGGCCTGCTGATCGTCCAGTCGTCGGTGTCGTTCGCGATCGCCGTGTTGGCCGAGGCGGCGCTGTCGTTCCTCGGCTTCGGCACCCGGCCGCCGACGCCGTCGTGGGGCCGGATGCTGCAGGAGTCGCAGGAACTGCTCACGGCGCACCCGCGGCTCGCGCTGGTGCCCGGCATCGCGATCGCGGTGGCCGTGCTCGGGTTCAACCTCCTCGGCGACGGCCTGCGAGACCGCCTCGACCCGCGATTGGCGGTCCGGGTATGACACTGGCGGTGCAGCACCTGCGGGTCGCGGACCTGGTCCGCGACGTGTCGTTCGAGATCGGCGCCGGCGAGCGCGTCGGGCTGATCGGCGAGTCCGGCTCCGGGAAGTCACTCACCGCGCTGTCGGTGATGGGGCTGTTGCCGGACGAGCTGACCGCGTCCGGTTCGGTGCGGCTGAACGGGAAAGAGCTGCTGGGAGCGTCCGAAAAGGACCTTTCGCGGCTGCGCGGCAACGGGCTGTCGATGGTCTTCCAGGAGCCGATGACGGCGCTGAACCCGGTGATGCGCGTCGGACGGCAGGTCACCGAGCCGTTCCGGGTGCACGGCCGCCGCGGCCGGTCCGCCGAAGAACTGCTGGCCGCCGTCGGGCTGCCCGGCACCGCTCGCGCGTACCCACACCAGCTCTCCGGCGGGCAGCGGCAGCGGGTGGTGCTCGCGATGGCGCTGGCGACCGACCCGTCGCTGCTGATCTGCGACGAGCCGACCACGGCGCTCGACGTCACCGTGCAGGCCCAGATCCTTGCCCTGATCCGGAGTTCGCTGCCCGCCGAGAGCGCGCTGCTGTTCATCACGCACGACCTCGCGGTGGTCGCGTCGGTCTGCGAGCGGGTGCTGGTGATGCTGGACGGCGAGATCGTCGAGCACGGTTCCACCCGCTCGGTGCTGACTGCACCAAAGCACGAGTACACGCGGCGGTTGCTGGACGCTTCGGACCTCGAGGCAGTTGGGGGGTCCAGGGGGGCTCGTCCCCCGGCCGGGGCCTGGGGCTCGGCCCCAGAGGACGGAGCACGGCGATGAGCGCGTTGATCGAGGTCCGCGACCTGGAACGCCGGTACGCCCGGCGTGACGTCCACGCGCTGCGCGGGGTGAGCTTCGATGTCGAGGCCGGGCAACGGTTCGGCGTCGTCGGCGAGTCGGGCTCGGGGAAGTCCACCCTGGTCCGGCTGCTGGCCGCGCTGGACCGGCCGACCGCGGGCACGGTGTCGTTCCAGGGCCGCCGGATCGACGACCAGCCCGAGCGGCGGCTGGGCTTCCTGCGGTCGGAGCTGCAGATCGTCTTCCAGGACCCGATGGGCTCACTGGACCCGCGGATGCGGATCCGCGACATCGTCTCCGAGCCGCTGGGCCACCGTGACCCCGCGCGCGTCGCGGAGCTGCTCGACGCCGTCGGGCTGCCCGCCGAGGCGGCCATGCGGTACCCGCACCAGTTCTCCGGCGGGCAGCGGCAGCGGATCTCCATCGCCCGCGCGCTCGCGCCGAGCCCGCGCGTGCTGCTCGCGGACGAGCCGGTGAGCGCGCTGGACGTCTCCGTGCGCGCGCAGATCCTCGACCTGCTGGCGCGGCTGGTCGCGGAGTACTCGCTGACGCTGGTGTTCGTGTCCCACGACCTCGGCGTGGTGCGGCACGTGTGCGACCGCGTCGCGGTGATGCGCCGCGGCGAGATCGTCGAGATCGGCGACGTGGAGGAGGTCTACGAAGCGCCGAAGCACGAGTACACCCGCGAGCTGCTGGCGGCCGCGCCGAACCTGCGCGCCGAGCTGGCCCGGCTGAAAGGAGACAGCGATGCCTGAATATCCCGAAGGCCTGCCGATCGGCTCCGGCTGGGTGTCCACAGCGGATCACGCGGACGTCGTTTTCCCTTATGACGGCAGCGTGATCGGCTCCGCGCCCGTCGGCACGGTTTCGTTGGCCGCGAAGGCGGTCGACGAGGCGGTGGCGGTGAAACGGGAGGTGGCGGCGTTGCCGTCGCGGACCCGGCGGGCGTTGCTGAACGACGTCGCTCTTGCATTGCGTGAGCGCCGGGAGGAATTCGAACAGCTGCTGGTCCTGGAGACCGGGAAGCCGCTGGTGGACTGCCGGGTCGAGGTCGCGCGCACGATCGTCACGTGGGAGGCGGCGGCCGAAGAGGTGTCGCGGCTGCACGGCGAGACGGTGCCGCTGGACCTGCTGCCGTCGGGCGACGGGCTGGTCGGGTTCTGGAAGCGCAAGCCGATCGGGGTGGTCGTCGGGATCGCCGGCTTCAACTACCCGCTGCTGCTGGCGTCGCACAAGATCGCGCCGGCCATCGCGGCCGGCTGCCCGGTGGTCGTCAAGCCGGCGCCGCAGACGCCGCTGGCCACGCTCTGGCTGGTGCACCTGGTCCGGTGCGCGAGCCCGGTGCCGTCGATGGTCCAGCTGGTCACCGGTGACGCGGCGGTCGGCTCCGCGCTGGTGACCGACCGGCGGGTGGGCGCGGTGTCGTTCACCGGCTCGGCGGCTGTGGGGCACCGGATCGCCCGCGACGCGGCACCCACGAAAACGCTGCTGGAGCTGGGTTCCAACGCCGCATTGGTGGTCGCCGAGGACGCGGACCTCGACGCGGCGGCGGACGCCGTGCTGCGCGGCGGGTTCTACGCGTCCGGCCAGGCGTGCATCTCGGTGCAGCGGGTGCTGGTGGTGTCGTCGGTCGCCGGGGAGTTCACCGCGAAGGTGCTCGCGCGGCTCGGCGAGGTGGTCACCGGCGATCCGCGGCTGGACGGCACCCGGGTGTCGGCGCTGATCGACCGGCGCTCGACCGAGCGGGCGCGGGAATGGGTCGACAAAGCGACCGCGGCGGGCGCGCGCGTGCTGGCCGGCGGCTCTCTACGTGAAGGCGTGCTGGAGCCGACCGTGCTCGCGGACGTGCCCGACGGCGTCGAGTGCTGGGACGAGGAGGTCTTCGCCCCGGTCGTCTGCCTGCGCACGGTGTCCGATGTGGACGAAGCATTCGCCGCCGTCAACGCGTCGCGCTACGGCCTGCACGCCACGGTTTTCAGCCGTTCGCTTCGCACTGCTTTCCGGGCATTGGACGAGCTGGAGGTGGGCGGGGTGATCGTGAACGAGGTGCCGGGGTTCCGGTCCGACACGATGCCGTACGGCGGGGTCAAGGACTCCGGCATCGGGCGTGAGGGGCCGCGGTTCGCCGTTGAAGAGCTGACCGTGACGAGGATGGCGGTGCTTCGGCCGTGACGGACTACGCGAACCTGTTCCGGCTGGACGGGCGCCGGGCCGTGGTGCTGGGCGGCGGCAGCGGGATCGGCCGCGAGGCCGCGCGGGCGCTCGCGGCGCAGGGTGCCCACGTGGTCTGCGCGGACCGTGATGTCGAGGCCGCCGGCGAGACCGGCGTCGACGAGGCGTACGAGATAGACCTGCTGGACCCCGGCGCGGTGGCGCGGGCGGCGTCGGACCTGGGCGAGCTGGACATCGTGGTGCTGACGGCCGCGATGAACGTGCGCAAGCGGCTGCTGGACTACACGCGCGAGGAGTTCGACCGGGTACTGGCGCTGAACCTCGGGGCGACGTTCGAGGTGGTCCGCGCGTTCGGCGCGGGCATGGTGCGGCGCGGGCGGGGGAGCATCATCGGCTTCTCCTCGATCCGCGGCACCACCGTCGAGCCCGGCCAGGGACCGTACGCGGCGACGAAGGCCGGGCTGGTGCAGCTGTTCCGGACGGCCGCGGCGGAGTTCGGCCCGTCGGGCGTGCGGGTGAACGCGATCGCGCCGGGCGT
>DASXYS010000203.1:0-3738 GCA_036502365.1 Amycolatopsis sp.
CTGTCGCCGGAGTCGGCGCACCAGGTGACCTGGCTGATGGGCGACCGCGGCATCCCGCGGACCTGGCGCCACATGAACGGCTACAGCTCCCACACCTACATGTGGGTCAACGCCGAAGGCGAACGTTTCTGGGTGAAGTACCACTTCATCAGCGACCAGGGCATCGAATACCTCACGCAGGAGGAGGCGGACCTACTCGCCTCCGCCGACGGGGACTACCACACCCGTGACCTGTTCGAGGCGATCAAGCGCGGCGACTACCCCACCTGGACGCTGAAGATGCAGATCATGCCCTTCGACGACGCCAAGACCTACCGGTTCAACCCCTTCGACCTGACGAAGGCGTGGCCACACGCGGACTACCCGCTCCTCCAGGTCGGGCGGATGACGCTGGACCGAAACCCGACGGACTACCACTCGGAGATCGAGCAGCTGGCCGTCGAGCCCAGCAACCTCGTGCCGGGCATCGGCCCGTCTCCGGACAAGATGCTGCTGGGCCGGCTGTTCTCCTACCCGGACGCGCACCGCGCCCGGATCGGGGCGAACTACAACCAGCTGCCGGTCAACGCGCCCGTTTCGCCCGTGCACAGCTACAGCAAGGACGGCGCGATGCGGTACACGAAGGTCTCCGACCCGGTGTACGCGCCGAACTCCAAGGGCGGGCCCCATGCCGACACCGCGCGCTACGGCGAGCCGGCGGGCTGGTACACCGACGGCGACATGGTGCGCGCCGCCTACACCCTGCACGCCGAGGACGACGACTGGGGCCAGGCCCGCACCCTGGTCCGCGTCGTGATGGACGACGCGCAACGCGACCGGCTGGTCGGCAACATCGTCGGCCACCTGCTGAACGGCGTCAGCGAGCCGGTCCTGGAGCGCGCCTTCGAGTACTGGCGCAACGTCGACGACGAACTCGGCCTGCGGATCGAAAAGGGCGTCCGCGCCGGCCAATCCTGAGCAGCGATCCCCGGGGCCCGGCACCAGCCGTGCCGGGCCCCGCCGTGCCCGAATTCCTCGAGGAGACCGTAATGATCACCGATCACCGGACCGTCGCCGGCGTGAGCGTCCCCGACACCAAGCTGGCCCGCGAGGCCACCGAGCTGGTCCGCGACACCACCACCGAACTCCTGTACCACCATTCCCGCCGGGTCTTCTGGTTCGGCAGCCTGCAGGGCCGCAACCGGGGGCTCAGCTTCGACCCGGAACTGCTGTACCTCGGGGCCATGTTCCACGACCTCGGCCTTGGCCAGCGGTTCCACGACAGCGGACGGCGCTTCGAGGTCGACGGCGCCGACGAGGCCCGCCGCTTCCTGCAGGGCCGGCGGGTGCCCGAGGACAGCATCCGGCGGGTGTGGACCGCCATCGCCCTGCACACCACGCCCGGCATCCCGGAGTTCATGGAGCCCGAGGTCGCGCTGGTCACCGCCGGGGTCGAGTACGACGTGCTCGGCATCGGCTACCACGACATCAGCGACGCCGACCGTGCCGAGATCACCGCGGTGCACCCGCGGCCGGACTTCAAGCGCGGCATCCTCGACGCGTTCACCGAAGGGATCGCGGCCAAGCCCGAAACGACGTTCGGCAACGTCAAGGCGGACGTCCTGGACCGGTTCGTCCTCGGCTACCAGCGCGTCGACTTCGTCGACCTGATCGAGAACTCGGCCTGGCCGGAATAGGTGCCGGCCGGGCGAACGCGTTGCCGCCGTGCCGGGCACCGGACTACCGTCGGCCGGGTGACCGCGCCCGGCGCCGGCGCCGGCGCCGATCAACCAGCTCTCGCCGAGCCCGACGACCCGACCCGGCTGCGCCGGCTCGCCCAGGAACAGGCGGCGCTGCGGCGGGTCGCCACGCTGGTGGCCGGCGGCGCCCCGCCGGGCGAGGTGTTCACCGCGGTCGCCGACGAGCTCGGCCGGCTGATCGGCGCCGAAGCGAGTTTCGTCGCCCGCGTCGACCACCCGTCCGGGAAATCCGAGGCACACCTGACCGTCGTGGGCGCCTACGGCGAGGTGGCCACTGAGGTGCCCGTCGGATTCCGGATGGCCATGGGGCCCGGGATGGTCACGACGGCCACCGTCCGCACCGGGCTTCCGGCCCGGGTCGACGGCGAGCGGCTCACGGCGGGCCCCTTCGGTGCCATAGTGGCAAAACTGGGCTTGCGGGCCGCGGTCGCCGCGCCCATCGTGGTCGGTGGCTGCCGGTGGGGAGCGACGGTGGCCGCGACCTCGCGGGCGGCGTTCCCGGCCGGAACCGAGGCGCGCATGGCGGATTTCACGGAGCTCGCGGCGACAGCGGTCGCCAACGCCCGGGCCGAGCAGGAACTGCGCGAACTCGCGGACACCCAGGCAGCGTTGCGGCGCCTGGCCGAGCTGGTCGCGCGCGGTGAAGCGCCCGAGGTCGTGTTCGCGGCCGCGACCGGGGAGGCGCTCCGGCATTTCGGCTGCGGCACCGCCCGGATGATCCGGTACGAGCTCGACGGGACGGCGACGATCGTCGCCAACGAAGGCACGTCGGGACCCCACGTGCAGGTCGGGCACCGCTGGGAGGGCTATCCGGAGACCGGGCTGACCGAGACCGTCCGGCGCACCGGGCGGGCCGCCCGGGTCGACGACTACCACGACATCCCGGGCGGGGAAATCTACCTGGGCGAGGGGCTCGTCTCCGCGGTCGCCGTGCCGATCCACGTCGACGGCAGGCTGTGGGGCATGATCGCCGCCGGGTCCGGGGAGCCGACGCTGCCGCCGGACATCGAACAGCGGATGACCGAGTTCACCGACCTCGTCGCCACTGCGATCGCGAACGCCCAGAGCCGCTCCGAGCTCATCGCCTCCCGCGCGCGGCTGCTCACCGCGGCCGACGAAGCGCGCCGGCGGATCGAACGGGACCTGCACGACGGTGCGCAACAAGGTCTCCTCGCGCTCGCGCTCCGGCTGCGCACCGTGGCGGCGGGTCCGGAGGGCGCCGCCATCCGCGACGAGACCGGTGACATCGTCGCGGGTCTCCTGGAGGTGATCGACGACCTCCGGGAGATCTCCCGCGGCATCCACCCCGCGGTGCTGTCCAGCGCGGGACTGCCGCCCGCGCTGCGCGCGCTGGCACGGCGTTGCCCCATCCCGGTGGAAACCACGGTGCGGATCGACGGGCGGCTTCCGGAGCCGGTCGAAGTGGGTGCCTACTACGTGGTTTCGGAGATGCTCACGAACGCGGCGAAGCACTCGCGTGCGACAGTCGTCGAGGTGGACGCCGATGCCTCCGGGCCCACGCTCCGGGTGTGCGTGCGCGACGACGGGATCGGCGGCGCCGACCCGCGGCGGGGGTCGGGGCTGGTCGGGCTGAAGGACCGGATCGAGGCGCTCGGCGGCACCTTCTCCGTGCACAGCCCGGCGGGCGGAGGAACGACGGTGTCCTGCGAGCTTCCGGTCTTGGGCGACGCCGGGCAGCCGGGTGCAGGCCCTGGCCAGTAACCGATGGCGGACGGATGGTTCGGCCGCGGGGCTGCGGCCGCTTCCCCGGGGGCAGACCAAATAAGCCCGTCAGGGGCAATGGGCTTGGGAGGAGGGCCGGGTCGTTTCCTTCTGGGCGGTGAAGTCCTGCTCGGGCAGCTCTGTGACGGAGGTCATAGTTATGCCGACGTCGGCATAATCATGTATCCGCGGGCGTACTGTGCCGGCGCGGATTCCGGCTGCGGCGGTGATCTCCCGGAAGGCCTTGCCGGCGCCATTGCGGTCCAGGGGGGTGCCG
>DASXYS010000204.1:0-23194 GCA_036502365.1 Amycolatopsis sp.
TCGTCCATCACCCCACCGTGCCACAGGAAGATCGACAGTTCAGCCCGCGGGACGCAGCAGGCTCCCGAGCCAGCCGGCGAACACCTGCTCGGCCTCGGCGCGGACCCGGGTCGGGTCGTCGGCCGCCGCGATCATGCGCGCGGCCTCCATCACCGCGCTGAGCACGAGCTGCGCCAGCGTCCGTAGCGGCAGGTCGACGAGCAGGCCTTCGGCGTGGGCGCCGGCCAGCGCGTCGACCAGCAGCTTCAGCCCGTACTCGGCCTCCAGTTCCCGCCACGCTTCCCAGCCCAGCACGGCGGGCGCGTCGGTCAGCGAGATGCGCCGGACGTCGTCGCGCAAGCAGATGTCCAGGAACACGCTGAGCGCGGCCGCCATGCCGGTGAGCGTGTCCGGCGCCTGCTCCAGCGCGGACTGGACCTCGGCGGTGATCTCGCGCTCCACCTCTTCGACGACCGCGCGGAACAGGCCCTGCTTGTCGCCGAAGTGGTGGTAGAGCGCGCCACGGGTGACGCCCGCGGTGCGGGTGATCTCCTCGGCGGGCACGGCCTGGTAGCCGCGGGTGGTGAACAGCTCGCGCGCGGCCGTGGTCAGGGCGGACCTGGTGCCGGCGGAGCGGTCCTGCTGGGTACGTCGCACCCGCCTAATCTGCCATGGCGCCCGCGAACTCGACGACGTGACGGGCCAGCTCCGCCGGCTGGTCCTCGGAGACGAACGTGTAGGAGTCGGCCACCTCCACCAGCTTCGCGTCCGGCAGCAGCTCGGCCAGCCGCTGCGCGAGGCGGATCGGGAACAGCTTGTCCTCGCTCGCCCACACCAGCAGCACCGGCCGCTCGAACTGCCGCAGCTTCTCCGCCGCGGCCAGCGTGTGTCGCGAATGGACGGTGCGCAGCAGCTTGCGCAGGTCGCGGCGCAGGCCGGGCGACTTGTGCAGCCGGGTGAGGTAGTCGTCGGCGATCTCCGGCGCCAGCGGGTGCTTGGTCACCCAGCCGAACAACAGGGGCAACCCGTACAGCGCCCGGATCCGCAGCAGCTGCCCGAGCACCGCCATCGACCCCGGGACCCGTGCGATCACCGGCAGCGTCCGGAAGATCGGCGGGAAGAAGTACTCGAAACTGTCCGACGGCGTCAGCACCACCCGGCCGACCCGCTCGGGGTACCGCGCGAGCAGCACCTGTGTCAGCGCGCCGCCGGTGTCGTTCGCGACCAGCATGACGTCCCGCAGGTCCAGCGCTTCGAGAAAGTCGCCGATCAGCGTGGCGACGCCCGGCACGCTCAGGTCGGCGTCCGCCCGCATCGGCACGGTGTGCGCGCCCAGCGGCAGGTCCGGCGCCAGGCAACGGAACCCGGCCGCCGCGACGGTGGGCACGACTTTCCGCCACAGCAGCGCGTTTGTCAGCACCCCGTGCAGGAACACCACCGGCCGGCCCTCGCCGCGTTCGAAGTAGCGCAGTTCGCCCTGCGGCAGCCGGACGCCGTGCTCCTGTCCCAGTTCTTCGCCTCGTGTCATGACCGCCAAGGTACATACATACAGTCTGTATGTAAATTACCTTGGAGGTCATGAGGCCGCCGAGGACGTCGTCGGCCGGCCAGGAGGCGTCGGCGACCTCCGGGCCGGGGATCAGGGTGTGCGCCGGATCGTCCGCCCGAAGCGCGCGGACGGTGTCGCGGCCGTCCTGGCCGCGATTTCCGTTGTCGCCACGGCGAAAGTCTCGGCCCGGTTGTCGCATGTGGAGCCCGTCCGCGCGGGGGAACCGGAATCCGCCTGGGGCTACGCGCCGGCGAGGGTGATCGTTCGGTCGGCGTGCCGGGTGAGGAGCGGGTCGTGGCTGGCGACGAGGACCGTCGTGCCGGCGTCGGCCGCCGCCCGCAGCCGGATGAGGACCAGCTCGGCGTGGGCGCGGTCCTGGTGTGAGGTGGGCTCGTCCGCGAGCACCAGCGTGGGATTGGTGACGAGCGCGCGGGCGACGGCGGTGCGTTGCTGCTCGCCGCGGGAGATCTGCGCCGGGCGGCGGCGCGCGAACTTGGCCAGGTCCAAGGTTTCCAGCAGCTTCGCCCGGTCGGCGGTGTCTTCGCGGTCGCGAGCGGGGAAGGCGAGGTTGTCCGTAATGGACAGTTCGTCGAACAGGCCGATCGACTGCGGGACGAACCCGACGTGGTCCCACTGCATTTCCGCCATGGGCCGGTCCGGCAACGGCGGGTGCGGCGTCACCGTGCCGGTATCGGGGGTTTCCCAGCCGCCGGTGATCATCAGCAGGGTGCTCTTGCCGGAGCCGGACGGGCCGGCCAGCGCGACGAGTTCCCCGGGCTGTAGTTCGAGGCTCATGGGGCGCAGGGCGAGAGTGCGCCGGTAGCTCTTGCTGACGCCGGTCAGTGTCACCAGGCTCACGCGATCCTCCCATCGACGAGTTCGTGCACGTCATCGGCGACAGCGGTGAGTTCGGGATCGTGGGTGGCGACGACCACGGCGTGCCCGAGCGTCGCGAGACGGTGCAGCGCCTCGCCGACGAGGTGGGCCGACGCCCGGTCGAGCTGCGCGGTGGGCTCGTCGGCGAGCAGCGCGGCGGGATCGCCGGCGGCGGCGAAGGCGAGGGCGACGCGTTGCTGTTCGCCGCCGGAAAGCTGCCGGGGGTAGTGGGTGCGGCGGCCGGACAGGCCGAGCGCGTCGAGGAGTTCGCCGCCGGCGGGCCCGGTGCCGCGCAGGCGGGTGGCGAGGCCGAGGTGCTCTTCGACGGTGAGGTAGCCCAGCAGGTTGTCGATCGGGTTCTGGAACACGTAACCGAGCTGGTGGCGCCGCAGCTCTCGGCGGCGGCGGGCGGACAACGCGGTGGCGTCCACGCCGTCGACCTCGACGGTGCCGTGGGTGGGCCGGTCGAGGCAGGCCAGGATCCGCAGCAGGGTCGACTTCCCGGAACCCGACGGGCCCACGAGCGCGGTGACCCGGCCACGGGCGGCCGACAGCGCGACGTCGTGCAGCGCGGGGACGTCGTGGTCCGAGGCCGGGTAGTGGTGGGTGAGCCCGGCGCAGCGCAATGCCGGTGGGTCATTCGGTGTCACGCAGCACCTCCGCGGGGCGGGCGCGGGAGACCGCGCGCTGGGCGGCGAGGGTGGCCAGCACCGCCGCGAGCAGGGTCGCGGCGGCCAGCCGCAGGACCAGCGACCACGGCGCCGAGAGCAGGGTGCCCGGCGCGATGCCGGGATCGAGGTCGTAACCGGGGCTGGTCACCGCGACGGCGGCCGCGGCGAAAACCAGGCCGAAGGCGAACCCCGCGATCAGCAGCCCGCCGACCTCGTACAGCAGGGCCCGCCAGTGCGCCGGCGGCCCGATCCCCATCCGCCGCAACAGCACGTACGCGCTGCGTCGCGCCCGGGCCCGCGCGTTCAGGTACAACAGCAAGCCCACCACCACGATCGCGCCCGCGAGCACCGAAACCGCGGTCAGGAACACGAAGGTGTAGCTGATGGCCGCGTAAACGCCGTTGGCGGTGACGTCCTGGGCCTGGCTGACCGTGCCGATCTGGGTGCCCGTGCTGCTGAGCGCCGCCAGGGACTGCGCCGGGTCGCCGCGCACCCAGAGTTGGGGGTGCGCGTTCTCCCCGGCCAGCCGGTCGAGCAGGTCCTTGCGCACGAGCAGCTGCGGGAAGCCGGAGTTCTTCCCGGGCAGCTGGGCCACGGTGGTGATGGACAGCTTCGTGGCCTGCCCGTTGATCCGCACCTCGGCCGTGGCGGGAGTGGCGGGCAGCCCGGCCAGGATCCCAGCGGGGGCACCGGGCGCGGCGAGTTCGGCCATCAGCTCGGCGAGCGTCGGTCCCGGCAGGGCGTCGTCCCAGAACGCCGTGGTGGCAAAGGTTTCCGGATCGACGCCCAGCACGTTGACGGTGGTGCTGCCGACATAGCCGGAGTCGTACCGGTCCACGAAGCTGGTCCGGCCGGCCAGACCCGGCGGCACGTGCGCGGGCCCGGTCAGGCCGAGGACCAGGTCGGAGCCGACGATCAGCTGCGATTCCGCGTGCAGGGTGCGGTCCACCGAGCCGGTCACCGTGGTCGCGTACACCGACAGCGCCACGGGGATCGCCGTCGCCCCGATCAGCACCGCGGCCGCAGCCGGTCCGGAGGCGATCCGTTGCCAGGAAAGGAAAGAGACCGGTCTCGTCACCTTCACCGGGTTGGCGCGCACCACCGACCAGCGCACGATCCGCGCGGCGAACAGCGCCAGCCCGATCACCAGCAGCAACGGCACGACGACCAGCCGCGGCGGGATCCCGGCCACGGAACCTGCTGTCCCGACGCCCGCGACGGTGCCGTCGCCGAGCACGAAGTAGCAGACCACCGCCGCGACCAGGGGAATCAGCTCCCACGGCCACAGCCGGGCCCGCGTCGCACGGGTGTCGAAGTGCGCGGTGATCCGGCGCCCGCTCGCCACCGCGATGGCGCCCAGCGTCACCAGCAGCGCGGCGCCCCCGGCCAGCACCGAACCGGTCAGCGCGCCCGGGGTCACCAGCGGGCTCGGGCCCACGGCGGCCACCAGGTACCGCGCCGCGAACCAGCCCGCGACGGCGCCGAGGGCCACCACCGCGCCGGTTTCCAGCACCGCCTTGCCCACCAGCGCCCACGGCCCGACGCCGCGTGCCGACAGCACCGCCAGCTCGGCCCGCCGCCGGTCCACCCAGAACGACCCCGCCGCGGCCGCGATCACCAGGCCCGCCAGCGCGCCCACGGCGCCCATCGGCACGACGGTGGTCACCAGCGCCGAGGTCACCTGATCGGCCCGGTCGGACATACCGCGCAGCGAAGACGTGTATTCCGCGTGGCCGAACGCGGCGCCCAGCGGGTCCTCCGGATCGGCCGAGCGCGCCCGGAGCCGGTCCAGGCCGTCGATCACGGGCGCGGCGCTCGCCGTGGTCATTCCCGTGGTGTCGACCGAGCTTTCGACGCTGGAGCCCACCCCGGAATCATCAGGGTCGGTGGCCTGGAACAGGTCGTCGCTGGAGAGCAGGGCCATGGGGTAGACGGCGGCGTTGCTCAGCGGGCTGCCGCGGTAGAGGTTTTTGAGGCTGCACCAATACTGCCCGTCCGGCAGCGAGCGCAGGTCGCGATAAACGGCTGCGACGCGCATCGTGGCCAGCGGTGTGGTGTTGCCGGCCGTTGCCGAACCGGGGAGTGAGCCGCTGGTCAGCGACACCTGGTCGCCCACCTTCAGCTGCTGGGTGTCCGCGAACTGGTCCGGCAGCCAGATACCCGGGCCGGTGCCGCCGGACAAGACCTGGACGTGGCCGGCGTAACCGTCGCGGGCCACCAGGTTCATCAGCCGCTGCTCGGGGTGCACCGGGGTGCCGGTCGCGATCGCCACGTTCGCGCGGGTGATCAGCGTGGCCACGGGCGGCGAAAGATCCGGGATGCCCGCTTCGGCTTGCCGGGCCGTCGTGAGCCGTGCGTCCAGTAGCGGTTTGCCGACTTTTTCGGGCACCTGCGGGTTTCTCGGCGCCACCGGCAGCTGCCCCTGCCACTGCGCGCCGACGGCCCATTCGCACGCGGCGTTTGCCTGTTTCTGCAGCGTCTCCGTGCCCGCGGAGGAAAGGAAAAGGGAGATCGCCGCGGCCGGCAGCGCCACCAGCACCGCGGCGGCCAGCACGGCCAGCACCACCGCCGGCTGCCGCCAGATCATCATCGGCGCGCGCGCCCACGGTGCGGGCAGCCCCCTCTTCGGCATGCGGCGAAGTTTCACACATCCGGCCGATGCCCCGTGGGGAAAGAGATCGTTTCGAGATAACGTTTTCCCGGCCGAGCGCGGCTCAGGGGAGCCGGGAAGCGGTGGCGTGAAAATCGCGGCGGAGGGCCTCGATGCCCGGGGTGGCGCGAGACGGGTGGACCCGGTTGGTGAGCAGCACGTAGTAACGGCCGCGGTCCGGCTCCACCCACAGACTGGTGCCGGTGAAACCGGTGTGCCCGTAGGCCCGCGGCGAAAGATCCGTGCCGACCGGCGAGCCGGGCACGTCCAGGCCCTGCCACGCCAAGCCACGGCGAAGGTTGAGCCCCTCGGTCTGGCACCGGGTCATTTCGGCGTGGGTGGCGGGTTTCAGCAGCGGGGCGGCGCCGCCGGCCAGCACCCGGCCGAGGCGTTCGACGTCCGGCAGCGGGGCGAACAGGCCGGCGTGACCGCAGATTCCACCCAGTACCACGGCGTTCTCGTCGTGCACCTGGCCGCGCACCACATGCCCGCGCCACGGGCAGTCCTCCGTGGCGACCGCGCGCGCCGCGTCCACCGGGCCGAACCGGGTGCCGGTCAGCCCGGCCGGGGCGCCGACGAACTGCTCGACCAGCTCGTCCAGCGGACGGCCGCCGGCAGACTCGGCGATGAGGCCCAGCAGGATGAACCCCTGCGACGAGTACTCGACCCGGTGACCCGGCGCCGCGCGCAGCGGGCCGGTGCGGATGGCTTCGAGCAGCGCTTCGCGCGTCGGGTGCTCGCGGTAGAGCGGCGTGCCGCCGGGCAGCCCGGACGTGTGCGTGAGCAGCTGCCGCACGGTGATCCCGGCCTTGTCACCGCCTGCGTACGCCGGCAGGTGGTGGGCGATCGGGTCTTCGAAGCCGAGCAGGCCACGCTCGGTCAGCGCCGCGATCACCAGCCCCACTACCGGTTTTGTCACCGACGCGAGGTCCCACAGGCTGTCCTCGGCCGCGTCCGGCCCGCCGTGCCAACGGGTGCCGAGCACTCCGCGGTCGAGCACGCCGTCGGCGGTGCCGACCGACCAGGCGGCGGCGGAGAACACCCGGTTTTCCCAGCCGTTGAACAAGATTTCCCCGAGTTCAGTCCTCATCGGACACCAGCCGCATCCCCTGGCCGAGCGTGGCCGAAAGCCGGTTCGCGGCCTCGGCGACCAGCGGGCCGAGCGTGGGCACACTGTCCGGCGGCAGGGTGAACGTCAGACCGGAGACGCTGATCGCGCCGACCACGTGGCCCAGCCCGTCCACCACCGGCGCGGCGACGCACCGGACGTGCGGCTCGTTCTGCTCGTCGTCCACCACGTAGCCCAGTGTGTCCACAGTGGCCAGTTCGCGGCGGATCGCGGCAGGGTCGGTCAAGGTCTTCGAAGTGCGCGCTTCGAGCGGCGCGGTGTCGAGCACCGCGGCCACCTCGGCCGCCGGCAGCCGGGACAGGATCGCGCGGCCCACCCCTGTGCAGTACAGCGGCACCTCGCCGCCGACGCGCGAGTTCATCCGGTACGCCTGGTCCGGCTCCACCTTCTCGACGTACACGGCGCGGTCGGCGTGATGCACCGCGTAGTGCACGGTGTGCCCGGTGCGGCGGCGCAGTTCCGTCAGCACGGGCCGGGTGAAGCGCGTGGCCCGGCTCCCCGCGAGCACGGCGGCGGACAGGCCGAGCAGCCGCGGCCCCACGTCGTACTGGCCGCCGCCGGCACCGGCCGCGAACCCGGCTTCGGCGAACGTCTGCAGCATCCGGTGCGCGGTGGGTTTCGGCAGGTCGCAGGTCTTGGCCAGGTCGGCGAGCCGGTGCGGGCCGCCCGGCCGCGCCAGTGCCGTGAGCACCTCCAGCGCCTTCCCCACGGCGCCGCGGGGCTCACCGCGTGCCCCGGACTTGTCGTTGACAGCCCTCTCCATGCGGCCTACCTTAGCGCAATCGCGTTCCATGTGACGGAATGAGATGTCGTTGAATGGAACCGTGCTCGATCAAACTGGCGAAAGGCGACCGGTGGCTCCTCCGCGTTCCCGTCTGACCCGCCGCGACGCGCTCCGGCTCGGCGGCCTCGCCCTGCCCGCACTGGCTCTCCCCGGACTGCTGGCCGGCTGCGGCAGCGCGGACGGCAGCGTCGGCAGTGTGCTGCGGGTTGCCCAGACCTCGGATCCGAAGACGCTGGATCCGCAGAAACAGGGCGACCTGACCTCGATGAACGTCCTGACCAACCTGTTCGACACCCTCACCACCCGCGGCCCGGACAATCAGCTCGCACCCGGGCTCGCCCTGTCCTGGATCTCGCCGGACCCGCTGACCTGGCGGTTCAAGCTGCGGCCCGGCGTGCGGTTCCACAACGGCGAGCCGTGTGACGCCAAGGCGGTCGCCTTCAGCATCAACCGGCTGCTCGACCCGGCCACCAAATCGCCGATCGTCGAGCTGCGCTACGTGAAACAGGCTGTGGTCGTCGACGAGCTGACCGTGGACCTGCGGTGCAGCCAGCCGGACCCGATCATCCCGGCGAAGGTCTCGCTGTTCGGCGGGGTCGCGGTCCCGCCGGGGTACCTCAAGCAGGTCGGCTCGGCCGGGTTCGCCAAGCACCCGGTCGGCACCGGGCCGTTCACCTTCGTCGAATTCCAGCGCGACCACCAGATGCGAATGCGTGCCAACCCAGGCTACTGGGCCGGCCGGCCGTCGTTCGACGAGCTGGTGTTCCTGCCGATGCCGGACCCGTCCTCGGCGCTGGCCTCGCTGCAGAGCAACGAGGTCGACATCGTCGCGAGCCTGACCCCCGACGCGGCGCTGCAGATCCAGGGCTACACCGGGGTCGCGATCCGCAACTACCCGGGCATCCGCACCTCGTACCTGTCGCTGGACACCACGGCCGGGCCGCTGCGCGACGTGCGCGTGCGGCAAGCGCTCAACCACGCGGTCGACGTGCCGCTGCTGATCAAGGCGGTGCTCGACGGCAAGGCGCGCGAGGTGCCGACGATGTTCCCGCGCGAGTCGTTCGGCTTCGACCCCTCGATCACGCCGTACTCGCGTGACGTCGGGCTGGCCAAGCGGCTGCTCGCCGACGCCGGGTTCCCGAACGGCTTCGACACCTCCCTCACCGCGCAGACCGGTGATTCCAACATCGCCGAGGCGATCTCCGGGCTGCTGGCCAAGGCCGGGGTCCGCGCGCGGGTCAACCTGGTCGACACCGGCACGTACACCAGCCGGCTGACGTCGAACAACCGCAGTGCGCTCGGCCCGATCTACCTGGCCGCGAGCACCGGCTGGACGCTCGACGCGGAGAGCCTGGTGCAGTCCAACGTCCGCCACGACCGGCGGCAGAGCCGGTGGTCCAGCCCCGAGGCCGATCGCCTGATCGACGCCGAGGAGCTGACCGTCGGCCCGGCCGGCCGGCAGCGGGCCTTCACCGCGCTCCAGTCCCTTCTCAAGCAGGAGGCGCCGTTCGTGTTCCTCTACCAGATCGACAACATCTACGCGGTCAACACCCGGCCGCGCTGGCAGCCCGGCGTCGTCGGCGTGCTCGGCATGGCCAACGCGCAGGTGACCTCGTGACGGCGCCGACGGTCTCGGTGACGAAGACGCCCGCGGCCGGCACCGGGGTGCTGCGGGTGGTTGTCACCAAGGTGCTGACCGCGATCGTCGTGCTGTTCTTCGTTGCCACAGCGGCGTTTTTCCTGGTCCGCTTGTCCGGGGACCCGGTGAAGCTGATCCTGCCGCCCGACGCGAGCGCGGCGCAGGAGGCGACGCTGCGCGCCAGTCTCGGCCTGGACCGGCCGCTGCTCACGCAATACCTCGACTACCTCGGCGGCCTGCCGCGGCTGCACTTCGGCAACTCGCTCGTGTACGACCAGCCGGTGTCGGAGGTGCTGCTCGCGCGGGTGCCCGCGACGCTGGAGCTGGCCGCCGCCGCGTTGGTCGTCGCGCTGGTGCTGGCGATCCCCGCGGGCGCCTTCGCGGCGCTGCGCCGCGGCCGGGCCGGTGACTCCGGCGTGATGGCCGGTGTCCTGATCGGACAGTCCACTCCGGCGTTCTGGGTCGGCATCGTGCTGATCCTGATCTTCGCCGTGCAGCTGCAGGTGCTGCCCGCGTCCGGTTATGGCGGCTTCACGCACCTGATTCTGCCGGCGGTGACACTCGCCGTGTACTCGGTCGCGGTGATCGCGCGGCTGCTGCGCTCGTCGATGATCGACGTGCTCGGCTCGGACTACATCCGCACGGCGCGGGCGAAGGGGCTGAGCACCGGCGGAATCGTGGTGTCCCACGGGATGCGCAACGCCGCCCTGCCCGTGGTCACGGTGATCGGCCTGGAGGTCGGCACCCTGCTCGGCGGCGCGATCCTGACCGAGCAGGTGTTCTCCTGGCCGGGCATCGGCCGGCTGACCGTCGAGGCGATCCAGAACCGCGACTTCCCGCTCGTACAGGCGTCTGTGCTGTTCTTCGCCGCCACGTTCGTAGTGGTCAACCTGCTGGTGGACCTGTCCTACACAGTGCTCGATCCGAGGGTGCGGGTGACCTCATGACTGCTGTTGCCACAACAGTCCCCACTGCCCGAGCCCGTGGTGGCGCGGTGAAGGCGGTGCTGCGTAACCGGCTCGGGCTCGTCGCCGTGGTCGTGCTGGCGCTGATGGTGCTGATCGCGGTGTTCGCACCGCTGATCGCGCCGTACGACCCGGGCGCGCAGGACCTGCTGGTCCGGCTCCGGCCGCCGGCGTGGACGGCGGCCGGCGACTCCAGCCACCTGCTCGGCACGGACCAGCTCGGCCGAGACATCCTGTCGAGGCTGTTCTACGGCGCCCGGATCTCCTTGCTGGTCGGGGCCTGCGCGGCCCTGCTGGCCGGGGTCGTCGGCTCGGTGATCGGCCTGGTCGCCGGGTTCCTCGGCGGCTGGTTCGACCGGATCCTGATGCGGCTGGCCGACATCCAGCTCGCGTTCCCGTCGATCCTGCTGGCGCTCGCGATCGTCGGCTTCCTCGGCTCCGGGCTCTGGTACGTGGTGCTGGTGCTCGGCTTCACCGGCTGGGTCTCCTACGCCCGGGTGATCCGCTCCGAGGTGCTTTCCTTGCGTACCAGGGATTACGTCACCGAGGCGCGGGCCATCGGCGTCGGGGACCTGACGATCATGCGCCGCCACCTGCTGCCCAACGTGATGGCGCCGCTGGCCACCATCGGCACCCTGCACGTCGCCGCGGCGATCGTCGCCGAGGCCTCGCTGAGCTACCTCGGGCTCGGCGTGCCGAAGCAGACCGTCACCTGGGGCGGCATGCTCAGCGACGGCCAGCTGTACCTCGGCACGTCGTGGTGGGTGGCGGTGTTCCCCGGGCTGGCGCTGATGATCACCGCGCTGGCCGTCAACATCACCGGCGACGTGCTGCGCGACGTCGCGGACCCGAAGGCGTACCGCTCATGACGTCGTTGCTGGAGATCAGGGACCTGCACGTCGAGTTCCGGCTGGGCACCGGGATCGTGAACGCGGTGGAGGGGGTGGGCTTCGCCGTCGACGCCGGTGAGACGCTGGCGGTGGTCGGCGAGTCGGGCAGCGGCAAGACCGCCACCGCGCTGTCGGTGCTGCGGCTCAACCCCGAGCCCCCGTGCGTCTACCCCGCCGGCGAGGTGCTGCTGGACGGGCGCGACCTGTTTCGACTGTCCGAAAAGGACCTACGGAAGATCCGTGGTAACGACGTCGCGATGGTCTTCCAGGACCCGATGACGAGCCTGAACCCGCTCAAACGCGTCGGCGCACAGGTCGCGGAAGTCCTGCGACGGCACCAGAACGCGCCTCGCGGGCAGGCGCGTGAAGGCGCGGTGGCCGCGTTGCGCGAGGCCGGGATCCCGGACCCGGAGCGGCGCGCGGACCAGTACCCGCATCAGCTTTCCGGCGGCCTGCGCCAGCGTGTGATGATCGCGATGGCGCTGGTCGGCCGGCCACGGGTGCTGATCGCCGACGAGCCGACCACCGCGCTGGACGTGACGGTGCAGGCCCAGATCCTCGAGCTGCTGGTGGACCTGCAACGCCGGCACGGGATGGCGATCGTGCTCATCACACACGACCTCGGGGTGGTGGCGGAGGTCGCCGACCGGGTGGTGGTGATGCGCCGCGGCCGGGTGGTCGAGACCGGCGACGTGACGGCGGTTTTCGAGGCGCCGCAACAGGATTACACCCGCGAGCTGCTGCGGGCGACGCCGAAACTGGAGCGGGCATGACAAACCTGGTCGAGATCCGCGGCCTGCGCAAGGACTACGGCTCGCTGGCCGCGGTCGATGGCGTGGACCTGGACGTGACGGCGGGGGAGACACTGGCGGTGGTCGGCGAGTCCGGCTCCGGCAAGACCACGCTCACCCGGCTGCTGCTGCGGCTGGCCGAGCCCACCGCGGGCACCGTGCGCTTCGACGGCGCGGACCTGTTCGCGCTGCCCGCCGCGCGGCTGCGGAAGGTGCGCCGCGAGATGCAGGTGGTGCTGCAGGACCCGTACTCCAGCATGAACCCGCGGATGCGCGTGACGGACATCGTCGCCGAACCGCTGGTGACGCACGACCGCTCGGTTCGAGGCCGTCGAGGACGCGCCAAGGTGCGCGCCCGCGTCGGCGAGCTGCTCGACGCCGTGGGCCTGCCCCCGGACGTCCAGGACCGCTACCCGCACGAGTTCTCCGGCGGTCAGCGCCAGCGTGTCTCGATCGCGCGGGCGCTCGCGCTCCGCCCGCGGCTGGTGGTGCTGGACGAGCCGACCAGTGCGCTCGACGTCTCGGTCCAGGCCCAGGTGCTCGACCTGCTGACCGAACTCCAGGCCCGGCTGGGGCTGACGTACGTGTTCGTCTCGCACAATCTCGCGGTGGTGCAGCAGATCGCCGACCGGGTGGCGGTGATGCGCGCCGGGCAGATGGTGGAACTGGCGGACGCCGCCACGCTGTTTTCCGCGCCGGGCCACGACTACACGCGCAGGCTGCTGGACGCGGTGCCGAACCCGGACCCGCGCCTCGCTCGCCGCCTGCGGGCGGGGTCATGAACCTCGACGCAGCGGATGACGCTTTCCCCGCACTGAGCGAGGCGAAAGCGTCATCCGCTGCATCCTCAGTTGCGCGAGAGGACCAAGCCCGCGCCGCCCAGCAGCGCGATGTCGTCGGCGGCGCCGGTGTTGACCAGCACTCGCGGCGGCTCGGCACCGGTGGCCCACGAGGAGTCCTCGCGCAGCCGCCGTTCGATGGCCGCGCGGAAGCGTTCGCCGCCTTCGGCCGCCTCGCCGTGCAGCACGAACAGTCCCGGGGCGAACAGCTGCTGGATGTTCACCAGGCCCAGCGCGATATTGCCGGCGTACTCCTCCAGCAGCGGGTCGCCCGAGGCGGCCAGTTCGGTCACCGTCCGTGCGCCGAGGCCCCGCCGCTCGGCCTCGGCGCGCAGCCACGGCGTGGTCGCGACCGTCTTCCAGCAGCCGCGCGCCCCGCAGGTGCACGGTCGTCCGCTGGCGGCCACCGTCATGTGCGCGCCGCTGCGCCCGCCGGGCGGGGCGAGCACCTCGCCGTCGTAGAGGATGCCGACGCCCAGCACCTCACCGGTCGAGACGGACGCGAACGTGCTGCGCCCGCGGCCGGGCCCGAACCAGCGGTCGCCGAGCACCTGCAGCCGCGCGCGGTGCTCGACGTGCACCGGCGCGCCGGCCAGCCCCGCCAGCACCGCGGCGATCGGGTACCCGTGCAGCGCGGGCACCTCGTTGACCTCGATGATCACCCCCGCGGCGGCGTCGACCAGCCCGGCGGCCGCGACGCCGACCCCCATCGGCTGAACCGGGAAGCGGACCACCTCGGCCAGCGCCGCGTCGATTTCGGCCAGGTCGGCCGTGCCCCGCGGATAAGCGGCCTCGGCCCGCCACAGGAGTTCGCCGGACAGGTCGACCAGCGCGGCCCGCACCCGTCCGGGCAGCAGCTCGACCGCGCCCAGCACCGGCGCGGCCGGCTCGACGGCCGGCGCCGGAACCAGCCGCAGGGCCGGACGTTCGCCGGTGCTCATGGGGCCACGATGCCACGACCGGAGCTTCGAGGGGAGCCTGCATGCCCGAACTGACGCGGATGACCTGGCAAGAGGTACGCGCCGCGGCGACCGGCTCGGCTGCTGTTGGTTCTGGGCAGCAGCCTGCCGCTGACCTGTCGCCGGGCGGCGCCGGTTCGGCGGCTGTTGGTTCGCGGAAGCAGCCCCCCGCCCACCCGTCAGCCGGCGCCATCGCCCTGCTGCCGATCGGCTCGCAGGAGCAGCACGCCGCCCACCTGCCCATGGGCACCGACACGATGCTGGCCGAGGCGGTCGTCGACGGGGCGCTGGCGCGGCTGGGCGGTGAGCCCGCCGTGGTGAGGCTGCCGAGCCTGCCGTTCGGGCACAGCCCGCACCACCTGTTCGCCGCCGCCGTCTCGCTTTCCGCGGCGACCCTGTCGGCCGTGCTCGCCGACGTGCTCGATTCGCTGGTGGTGAGCGGTTTCCGCCGGGTGCTGGTGGTGAACGGCCACGGCGGCAACGACGAGATCATGCGCCTCGCGGTGAAGCAGCACGCGCTGCGCGCCGACGTCGCGCTGGCCGCGTGCTCGTACTGGTCGCTCGGTGAGGCCGGTCCGCCAGGGCACGCCGGTGCCTTCGAAACGTCGCTGATGCTCGCGGCCCGGCCCGAGCTGGTGCGCGAGCGTGGGCCGCGCCCGGCCGTCACGCCGCCGCCGCTGTTCGACCAGCCGCCGTACCCCGGCCTGACCGTCGAGCGGCACGGCGAGTGGGCCCGCGTCGGCGGCTCGACCGACGACGCGACGGCGGCCACCGCCGAGCGCGGACAAGACCTGCTGGCGGCACGCGTGACGGCACTCGCCGAAGCCGTGCGCGCGTTCGACGCCGCCACCCGGGAAAGCCACGGACACCGAACCCACGGGGAGCCATGAAGATCACCGACGTCGACGTGCAGGTGGTGAACCTGCCGTTGACCAATCCGTTCACCAGCTCGTTCGAGACCAAGACGGGCGAGACCCGCACGGTGGTGCGGCTGCGCACCGACACCGGCATCGAGGGCTGGGGCGAGACGATGTGGGGCCGCCCGGTCGCGGAGCTGGCGCGGAAGCTGGCCACGGAGCTGGTCGGCACCAGCCCGTTCGCGCTGGAGGCCTTCCACCGGCGCCACCACATGGTGCCGTTTTTCCACGGGTACCTCGGTTACGCGGCGCTCGCGGCCTTGGACGTCGCCTGCTGGGACGTGCTGGGCAAGGCCACCGGCCAGTCCGTCACCGACCTCCTGGGCGGCCCGGTGCGGGACGAGGTCCCGATCACGGCGCTGATCACGCGGGCCGACGCGCCCGGCGCGCGAGGGCGTGAGCTGGCGCAGGGCCTGGCCGAGTACGCCGCGAAGGTGGTCGGCGAGGGCGGGTTCTCCGCGGTGAAGCTCAAGGGCACCAACGATGTGCGCGGAGACGTCGAGATCATGCGCGAGCTGCGGAGCGCGCTGCCGGACGTCGAACTGCGCGTGGACCCGAACGCCGCCTGGTCGGTGCCGGACTCGATCCGCGCGGGGCTGGCGCTGGAGGAGCTGGACCTGGAATACCTGGAAGACCCGTGCACCGGCATCGAGGGCATGAGCCAGGTCCGCGCGAAGATCCGGATTCCCTTGTGCACCAACATGTGCGTGGTCCGGTTCGAGGAATTCGCGCCGGCCGTGCGGCTCGGCGCGGTGGACGTGATCCACGGTGACGTCTACAAGTGGGGCGGCATCTCGGCGACCAAGGCGCTGGCCGCGCACTGCGAGACCTTCGGCCTCGGCATGAACCTGCACAGCGGCGGCGAACTCGGCATCGCGACGGCGGCGCACCTCGCCGTCGTCGCCAGCACCCCGGTGCTGTCCCGCGCGATCGACAGCATGTACTACCTGCACGCCGACGACATCGTCCAACCGCTGACCCTCGAAGGCGGCCGCCTGCGCGTGCCGACCGGGCCGGGCCTCGGCGTGCAGGTGGACGAGGAGAAGCTCGCCTTCTACGCGGCCGCGAACGAGCGGGACGGCGACCTCACCGGCTAGGCCTTCGCGGACTTCGGGGACGGACAACCGACTTTCGGGGGTATGGCCGGTTTGTCCCAGACAGCCACACTGGGCGCGGCAGTCCGTCACTGCGTGAACGCGGTCCGTGCTGCTCTTCGCCCCGCGGCCACGAGGAGTACCGATGACGTCCAGGCCCCTGTTCCGGATCGCGCTCGCCGCCGGTCTGCTGCTGAGCGGAGTGCTCGCCGGCACCGCTTCCGCTCAGCCGGGCAGCACCCCGGTGTACTGGCGAGTGCCCGCCACCGGCGCGCAGACGGCAGAGCTGGCGAAGGCCGGCTTCGACGTCGGAGAGTCCGATTCCGGTGCCGCCTACGTGATCGGTGACGATGGCGTCGCCGGGAAGTTGCGGGCTCTGGGCTACCGGCCGGAGTTCTTCGACACCGTCTACAAGGATCTGCCCGCCGCGTCGGCGAACTCGGTTGCCGCGGACACCTTCTACGGCGGCTACCGCACGGTCGCCGCGCACGAGGCGCACCTCGCGCAGGTCACCGCCGCGCACCCCGACCTCGCCACGGAGTACACCATCGGCCAGTCGTGGAAGAAGACAAAAGGCCAGGGCGGGCACGACATACAGGCGATCTGCCTGACCAAGAAGCAGGCCGGCGACTGCACGCTGAGCACCACCTCCCCGAAGCCGAAGTTCGTGCTGATGGCGCAGATCCACGCCCGTGAGCTGTCCACCGGTGAGCTGGCCTGGCGCTGGATCGACTACCTCGCCGACGGTTACGCCACCGACGCCACCGCAAAGTCCATTCTGGACACCACCGAGGTGTGGGTGATCCCGATGGCCAACCCGGACGGCGTGGACATCGTCGCCTCGGGCGGCAACTCGCCGAAGCTCCAGCGCAAGAACGCCGACAACTCGCTCGGCGGCTGCTCCGGCACGAACATCGGCGTCGACGTGAACCGCAATTCCACCTTCCGCTGGGGCGGCGACTCCAATTCGCCGTGTGCCGAGACCTACCAGGGCGCGAGCGCGGGCTCCGAGCCCGAGGCGAAGGCGCTCGAGGGCCTGTTCCGCAAGATCTACCCGGTGCAGCGCGGCACCGGTGACAACGACCCCGCGCCGGCCACCGCGCGCGGCACGATGATCACCCTGCACAGCTACGGCAACGACATCATCATCCCGTGGGGCTTCACGCAGTCGAAGTCGCCGAACGACGCGCAGTACCGCAAGCTGGGCGCGAAGTACGCGGCGTCCAACGGATACCTGGTCGGCACCAACGCGGAGACCGTCGGCTACGACACCAGCGGCACCACCGACGACTTCACCTACGGCGCACTGGGCGTCGCCAGCGTGACCTTCGAGGTCGGCTCGTCGAGCGGCACCTGCGGCGGCTTCCTGCCGAAGTACACCTGCGTCGACAGCACCTTCTGGCCGAAGAACAAGGACTCCTTCATCGCCGCGGCCAAGGCGGCCGCGGCGCCGTACCAGCAGTAAGGACTCGTGAGTGTTTATGCCGGTTCTAACCGGCATAAACACTCACGAGTCAGTCCTGGCCGGCGTAACGGGACACGGTGAGGTCCGCGGGGTCGAATCCCGCGGGCAGCCCGGTCACCTCGACCTGCGCGGTGTCGCCGTCGCGCAGGTCGAGGTAGTTGGCGCTGAAGGAGACGCCGGGCGCGGGCGTGGCGATCCGGGCCAGGTAGCTGTAGCCGGTCGAGCGCAGTTCGACCGAAGCAGTGCCGTCGCCGGTCGCGGTCACTTGCGCGTCGACGCAGCCATCGCCGAACTGCAAGTCCTTCAGTGGCGCGAAGAACAGCCGGTTCGGCTCGACGATGCCCGCCGCGTCGGAGACCCACGCGAACCGGTCCGGACCGGGCGGCACGACCCCCGTCCACACCGGCTCCGAGCTGTACGGCGCGACCTCGACCGTCAGCCGTTCCTCCACAATGGATTTACCGGCGAAGGTGGCGACTTCCACCAGCAGGTCGAGGCACGCGGCGTCGGGCCCGCTGTTCGTGATCCACAGCTGCAGGGCGTCGCCGGAGCGGGTAAAGCTGGCGAGCACCGGCCGGTACGCGCGTTGCACGAAGTGGTACCCCGCCTTGGGCGTCAGGTCGTAGTCCACGACCGACCAGCTCATGCCCGGCCACGCGTCGTTGAGCTGCCAGACCAGCGTCCCGCTGTTGTGCGGCTGGCGGCGGCGATAGTGCTCGATGCCGAACTTGAGTCCCTCGGCCTGCGTGGCCATCGAGAAGTCGACGTATTCCCGCAGGTCGCGGGGCAGCCCGGTCTCGACGGCCATCATCTCGTCGCCCTTGTTCTTCGGCACGTCCTTGTTGCGGTTGAGCAGCTCGGCGCTGTGGAGGGCGAGAGTGCCCGGCTCGGTCCAGCGCTCCATTGTGGACGTCTCGGGCGAGGCGTGGATGCCGAACTCGCTGATGAACTTCCCGCGGTCGTGCGCGTAACGGTGGAAGTGCACGGCCTCGCCGTGGCTCGCGAACTCGGTGGGCCCGCCCGCGCCGACGTCGACTCCGTGCCAGACCTCCCAGGCGTGCCGGTCGCCGTCGTGGACGCCGTTGACGCCGCGCGGGTCGTCCTCGCCCCACGGGCTGCCCGGCCAGTATTCGGTGCCGGGGCTGTGCCGCGCGACGGCCGCGGGCAGGATCTCGTGGAAGAACGCGTACCCCCAGTCGCCGGGCGCGTACGTCGGGTCGATCAGGCCGTGGATGGCGTGCACCTCGTTGTTGCCGCACCACACGGCGAGCGACGGGTGGTTGCGCAGCCGCCGGGTCTGGAACTCCGCCTCGGCGGTCACCTCGGCGCGCAGGGCGGCGTCCTCGCTCGGGTAGTCGATGCAGGCGAACATGAAGTCCTGCCATACCAACAGGCCCAGCTCGTCGCAGGTGTCGTAGAAGGCGTCCTGCTCGTAGACCCCGCCGCCCCAGACGCGCAGCATGGTCATGTTCGCTTCGCGCGCCTTCGTGACGAGTGCGCGGCAGCGGTCCGCGGTGACCGAGCCGACCATCATGTCGGCCGGGATCCAGTTGGCGCCGCGGGTGTAGGTGGGCACGCCGTTGACCAGGAACCGGAACAGACGACCGCCCTCCGCCTCGTCGCCCGCGCGGTCGAGGACCACGGTGCGCAGGCCGATCCGGTCCTCGGCCTGGTCCAGCACCGTGCCGTCGGCGGTGACCAGGTCGAGCTGTGCGGTGTAGCGCGCCGGGTCGCCGAGGTCGTGGGTCCACCACAACTGCGCGTCGGCCAGTTCGAACGTCGTCGACGCGGTACGGGCGCCGCGCTCGCCCGGCAGGTCCAGCTCGTGCTCGGTGACCGCGCCGGCCGGGGAGGTGAGGCGGAGCCGGGCGGTGAGCGGGCCGTCGCAGGCGAAGGCGTCGGCCTCGACGTCGACGGCCACCGAAGCCGTGCGGGCCTCGACGTCGACGGCCGTCGCACGGACATGGTGCCCGGTCAGCACCGCACCGGACGCCACGAGCAGCTCCACCGGCTGCCAGATCCCGATCGACGGCAGCCGCGGCGCGAAGTCCCAGCCCCAGGAGAACGTGCCCTTGCGGCGCAGGGTGAGCGCAGGGTTGCCGGACAGCACACCCGGTGGCGCCTCACCGTCCTCTTCGGACCCCAGCGCGGCGCCCATCAGCGCCTTCATCAGCTCGACGGTCTTCGCCACCGAGGCCGGGGCCTCGAGCCCGGCCAGCGGCGGGGTGAAGCGCAGCACCAGCTCGTTGTCGGCTTGAAGCTTCCCGGTGAGGTCGAACCGTGCGGGCCGGAACTGCGAGGCGTGCTCCCCGAGCGGCTCGCCGTTCAGCCACAGCGACACGACGGTGTCCAGGCCGTGGCAGAGCAGCACGACCCGTTCGCCGACGGGGGCGGAGAACTTCGTGCGGTACCACCACGCCCGGGCCTCGACCCAGCGCGCGGCGGCGTCGTTGGCGCCGAAGTAGGGGTGCTCCAGCTGTCCCGCGGCCAGCAGGCTCTCGTGGACGCCGCCGGGGACGAGCGCGGGCAGCCAGCCGTCCGGCGGTGGCACGGCCGCGTCGGGTGCGCTGCCGGCCAGCTCGAACTGGTTGAGGTACATGGGTTTCAGGCCTTTCGATTCAGTGGACCCGGCGGATCGCGGCGACGCACAGGCCGCCCGCGACCGCGATGACGATGGTGAACCCGAACAGCGCGTGGAAGCCGAAGCCGGTGACCAGACCGGCCGCGACCACGGGCGCGACCACCGACGGCGCGCTGTTGGCGACACTGAGCATGCCCAGCTCCTTGGCCTCGGCGCCGGTGCTGGGCAGCACCTCGACCATCAGCGCCGCGTCGACGGAGAGGTACAGCCCGTAGCCGGCTCCGGCGACGGCGTAGAACGCGATCAGCGTGCCGACACCGGGCGCCAGCGTCACCGGCACCGCCGCGGCGGCGATCAGCAGCGACGCGAGCACGACCAGCGGTTTGCGCCGGCCGAGCCGGTCGGACAGCACGCCGCCGCCGGCCGCCGTGATCAGCGCGGTCACCGCGAGCAGCACCGTGCCGAGCGCGATGTGGCCCGCCGCGGCCACCGTGTCCGTGCCGAGGAAGTCGGTGAAGACGTACAGCTGGTAGAAGACGACCACGGTCAGGCCCAGCACCACGCAGAACCGGCCGGTGAAGGCGAGCAGGAAGTCGCGGTCGCGCGGCGGGAGCAGGGACCGCAGCACGGCGCGGGCGGACGCGGCCTCGCGCGGCAGGCCGAGGCTGGAGCCCTCGCGCACGAGCAGGACCAGGGCCAGCGCGGCGGCCACCATCGTCCACGGCACGATCACCAGTCCCCAGGCCGGCGCGGTGATCGCCGCCGACGCGGCCACCCCGCCGATCGCCGTGCCGACCAGGTAGCCGCCGCCCGCGAAGGCCGAGGCCTTGCCGAGCGCGCTGCCCGCGACCCGGTCCGGCAGCAGCGCGCCCGCGGCGGCGAGCATCGCGTTCAGCCCGCCCTGGAAGAGGGCGAACGCGACGATCTGCGCGGGCAGCCAGGTCAGCACTCCGGTCAGGGTCAGCCCGGCGGCCGAGGCGACCGCGCCGCCGAGGATCCACGGGTTACGCCGGCCGAACCGGCTCCGGGTGCGGTCCGACCAGGCGCCCGCGACGACGGTGCCGGCGATCGCGACCACCGCGCCGGCCGTGGTGATCACCGCCAGCGCGCCGACCTTGCCGTCACCGAGCCGCTGGGCGAGCAGCGCCTGCAGCAGTGTCCCGGCCGCGGCCGAGGGCAGCGACCAGCCGAGGTGCAGCCAGCCCAGCAGCGGGCCGAGCCGGCCCAGCCGGGCGGGCGCCGCCGTTCCGGACTGCGCCGGGTTCTCGATCATGGTGGCCTCGCCTCGTGCTGCGTCGTCGCGGAGGACTGTGACCACACCGTACGGCTAAAAACCTCATGACGCTAGGTTTTCATTTGCCTGATGGCGCGGCTCCGTGGCGGGTCCGGCCTAAGATCGGCTCATGCCTGCCGAAGCCAAACGAGGTCCGTACGCGAAGGGGCTGGCGCGGCGGGCGCAGATCCTCGCCGCCGCGCTGGAGGCGTACGCGAATTCCGGTCCGCAGGGGCCGTCGCTGCGCAGCATCGCCGACAGCGTGAACCTCACCGAGGCCGGCGTGCTGCACTACTTCGACGGCAAGGACGAGCTGCTGGTCGAGGTGCTTGCCGCGCGCGACCGCGCCGACCTGGCGAACCACGACCTCGGTTCGCTCGACGGGATAATGGCCCTGATCGAGCAAGGCACGCGCACGCCCGGCCTGATCAAGCTGCTGCTGGACATGACGGCGGCGTCCGCGGTGCCGGGCCATCCCGCGCGCGAGTTCATGCAGCAGCGGTCCGAGGCCATTCTCCGGCTGGTCGCCCAGCTCCTCGGCGACGACGACCCGTGGAAGGGCCGCGTCATGCTGGCCGCGCTCGAGGGCCTGCAGGCGCAATGGCTGCGCGACCCGTCCGTCGACATGGTCGCGGACCTGCGGCGGCTCTACGAAACGCTGCGTGCCTGAAACGTCCACTGTGGACCGCTAAAGGGGCGGGGAGAGGCGGGGAGATGGTGACTCCGGCCAGTACGACCGTCGGCCTGCTGCACCCCGGTGACATGGGTGCGGCGGTCGGCGCGCTGCTCGCCGCGCGGGGAGTGCGGACGCTGTGGGTGTCCGAGGGCCGCGGCGTCGCCACCCGGCGTCGCGCGCGGGAGGCCGGCCTGGTCGAGGTGCCGCGGCTGGAGGACCTCGCCGAGTGCGGGGTGGTCCTCAGTGTCTGCCCGCCCGCCTTCGCGGCCGAGGTCGCGGCGGCGGTTGCCCAGACCCCGTTCCAGGGCGTTTACCTGGACGCGAACGCGATCAGCCCGCGCCACACCCGGCAGATCGACGAGCTGTTCCGGCGCCGGGGCGGGGTGAAGGTCGTCGACGGCGGCATCGTCGGCCCACCGCCGCGGCAGGAGGGGGTGACCCGGCTGTACCTCTCGGGCGCCGTCGCTTCGCAGATGGAAGCGCTGTTCGCGGACACGTTCCTCCAGCCGATCGTGCTCGACGGCCCGGTCGGGCAGGCGTCCGCGCTCAAGCTGGCGTTCGCCTCGTACAACAAGCTCACCTTCGCGCTCGCCGCACAGTCCTACGCGCTGGCCGAGCAGCACGGCGTGGGTGATGAGCTACGGGAACTGGCGGGCGCCAAGCTCGCGGGCACTCCGCTCGGGCAGCCCGCCGGGATCGTTTCCGCGGGGCGGAAGGCCTGGCGCTGGGAGGGGGAGATGGCGGAGATCGCCGCCGCCTGTGCGGACGGTGGCCTGCCACCCGGCCTGCTCACCGCGGCGGAAGCACTGTTCGCCCGCTGGCAGGACTACCGCGACGACCCCCAGGTCACCGTCGAGCAGCTCCTGGCGTCGTTAAAGGACTCGTGAGTGGCTGTGGCCGTTCTCGCCGGACTCGCCCCGATCCACGGGTAGCTCCGCCCACACCGTCTTGCGCCCGTGCCCGTCCTCCACACCCCACCTGGTGCTGAGGGCGTCGACCAGCAACAGCCCGCGCCCCCGGTAGGAGCCCGGCGACACGGTGGCCGCCGCAGGCAGCAGGTCCGGTCCGCCGTCCTCGACCTCCACCCGGACGACCGCGCGGTCGGCCCGCAGCTCAAGGCCCAGCGCCACCGGTCCGGCGGCGTGCTCGAACGCGTTCGTGACCAGCTCCGTGGCCACCAACTCGGTGTCCTGCACGATCCCCCGCGGCAACCCGGCGAGCTGGGCCCGCACCCACGTCCGCAGCGGGGCCAGTGACGACAGCTCGCGGGTGTCGGCGAAATCGTAGATATGTAGCGCGCTGGTAATGCCCATTGCTTCTCCTCAGCGGGTCTCCCAGCCGGGTTCCGGAGCGTGGGCTTGCCAGTGTGGTACCCCGGGATCGTGGCATTCACACCCTCACCCGGCGAGCGAGGGTGGCGCACGGCTGAGGCGGAGTGGCGTGCCGGCGGGAAATCGCTACGCACGG
>DASXYS010000205.1:0-9790 GCA_036502365.1 Amycolatopsis sp.
GATGTGGTCGGAGAACTGGCGGTGCTCGACGGCGGGCCCCGCTCGGCGACCGTCGAGGCGCTGGACGATGTCGAGGCGCTCGAAGTGGCCGGCAGCCGGTTTGCCGCATTGTGCCGCCGCGAGCCGGAAATCTCGTGGGCCTTGCTGCTCGTCCTCAGCGAACGGCTCCGGGACGTCGGGAAGCAGTGGCTCGATCTCGGCGGCGGTGCGATCGCCAGGCGGGTGGCCGCGCGGCTCATGCAACTGGCTGTGCAGCACGGTGTCCCTCGGGGTGCGGACATCGAAGTCGTCGTGCCCGGAACGCAGGCGGAACTGGCGACGACGGCGGCGATTTCGCGGGAATCATGGGCGCGGGTCACCCGGGAGCTGCGGGAGCAGGGGGTGATCAGCACCGGCCGCCGCCGGTTGACGATCCATCGGATGGACGAACTGCGAAGACTGGCGCGCTGAACGTGTCTGCTGACACAGATTCCACGCTCGACCAGGGGTTTGCTGGAGTTCCACCACTGAGGGAGGCACCCCATGGAACCGTTTCTTCCCGTACCGCAACCGATCCGCTGGCGTCGCGGGGTCTACGCGGCCGCGCTGGTCATCCCGTTCACCGTGGCGCAGGTCTGGGCGCTGCTGGTCCTGCTGAGCGTCGCGCCGCTCGGCGGGCTCGTCGGACAGGCGTTCCTGGTGTCCCTCGTGGGCTCGCTCGTCGCGGTGGTGGCGGGCTGGCGGTGGACCTGGCTGCTCACCTCCGAGCGCCGCCGCGCCCGTGACCTCGAGCGGGTCCGTTACCTCGAGCGCGCCCGCGAGTTCGACCGTGACCACGACTTCGACCGTGACCTCGTGGCCAGGCGCCTGACCCGGGTATGACCACGGCGATGCTGGCGGAGGCCGTCACCGGAGCCTCCGCCGGACCGGCGTCGCTGATCGTGCTGGCGCTGGTGCTGCTCGTCGCGTTCGGCCGCGTGCTGCGGCGGCCGGGGAGGTTCGCCGGACGACTGCTCGGCCTGGCCGTCGCCACGTCCGGTGTCGGCGCGTGGGTGGCGGTGACGATGGTCGTCGCCGTCCAGTGAACGCGCGACCACGTCGTGAGTGTTCATGCCGGTTAGAACCGTCATAGCCACTCACGAGTCCTTCAGCCGGCCAGTTGGCGTTTCACTTCGGCGGCCACGCGGCCGCCTTCGGCGCGGCCCGCGACCTTCGGGCGGACCTCCTTCATCACCGCGCCCATCGCGGCCGGACCGGTGGCTCCGGACGCGGCGACGGCGTCGGTCACCAAAGCGGTCAGCTCCTCGTCCGTGAGCTGGGCCGGGAGGTAACCCGTGAGCAACTCCGCCTCCTCGCGCTCGCGGGCGGCGGACTCGGCGCGGCCGCCCTTCTCGAAGGCCTCCGCGGCGTCGCGGCGCTTCTTCACCTCGCGGGTGATGATCTTGAGCACCTCGTCGTCCGACAGTTGGCGGGCGGTCTTGCCCGCGGTCTCCTCGTAGCCGATCGCCGACAGGGTGAGCCGGAGCGTGGCCGAGCGCAGCTGGTCGCGGGCCTTGATGGCGGCGGTCAGGTCGTCGTGCAGGGTCGCCTTGAGCGTGGTCATGCCCCGATCCTGGCACCAACCGGGCCCGTCCGCGCCGGGCCCGCGCCGCCGACCGGCACGGCAGCAGGTCGAGCGCCGGGCCCGCGCCGAGCAGTGCGTGACGGTGCCTTCTAGACTCGACCCCGATGTTCGACCAGTGTGAATTTCCCCTTTACCCGGCGGAGGTGCCGTGATGCGGCTTGTCTTCGCGGGCACCCCCGATCCCGCCGTGCCGTCGTTGCGCGCTCTGCTCGAGTCCGGGCGGCACGAGGTGGTCGCCGTCGTCACGCGGCCGGACGCCCAGGCCGGGCGCGGTCGCCAGGTCGTGCGCTCGCCCGTCGGCGCGCTTGCCGACGAGCACGGCATCGAGGTGCTGACGCCTCCGCGCGCCGGTGACCCCGCGTTCCTGGCGCGCTTGACCGAGCTGGCGCCCGATGCCTGCCCCGTCGTCGCGTACGGGGCGTTGCTGCCGCAGTCCGCGCTCGACATCCCGGTCCACGGCTGGGTGAACCTGCACTTCTCGCTGCTGCCCGCGTGGCGCGGCGCCGCGCCGGTGCAGTCCGCGATCCGCGCGGGTGACGAGATCACCGGCGCGTCCACCTTCCGCATCGTCAAGGAGCTGGATGCCGGGCCGGTGTTCGGCGTCGTGACCGAGAAGATCGGGCCCACCGACACCGCGGGGGCGCTGCTGGCCCGGCTCGCCGAGTCCGGCGCGGACCTGCTGCTGTCCACCATGGACGGCATCGCGGACGGCTCGCTGCGCGCGGTCGAGCAGCCGGCCGAAGGCCTCAGCTACGCGCCGAAGGTGACGGTGGACGACGCGCGGGTGTCGTTCGCCGACCCGGCGTCGGCCGTCGACCGGCAGATCCGCGCGGTGACGCCGGAGCCGGGCGCGTGGGCGGAGTTCCGCGGCGAGCGCTTCAAACTGGGGCCGGTCACGGTGGTCGACGAGCCCGGCCTGCCGCCGGGCGAGATCGTGGTGGAGCGCAAGCGCGTGCTGGTCGGCACGGCGACGAAACCCCTGCAGCTGGGCGAAGTCCAGGCGCCGGGCAAGAAACGGATGGCGGCCACCGACTGGGCGCGCGGTACACGGATCGACGAGGGAGAGCGCCTGCGGTGAACGAGCGAGGCGAACGGCGGCCGTCACGGCCGCAGCGGGACCGTCCGGCCCCGCGCAAGGAAGGTCCGCGGCGTCCGCCGGAGGTCGACCCGGCCCGCCAGGCCGCGTTCGACGTCCTGCGCGCGGTGCGAGAGAAGGATGCGTACGCGAACCTCGTGCTCCCGCAGCTGCTGCGCGAGCGCCGGATCACCGGCCGCGACGCCGCGTTGGCCACGGAGCTGACGTACGGCGCTTCGCGGGCGCAGGGCCTTCTCGACGCGGTCATTGGCGCCTGCGCCGAGCGCCCGGTGGAGAAGACCGACCCGGTGGTGCTCGACGCGCTCCGGCTCGGCGTCTACCAGCTGCTGCGCACCCGTATCCCGCAGCACGCCGCGGTCGGGTCCACTGTGGACCTGGTCCGCGCCGAAGCGGGTTCGTGGGCCACGGGATTCGCCAACGCGATCCTCCGCGGGGTGTCCGAAAAGGACGAACAGACCTGGCTGGACCAGCTGGCGCCGGACGAGGCGACCGACCCGATCGGCGCCTACGCGCTGCGTACCGCCCACCCTCGCTGGGTCGCACGCTCCTTCGCTGAAGCGTTGGGGGACAAGGGCGAGGAGCTGAAGGCGGCGCTGGCGGCCGACGACGCCCGGCCCGAGGTGCACCTGGTCGCCCGGCCCGGCGAGATCAGCGCCGACGAGCTGGCCGCGATCACCGGCGGCGACCCCGCGCCGTACTCGCCCTACGGCGTCCGGCTGCCCGCCGGTGCCGGTGACCCGTCCAACGCCGAGCCGGTGCGCGAGCGGCTCGCCGCGGTGCAGGACGAGGGCAGCCAGCTGTGCGCGATCGCCGTGACCAAGGCGCCGCTGGACGGCTCCGACGAGCGCTGGCTCGACCTGTGCGCCGGACCCGGCGGCAAGGCCGCGCTGCTGGGCGCGCTCGCCAAGATCAGCGGGGCGCGCGTGGACGCCGTCGAGAAGGCGCCGCACCGCGCGCGCCTGGTCGAGAACGCCACCGCCGGCCTGCCGGTGACCGTGCACGTCGCCGACGGCCGCGAGTCCGGGCTCGAACCGGGTTACGACCGGGTGCTCGTCGACGCGCCGTGCAGCGGCCTCGGCGCGTTGCGGCGGCGGCCCGAGGCGCGCTGGCGGCGCAAGCCCTCCGACGTCGCGGACCTGACCCGGCTGCAGGGTGAGCTGCTCACCGCGGCGCTGGACCTGGTCCGGCCGGGCGGGGTGGTGACCTACGTCGTGTGCTCGCCGCACCTGGCCGAGACCGAGGGCGTGGTCGGCGAGATCGCCCGCCGCAGCAAGGCCGAGGTGCTCGACAGCCGGGAGTTCTTCCCCGGCGTCCCGCAGCTGGGCGACGGTCCGTACGTGCAGCTGTGGCCGCACCGGCACGGCACCGACGCGATGTTCTGCGCCACGCTCCGTAAGCAGTGAGGGACCTCGGGCTCGTCGCGAGCTCGTGCGGTGGGCTGGACACCCGGTTCACCGCCGAGCTGGCGAAGCCCGCGGCCGTGCGCGGCTGGCGCGTCGCGGTCACCCTGACCCCGACGGCGCACCGCTGGCTGGACGCCACGGGCGGGCTCGGCGAGCTGGCTGCGACCACCGACCTGCCGGTCCGGCACACCGGGCGGCTGCCGGGCGAGCCGCGGCCGCACCCGGACCCGGCGGTGTTCCTGTTCGCCCCCGCGTCGGCGAACTCGGTGGCCAAGCTGGCCCTCGGGCTCGCCGACAACCAGGCGCTCACCCTGCTCGGGGACGTGCTCGGCGCGCCCGGCGTGACGATCGTGCTCGCCTACCAGATCCAGGACACCCGGGTGCACCACCCGGCCTGGCGGCGGCACCTGGACACGCTCGCGGGCGCCGGGGTCCGGCTGCACCGGCTCGATCCCCGGCGCCCGTGGTCCGAAGTGCTGGATCTCCTGCCGCTTACCGGTTAACGCTCGGTCAGCGCCGTCTCGAGGGCGGCGTCGAGGTGGCCGGTGGCGGCGTCCGGCGCCGGGGCCTCGTTGATCATGACGGTGGCGCTGCGGCCGCTGTCGGTGACGCCGGTGCGGCTGAAGAAGCCGAAGATTTCGCCGTCGTGGCCCCAATACCGGCCGCCGCCCGGCAGCGGCTGGGAGATCAGGCCCAGGCCGTAGCCCTGAGTGCTGCCCGGGACGGGCACGGTGCGCTTCATCTCGGCGAGCTGGGCCGGCGGCAGCAGCCGTCCGCCGAGCAGGGCGGCGAAGAACGTGTCGAGGTCGGCACCGGTGGAGACCAGGTTGCCCGCCCCCGCGGCGATGCTCGGGTCGAAGTCCGTGAAGTCCACCGGGCCGTCCGTGTCCGGCAGGTCGACGTAGCCGCGCGGGTGCGGGCCGGGCAGCGTCTCGTCGCCGCGGCCGGGCAGGGAGGTGCCGGTCAGCCCGAGCGGGCGGGTGATGCGGGCGCTGATCTCGTGGGCCAGCGACTGCCCGGTGACCCGTTCCACGAGCATCTGGGCCAGCACGTAGTTGGTGTTCGAGTACGACCAGGACGTGCCGGGGGCGAACAGCGGCGGGTGGGCCAGCGCCATCGCGACCAGCTCGGCCGGCTCGGCGCCGCGGTGGCGCAGCTGCTCCGCGTTGCCCTGGAGCAGGTAATCGGTGTAGTTGGGCAGGCCACTGGTGTGCTGCAGCAGCCGGCGCACGGTGATCTTCGTGCCGTCGTTGCCGTTCCCGGTCACGACGCCCGGCAGGTACGTCGCGATCGGCGTGTCCAGGCGGACCCGGCCCTCGGCGACGAGCTGCAGCACCACCGTCGCGACGAAGGACTTCGTCTCGCTGCCCGCCCGGAACCGCGCGCCGGCCGGGATCGGGGTCCCGGCCGCCAGGTCGCCGACGCCGCTGCGGACGGTCCGGGTCCGGCCGCCCTCGCGCACCACGGCCTCCGCGCCCGGCACGCCGTCGCCGGTCGTGAGCACGGCGAGCGCCTGCCGGACCGGGTCGGCCGTGGTCGCCGAGGCCGGTGCGGCGACCATGGCCGCGGTCAGCACGGCGAGCGTGCCGACGGCGGTGATCTGCTTGCAGCGTAAGGACATTTTCATGATCTTCCCCTCGGTCGAGTGCCTGAAGGAAGATCGTGTCGCGGTGGTGCGGGCGAAACCACCGGGTGGGCCCCCGGTCTCCGCCGGGGGCTTACCCCACCGTGCCTCCGGCTCAGCGCAGCCGCAGGGCGCCGGTGTAGTCGCCGGTCAGCGGCAGCTCGTCCATGGCGAGCCGCCCTGGATCGCGTTCCGCACCTCCTGGGTGCCGCCCGCCGCGGCGACCAGCACAGCGCCCAGCGCGTCCGCGGAATTTCCGGACTGGGTCATCAGTCCGCCCGCAGGTGTTCCGGGCGCGGAATCGCGACGAGCGAAAGAACGTCCGGAAAGCGAACAACCAGGGCGTCACAGCCGGTGAGCAGCCGCGGGTGACGGCCTCCTACACTCGGGTCGTGGCCGAACGACCCCTCATCGCACCCAGCATCCTGTCCGCGGACTTCGCCCGTCTGGGCGAGGAGATCGCCGCCGTCGCGCACCCCGGGGAGACCCGCGCGGACTGGGTGCACGTGGACGTGATGGACGCGCACTTCGTGCCCAACCTGACCCTCGGCCTGCCGGTGGTCGAGTCGCTGCTGAAGTCCACCGACGTGCCGGTCGACTGCCACCTGATGATCGACGACCCGGACCGCTGGGCGATCGGGTACGCCGAGGCCGGCGCCTACAACGTCACGGTGCACGTCGAGGCCGCCGAAGACCCGGTGAAGCTGGCGAAGAACCTGCGCGCGGCCGGGGCGAAGGCGGGCCTGTCGATCAAGCCCGGCACGCCGCTGGAACCCCACCTCGAGACCCTGAAGCACTACGACACGCTGCTGGTGATGTCCGTGGAGCCGGGCTTCGGCGGGCAGTCGTTCATGCCGGACGTGCTGGACAAGGTGCGCACCGCGCGCCGGCTGGTCGACACCGGGCACCTCAAGCTGGTGCTGGAAATCGACGGCGGGATCAACGCCGACACCATCGAGCAGGCCGCCGAGGCGGGTGTCGACTGCTTCGTCGCCGGCTCCGCGGTCTACGGCGCGCAGGACCCGGGCCAGGCGGTCGCCGCGCTGCGCGAGCAGGCCGCCCGGCACCGGGCCGGCTGACGCCCGCGCCCGGGGGAGCACCCGGGCACCGGCGGGTGTTGGATGGAAGGCACCCGGTTCGGCGGGTGGTTTCTTCACACGGGAGGCAGCAGCGGTGTTCACCGGCATAGTCGAGGAAGTCGGCGAGGTCACGGCGGTCGAGCAGCTGACGAACGCGGCGCGGCTCACCGTGCGCGGCCCGCTGGTCACCTCCGACGCGGGCCACGGCGACTCGATCGCGGTGAGCGGCGTCTGCCTGACCGTGGTCACGGTCTCGGGCGGCGAGTTCACCGTGGATGTGGTGAACGAGACACTTCGGCGTTCCAGTCTCGCGAAGGTGGCCGTCGGCGACGCGGTGAACCTCGAGCGCGCGACCCCCGCGGGCGGGCGGCTCGGCGGGCACATCATGCAGGGCCACGTCGACGGCACGGGCGTCTTCCTCTCCCGCGACGAGCAGGGCGTGACCACATTCGCCCTGCCCACGGGCCTGGGGCGGTACGTGGTGGAGAAGGGCTCGATCGCCGTCGACGGCGTTTCGCTGACCGTCGCGGCCATCACCGAGGACTCGTTCTCGGTCGCCCTGATCCCGACCACGCTGGAGGTCACCACGCTCGGCCGCCGGACCGCCGGCGACCTGGTGAACCTGGAGGTGGACGTGGTGGCGAAGTACGTGGAGAAGCTGGCCGTCCCGCATCTGGCCGGCCGGGCGCACAATGACCACGTCAGCGGGGACGGCACGAAGGAGCAGGCGTGAGCGAGACGAGGGCAGCGGAGCCGCAGGCGGGGTGGACGCCCTGCGGTGCCGGCGCGGTGTTCGACGCCGACGCGATCGAGAAGGCGATCGCCGACATCGCCGCTGGTCGCGCGGTGGTCGTGGTGGACGACGAGGACCGGGAGAACGAGGGCGACCTCATTTTCGCCGCGGAGAAGGCGACGCCGGAGCTGCTGGCGTTCATGGTGCGCTACACCTCCGGCTACGTCTGCGTGCCGTTGACCGAGGCCGAGGCGGACCGGCTGGACCTGCCGCCGATGTTCCACACGAACCAGGACGCCCGCGGCACCGCGTACAGCGTGACCGTGGACGCCGCCGAAGGCATCAGCACCGGCATCTCGGCGGTGGACCGGGCGCGGACCATCCGGCTGCTGGCCGACCCGGACTCGAAGGCCGCCGACTTCCGCCGGCCCGGCCACGTCGTCCCGTTGCGCGCCAAGGAAGGCGGCGTGCTGCGCCGCCCCGGCCACACGGAGGCGGCGATCGACCTGGCCCGGCTGGCCGGGCTGCACCCGGCGGGGGTGCTCTGCGAGATCGTGTCGCAGAAGGACGAGGGCGAAATGGCGCGGCGTGACGAGCTGGAGGTCTTCGCCGCCGACCACGGCCTCACGATCATCAGCATCGCCGACCTGATCGCCTACCGGCGCCGCACCGAGCGGCAGGTGGAGCGCGTCGCCGAGGCGCGGATCCCGCTCGCCGCGGGCACTTTCCGCGCGGTCGGCTACGACAGCCTGCTCGACGGCATCGAGCACGTCGCCTTCGTCTACGGCGAGATCGGCGACGGCGAGGACATCCTGGTCCGCGTGCACTCCGAGTGCCTCACCGGCGACGTCTTCGGCTCGCTGCGCTGCGACTGCGGCCCGCAGCTGGAGGCCGCGCTGCAGGCGGTCGCGGACGAGGGCCGCGGGGTCGTGCTCTACATCCGCGGGCACGAGGGCCGCGGCATCGGCCTGCTGCACAAGCTCCAGGCCTATCAGCTGCAGGACGCCGGCGCGGACACCGTGGACGCGAACCTGGCGCTCGGCGTGCCCGCCGACGCCCGCGACTACGGCACCGGCGCGCAGATCCTCTGCGACCTGGGCGTCCGCTCGATGCGGCTGCTCACGAACAACCCGGCCAAGCGCGTCGGCCTGGAGGGCTACGGCCTGCGCGTGACCGGCCGCGTGGCGCTGCCGATCTCGCCGAACCCGGAGAACCTGCGGTACCTGCGCACCAAGCGCGATCGGATGGGACACGACCTCGCGCAGCTGGAGCACTACGAGCAGGTGACGGCGGCCGAGCCGGACGGGGAAGGGAAGAGCGAGCGATGAGCGGGGAAGGACGTCCCGACGTCCAGCTGGACCTGAGCGACTGCAAGGCGCTGCGACTGGGCATCGTGGCGACGCGGTGGAACGCCGGGATCACCGACACGCTGCTGGAGCGCGCGCTGGTCGCGGCCAAGGAGGCCGACCTCGAGGAGGAGCCGACCGTGGTCCGCGTGGCGGGCGCGGTGGAGCTGCCGGTGGCGGCCCAGGCGCTGGCGCGCAACCACGACGCGGTCGTCGCGCTGGGCGTGGTGATCCGCGGGGGCACACCGCACTTCGAGTACGTCTGCGACGCGGTGACGGCCGGCCTCACGCGGGTGGCGCTGGACGAGAGCACCCCTGTCGGCAACGGCGTGCTCACCTGCGACACCGAGGAGCAGGCACTGGCCCGGTCCGGGAAACCGGGCTCGGTGGAGGACAAGGGCTACGAGGCCGCCGTCGCGGCGCTCGACACCGCCCACGTGCTGCGCGGCCTGCGCCAGCCGTGGACCGAACGGGGATTCGTGTGAGCGCGACCATGACCGACCAGCAGACGGCGACCCTGGTGATCCGCCCCCGGCGGACGCTGATCATGTGCAGCGTGCTGGCGGTGCTGCTGCTGGGCGTGTTCATCGTGGTCGCGGTGCTGCTGCGCAACTCCCACACCGGCGTGGTGTTCGAGCCCGCCGACCAGGCCGCGATGATCGGCATCGGCATCCTGCTGGCGGCGGGCACCATGCTGTTCGCCATGCCGCGGGTCCGCGCCGACGCGACCGGCGTCGAGGTCCGCAACGTCCTCGCCACCCGCCGCTTCGCCTGGACGGACGTCCTTTCGGTCAGCTTCCCGGACGGCGCCTCCTGGGCCCGCTTCGAGCTGCCCGACGACGAGTACTTCTCGGTGATGGCGGTGCAGGCCGTGGACCGCGACCGCGCCGTCGCCGCGGTGCGCGC
>DASXYS010000206.1:0-21028 GCA_036502365.1 Amycolatopsis sp.
TCGGCGAGTCCGGCTGCGGCAAGACCACCATCGGGCGGTGCATCGTCGGACTGGACCGTCCCGACGGCGGCACGATCCGCATCGGCGACGCCGAGCCCACCACCCTGTCCGGGCGCGCGCTGCGCAGCGTCCGGCGCGACACGCACATGGTGTTCCAGGACTCGTTCGCCTCGCTCGACCCGAGGATGCGCGTCGGCGCGATCATCGAGGAACCGCTCACCATCCACGGCGTCGGCAGCCGGGGTAGTCGCCGGGCCAGGGTGCGCGACCTGCTGCACGAGGTGGGCCTGCCCGCGAACGCGACCGAGCGCTACCCGCACGAGTTCTCCGGCGGCCAGCGCCAACGCATCGGGCTGGCCCGCGCCCTCGCGCTGGAACCGAAACTGGTGGTCGCCGACGAGCCGGTGTCGGCGCTGGACGTGTCCATCCAGGCGCAGATCCTGAACCTGATGAACGACCTGCGCTCGCGCCACGGGCTGACGTACGTGTTCATCTCGCACGACCTGTCGGTGGTGCGCTACCTCGCGCAGCGGATCGGCGTGATGTACCTCGGCAAGCTCGTGGAGGTCGGGCCGGCCGCGGAGGTGCACGGGCGGCCGCGGCACCCGTACACCCGCGGGCTGATCGACACCGTGCCGGTGGCCGATCCGTGGGCCGACGGACGCGACGGCGGGGTCACCGGCGAGCTGCCCTCGGCGCTCGACCCGCCTTCGGGCTGCCGGTTCCGCACCCGCTGCCCGTTCGCGCAGGACGTCTGCGCCGCCGAGGAGCCCGTGCTGCGGACCTTCGGCGACGGGCATCAGGCCGCTTGCCACTTCCCCTTAGAGAACACCCCGCTGGAACACGCGGAAACGACCGTCTACCAAGGAGACAACGGATGAGAATCACCAAGGCACTCGTGCTGCCCTTGGTGCTGCTGGCCGGGCTGGCGACCGCCTGTAGCGGCAGCAGCGGCGGCTCCGGCGGCGGCACCCCGACCGAGGGCGGCACCGCGGTGTTCGCCGAGGCGCCCGGCACCCAGCCGAACTGGATCTTCCCGTTCGTCGACTCGGCGCACAACAGCGGCTACGCCACGGGCGACCTGCAGCAGCTCATGTACCGCGAGCTGTACTGGTTCGGCGATGCCGGCGGCAGCACCGGGGTGAACACCACCAAGAGCCTCGCCGACCCGCCGGTCTACAGCGACAACAACTCGAAGGTCGTCATCAACGTCAAGCCGTACAAGTGGTCCAACGGTGAGACGGTGAACGCCAAGGACGTCGTGTTCTGGATGAACATGATGTTCGCGGAGAAGGCGAACTGGTACGGCTACGTGCCCGGCCAGTTCCCGGACAACGTCAAGTCCGCCACGGCCACCGGCCCGCAGCAGGTGACGCTGCAGCTCACCGACTCGTACTCGCCGACCTGGTTCACCGGCCAGGAGCTGGCGCAGGTCGCGCCGTTGCCGATGGCGTGGGACAAGACGTCGGACGCCGCGGCGGCGGGCAGCGGCGGCTGCGCGGACGACCGGGCGAAGTGCGACGGCGTCTACAAGTACCTGTACGGCAAGAGCAAGGACCTCTCCACCTACGCCACCGACCCGCTGTGGCAGGTCGTGGACGGGCCGTGGCACCTCACCGCGTTCGACGCCGAGGGCAACATCAGCTACGACCCGAACCCGAAGTACAGCGGGCCGGACAAGCCGCACCTGGCGCACTACAAGATGCAGCCGTTCACCAGCACCAGTGCGGAGTTCAACGCGCTGCGCAGCGGGAAGACCGTGAACGTCGGCTCGGTGCAGGGCGCGGACCTGCCGCAGAAGAAGGCGTCGGAGAAGCTGCCGGCCACGAATCCGTTGCAGGCCAACTACAATCTGGTGCCCGCGTACGGCTGGGGCTGGAGCACGACGCTGCTGAACATGGACAACCCGACGTTCGGGCCGGCGTTCAAGCAGCTGTACCTCCGGCAGGCCATGCAGCAGACGCTGGACCAGGAAACCGACGTGAACGTCGCGTTCCGCGGCTACGGCGCGCCGACCACGGGACCGGTGCCGGTCAACCCGGACAACGAGTACGTGACGGCGGCCGAGCGCGGCGCCGGCCCGTACCCGTTCGACAAGGCGAAGGCCAAGGGCCTGCTCACCAGCCACGGCTGGACCCTGCAGAACGGCGCGATGACGTGCACCAGCCCGGGCACCGCGCCGAACCAGTGCGGTGCGGGCGTCACGGCCGGCACGCGGCTGGAGTTCTCGCTGCAGTACTCGACGGGCAACCCGGCGTACGGCCGGATCATGCAGCAGTGGAAGTCGGACGCCGCCGAGGCGGGCATCGTGTTCGACCTGAAGGGCCAGGAGTTCAACGCCCTGCTCAACGATCTCAGCGACTGCCACGGCTCGGGCCCGACCTGCGCGTGGCAGATGGGCTTCTTCGGCTACCAGCAGTACAACGCGGTGCCGACGGGCGACCAGCTGCTGCTGCCGGGATCCACCAACAACATCGGCAACTACGACGACCCGCAGCTCGACAAGCTCATCCAGGCCACCCTGCACAGCGACGACAAAAATGCCTTCGCCGCGTACGAGGACTACGCGGTGAAGACCTTGCCGGGGCAGATCAACATGCCACTGCGCACGTACATCGAGGTGGTGGACAAGAAGCTCGGCGGGGTGGCGTTCCCCGCGGTCCAGACGGCCCGCAGCCCGGAGGAGTGGTACTTCACGAAGTAAGCCGGGCTCGGAAAATCCCGGGCCCGTTGGCAGCGCGAGCGGGAGGGCCGGCCTCCCCCTTCCGGAGGCCGGCCCTCCCACTCGTCTCCATTGGACACCGTGAGTGCCCGTACGCGGCAGAGATCACGAAGGGTGACACTCGAACGGATTATGGCCGGCCTCGGTTGTCCTCCGTTCGGCGGCGTCGCTCTACTCCGGGTGGCAGTAGCCTTCGCGCCATGGACGACCGAAGGACCGCTCGCCGGACGGTCCAGATGGCGGGTCTCGGCCTCGTGGCCGGGCTGGGTTTCCTGGTCTCGAGCCTGTGGTGGGCGGCCGCCGTGTGGTGGACGTGGCTGGCCGGCAGCCTGCTCGTGGGCCTGCTGACCTGGATCCTCGTCTTCGAGCTGATGCGCCTGCGCCGCGGCGGCGACTGACCGGAGTCACTCGCCGCGGCCCGGTGGTCCACTGTGGACGGATGCCGCGCAGCCGGCGGTGTTCGACCGCGAGTGGGGGAGACCGGCGCGGGTACGCTGGCTCGCATGCCGAGGATCAGCGAAGAGTACCGGGAGGAACGCCGCCGGCACGTGCTGGTGTGCGCCTGGCGGTGCTTCGCTCGGGACGGCTTCCACGTGACGTCCATGGACGACGTGATCGCCGAGACCGGCATGTCCGCCAGCGGCGTTTACCGTTACATCAGGGGAAAAGACGAGCTGATCGAGGCGGCCGGGCTCGAGGCGGCGGCGATGCTCCGGGCCGTGTTCGAGCGGCTGCTGGCGGCCGACGAGCCGCCGCGCCCGGCGGAGCTGGTCGCGGTGCTGGCCGCGGAACTGGGGAGCGGGCCGAACTCCGACCTGTCGCGGATCGCCATCCAGGCCTGGGCCGAGGCGCTGCGCAACCCGGCGGTGCACACCAACGCGCGGGCGTTCCACGCCGAGCTGCGCGGCCGGCTGGGCCGGCTCGTCGGCCGCTGGCAGGAGAGCGGCGAGCTGGCGCCCGGCGCCGACCCGGACGCGATCGGGCTGGCGCTCGCCACGCTGTTGCCCGGGCTGCTCGTCGCGCACCACGTCCTGGGCGGCATTCCCGTCGACGCCCTCGTGACCGGTCTGCGGGCGCTGGCCGGAAACCGCTGAGACTGTCTACACAGGACTTGGTCAGTGGCCTGCCGACAGCAGGTCCCGGGTCAGCTCGAGGTGGCCACGGTGCTGTGCAAGCTCCTCGTAGATGTGCTGTAGTGCCATGCCCTGGCTTACACCGATCGGGGTTTCGCGGTACTTCGGCGGGACCTCGCCGCGGCAGGGGCCGGCCGGGACCGCCGCGGCGACATCCGCTGCGAACTGCTCGCGGACGAGGCGCAGCCGCGCCACCAGCTCGTCGACCGGGCCGGAAGCGGTGAACTCCGCCGCGCGGTCGCGTGGCACGGCGTGGCCCGCGACGACCTGCCCGCCCCAGAAGGAGACGACGCCGAGGCAGTGCGTGACGATCGCGTACGGCGAGTTGCCGCCCGGCAGGCCCGGGCAGCGATTCGCCCGCTCGTCGCCGAGTCCGATGAGGACGGCGGCCATCCCGTCCAGCGCGCGGTCGACGAAGTACAGGTATCCCTCCGTGGTGATCACGCGGATGAGCGTAGCCGCCCGGCCGGCTGCCCCACCGTCCACAAAGGCCAGTTCAGAGCCGGGTAAAGGTTAGGCTGTTCGGCCTAAGATCACTACCACTGGTGATTGGGGCGACACAAGGAGCGATATCTCACAAGGGTCAGCCCTGTAGGCAATGGATCACCGAAGGTAAATTTAGTTGTCGTACTACATCTAACGCCGGGGACCACTGCCGCTCCCGTACGCGCGTAATCGAAATCCACGGGAGGGCTGACCCATGACGACCGCAAGCACGGCCACCGACGAGCGGCAGGAGCATCGCGCCGCCGCGCTGTACGCCGGTGACCAGCAGGTTCGCGCAGCCACGCCGCTTGACTCCGTGAGCGCGGCGATCCGGCAGCCCGGGCTGTCGCTCCAGCGGGTCGTCGCCACGGTCATGGAGGGGTACGCGGACCGGCCGGTGCTGGGGGAGCGGGCGAAGGAGCTTGTCACCGACCCGGCGACCGGCCGCACCACGCTGGAGCTGCTGCCGCGATTCGAGACGATCACCTACGGCGAGCTGTGGGACCGCGTCGGCGCGGTCGTCGCCGAGTGGCACCACGACTCGCAAAACCCGCTGGCGGCCGACGAATTCGTCGCCGTACTCGGGTTCACCAGCACCGACTACGCGACCATCGACCTGGCGTGCACGCGGATCGGCGCGGTCTGCGTCCCGCTGCAGGCCGGCGCGACCGCGGGGCACCTGAAGCCGATCATCGCCGAGACCGGGCCGCGGATTCTCGCCGCCAGTGTGGAAAACCTGGGCACCGCCGTCGAAGCGATCGCGGAGAGCGCCTCGGTGCGGCGGCTGCTGGTGTTCGACTACCAGGCCGAAGTCGACGAGCAGCGCGAGCAGCTCGAGGCCGCGCGGCAGCAGCTCGCGGAGTCCGGCAGCACGGTCGTGCTCGACACTCTGGCCGACGTGATCGCGCGGGGACAGAAGCTGCCGCCGGCACCCGAGTTCGACCCGGGCCCGGCGGGCGACCGCCTCACCCTGCTCATCTACACCTCCGGCAGCACCGGCACGCCCAAGGGCGCCATGTACACCGACCGGCTGGTGCGCGAGCTGTGGTTCGGGTTCTGGCCGGTGAAGACCGGCCGCGCGGTACTGAGCGTCAACTACATGCCGATGAGCCACATCGCGGGCCGCGCGCTCCTGCTCGGCGCGATGGCCGACGGCGGCACCTCGTACTTCGTCGCGAAGAGCGACGTGTCCACGCTGTTCGAGGACATCGAGCTGGCGCGCCCCACCGAGCTGATGATGGTGCCGCGGATCTGCGACATGCTGTTCCAGCGTTACCAGAGCATGCTGGACACCAGCTCCGGGACCGAGGAAGAGGTGAAGGCCCAGCTGCGGGAGAAGGTCCTCGGCGGCCGGCTGCTCTGGGTGGGCTCCGGGTCCGCGCCGCTTTCGGCCGAGATGACGGCGTTCGTCGAGTCCTGCATCGGGCTCCCGCTGCACGACGGCTACGGCTCGACGGAAGCGGGCGCCGTCCTGCTGGACCACCTCATCTCACGGGAACGAGTCACCGACTACAAGCTCGTGGACGTGCCCGAGCTCGGGTACTTCACCACGGACGTGCCGCACCCCAGGGGTGAGCTGCTGATCAAGTCGTCGGGCCTGGTGCCGGGTTACTTCAAGCGGCCCGACGCCACGGCCGAGGTTTTCGACGACGACGGCTTCTACCGCACCGGCGACATCATGGCCGAGGTCGGGCCCGACGAGCTGGTGTACCTCGACCGCAGCAAGAACGTGCTCAAGCTGTCGCAGGGCGAGTTCGTCGCGGTCTCCCGGCTGGAGGCCGTGTTCGCGACCAGCCCGCTGGTCCGGCAGATCTACGTCTACGGCAGCAGCGAGCGCGCGTACCTGCTCGCGGTGGTCGTGCCGACGCCGGAGGCGCTCGAGCACGGCGGCGACCTGAAGGCGGCGGTGGCCGAGTCGCTGCAGCGGATCGCGAAGGAGGCGGACCTCAACTCCTACGAGATCCCGCGTGACTTCCTGCTGGAGACCGAGCCGTTCACCCCGGAGAACGGCCTGCTGTCGGGGATCCGGAAGCTGTTGCGCCCCAAGCTGAAGGAGTTCTACGGCGAGCGGCTGGAGCAGTTCTACCAGGAGCTGGCCGACCGCGAGGCGAACGAGCTGCGCGCGCTGCGCCGCACCGGCCGCGACGAGCCGGTGTTCGACACGGTGGTCCGCGCCGCGCTGGCCGTGCTCAGCTCCTCGGCCGGCGAGCTGGCGCCGGACGCGCACTTCATGGACCTGGGCGGCGATTCGCTGTCCGCGTTGTCGTTTTCCACGCTGCTCAAGGAGATCTTCGACGTCGAGGTCCCGGTGGGCGTGGTGATCAGCCCGGCCAACGACCTGCGGCACCTGGCCGCGTACATCGAGGCGGCGCGTGAGTCCGGCACGCAGCGGCCGACCTTCGCCAGTGTGCACGGCGAAGGCGCCACCGTGGCCCGGGCCGCGGATCTCACGCTCGACAAGTTCATCGACGCGGAAACCCTGGCCGCGGCGAAGGATCTGCCTCGGCCGAGCGGTCAGCCGCGCACCGTGCTGCTGACCGGTTCGAACGGCTACCTCGGCCGGTTCCTGTGCCTGGAATGGCTGGAGCGGCTGGACGAAACCGGCGGCAAGCTGATCTGCATCGTCCGCGGCAGCACGGCCGAGGCGGCGCGCAAGCGGCTCGAGGACGCGTTCGACAGCGGCGATGCGGAGCTGCTGCGGCACTTCCGGGAGCTGGCCGCCGAGCACCTGGAGGTGCTCGCGGGCGACATCGGGGACGCCGACCTCGGGCTCGACGAGCCGACCTGGCGACGGCTGGCCGATACGGTCGACCTGATCGTGCACCCGGCCGCGCTGGTCAACCACGTGCTGCCCTACGACCAGCTGTTCGGGCCGAACGTGGTCGGCACCGCGGAGCTGATCCGGCTGGCGTTGACCACGCGGATCAAGCCGGTCACCTACCTGTCCACGGTGGGCGTGTTCACCGAGGAGGCCGCGGGCACCGACGAGTACTCCGACATCCGCGTCACCTGCCCGGTGCGCACGATCAACGAGGAGTACGCCAGCGGGTACGGGACGAGCAAGTGGGCCGGCGAGGTCCTGCTGCGCGAGGCGTACGACCTGGCGCAGCTGCCGGTCGCGACGTTCCGCTCCGACATGATCCTGGCGCACAGCCGGTACGCGGGGCAGCTCAACGTGCCCGACATGTTCACCCGGCTGCTGCTCAGCCTCATCGTCACCGGCATCGCGCCGCGCTCGTTCTACGCCGGTGACCGGCCGGCGCACTACGACGGGCTCCCGGTCGACTTCACCGCCGAGGCGATCACGACCGTCGGGCTGGCCGAGGCCGAGGGCTACCGGACGTACAACGTGATGAACCCGCACGAGGACGGCATTTCGCTCGACGTCTACGTGGACTGGCTGAACGAGGCCGGCTACCGGATCCAGCGGATCGACGACTACGCCGACTGGTTCGCCCGGTTCGACCGCGCCATCCGAGGCCTGCCGGAGCTGCAGAAGCAGCACTCGCTGCTGCCGCTGCTGCACGCGTTCGCCCGGCCGGCCGAGCCGGTCGACGGGGCGGGCGACATCCCGACCGAGCGCTTCCGTACGGCCGTCCAGACCGCGAAAGTGGGTGCGGACAAGGACATTCCGCACGTTTCGGCGGAGCTGATCCGGAAGTACGCGGCGGATCTGAAGGGGCTGAACCTGCTGCTCTGAGACTGCCGGCCACGGTGGCGTGCCATCCTCGCGGGATGGCACGCCACCGTTTTGCGGTCCACGTCCTTTTTGGCCATTTCCCCGCTCTGGCCGGGGTTTTCCGGGCTCTTGACTTCGCTGCGTGCCGGGGCATATCTTCTCAGTCACTTCGATAGGAATCTTTCTTAACAAAGGAAGCCCTGCCGGACACCGCCGCCGTGGTCCCCGTTGTCCCCCGGAAGGATCTGCCGATGGTCAGCTCCCTTTGCCGAGCCCTGACGATCGCCGCGGCGGCGCTGCTGCCCGCGGCGGCGCCGGCGGCCGGTGGCGTCGCCCAGGCTTCGCCCCAGTCCTCGCCCCAGTCGTTTCCGGCGAAGTTCGCCGCGCCCTACCTCGAATTGAGCAGCGGCACGGTCGGCGACATGGCCGCCGACAAGACCGCGTCCGGCGTCAGCCACTTCACGCTGGCGTTCCTGATCCCGCAGAGCGGCTGCACCGCCAAGTGGGAGAACGGCGATTACCCGGTCGGCAACTTCAAGTCGCAGATCAGCTCGCTGCAGTCGGCGGGCGGCGACGTGATCATCTCGTTCGGCGGCGCCCAGGGCGGTGAGCTGGCGCAGACCTGCACGTCGGCGAGCAGCCTGCAGGCCGCGTACGCGAACGTCGTGAAGACCAACAACGTGCACCGGCTGGACTTCGACATCGAGGGCGGCCCGCTGGACGACACCGCGTCGATCCAGCGCCGGGACACCGCGCTGGCGGCGCTGCAGAAGGCCGACCCGTCGGTGCAGGTCGACTACACGCTGCCGGTCGGCCCGAGCGGGCTGGAGGGCAACGCGCTCTCCCTGCTCAAGGACGCCAAGAGCAAGGGCGTGAAGGTCAGCACGGTCAACATCATGACCATGGACTTCGGCGACGGGGAGAACGCGCTCAACGACGCCGAGTCCGGGGCGAACGCCACCGCGAAGCAGCTCGCGAGCCTCTACGGCGAGTCCTCGTCGGCGGCGTGGGCGCAGCTCGGGCTGACGCCGATCGCCGGCAAGAACGACGACAACGAGAACTTCACCCAGGCCAACGCCAAGACGCTGGAGTCGTTCGCGGCGTCCAAGGGCGTGTCGCTGCTGGCGTTCTGGGAAGTCGATTCGTATGACAAGAAGGTCGGCTACGCGTACTCGAAGATCTTCGGCCAGATCTGAGCGACCATCTAAGTGACACGGAACGGCCCGGCCGGGTGCTCCCGGCCGGGCCGTTCCGCGTTTCCGGCCGGGCCGCCGAAGTCCGGACCTCACGTTTCCGGCAGTCTGGACGTCTTCACGGTGGAGGGAGCACGAGGCAACCACCGGGAGCGAAGGGACAAGGGGCATGAGTGTCCGGCACACGGTCGTGGACTCGCCGGTGGGCGAGCTGACGTTGGTCGCGGACGGCGACGCGCTCATCGGCCTTTACTTCGACGGGCATCGGCGCAAGCCGCGCCTGGACGGGTTCGGGCCGCGTGACGACCGCGGGTTCGGCGAGGCGGCCCGGCAGCTGCGTGAGTACTTCGCGGGCGAGCGGACCGAGTTCGACCTGCCGCTCGCGCCCCGCGGCTCGGAGTTCGAGCTGAAGGTCTGGGGACTGCTCACGAAGATCCCGCACGGCGAGACACGCACGTACGGGCAGCTCGCGGCGGAGCTGGGCGACCCCGGCGCCGCGCAGGCGGTCGGGAATGCCAACGGCTGGAACCCGATCAGCATCGTCGTGCCGTGCCACCGGGTGGTCGGCGCGAGCGGCGGGCTGACCGGTTACGCGGGCGGCGTCGACCGCAAACGCTTTCTCCTCGGCCTGGAGGAGCCGCCGGCGGACGAGGACGGCAGGCTGTTCTGATCTTGGGTAGTAAGAAGGGCGGGGGAGGGGAGCCGTGACAGGTCGCAACCGGGTGACGCCGACCGGGGAGATCGAGGCGTTCGCGCTGCGCGGCGCGTGGACGGGCAACCGCGGCATCCTGCACTCCGGCCGCGACATCGTCCGGTTCCACGCCGGCGACCTCTGGATCACCTGCGCGCTGGAGTTCCGCGGGCGGTGGCGTGAGCAGTGGCTGCCGAACCGCTGGACGCCGCTGTACTTCCTCGACGAGGCGGTGGCGTTCGCCGCCGGGCACCGGCCGTGCGGCGAGTGCCGGCACCGGGACTACCGGGCTTATCGCGACGCTTGGGCCGAGGAGCTGCGAGTACCGCCGCCCTCGGCGAAGGAGATGAACCGGCAGTTGCACGGCGAACGCCTCTTCCGCGGGACACACCGGCGGCGCTTTCACGAGCTGCCGTGGCCCGGGCTGCCCGACGGCGTCTTCGTGCTCCGCGACGGAGTTCCCGAGCTGGTGGTCGACGGGCACCTGGCCGAGTGGACCCGCGAGGGCTACGGCGCCCGCCGGCCGCGGCCGAAGGCGGGCACGGCGACGGTCGTCACGCCACCGTCCACAGTGGCCGTTCTGCGCGCCGGCTACCCGGTGCAGGTCGACGACGGGGCACGCCGGTGAGCGCGCGGCCGTTCGAGCGGGTGGTGGACGAGCACGGGCCGATGGTGCTGCGCGTCTGCCGCGCGGTGGTGGGCCCGGCCGACGCCGAGGACGCCTGGTCCGAGACGTTCCTGTCCGCGCTGAAGGCCTACCCGGAGCTGCCCGGGGACGCGAACGTCGAGGCTTGGCTGGTCACGATCGCCCACCGCAAGGCGATCGACGTGCTGCGCGCGCGGGCGCGCCGTCCGGTCCCGGTGGACGCGCTGCCGGAGGAGCCGAGCCGCACCGGCCGCCCCGAGGACTGGGACGGCGACCTGTGGCACGCGCTCGCGGAGCTGCCGGACAAGCAGCGCGCCGCGGTCGCCTACCACTACCTCGCCGGCTTCCCCTACCGCGAGGTCGCCGCGATCACCGGCGGCACCGCCGACGCCGCCCGCCGCGCTGCCGCGGACGGCATCAAAGCGTTGCGGCTGAAGGACTTGAGTGCTGCGGAGCCGGAAGGAGCACGCCCATGACTGAGCCGTCTGACACTGAGCTGTCCACCACTGAACTGTCCACCACTGAACGGCCTGGCACCGAGCTGTTCAAAAGCGTGCCGGGCCCGGACGACGCCACCGCGGCCAGGCTGCGCGCGCGGCTCGCCGGGCTGGCCCAGCGTGACGGCCTGCTCGACGTCGCGTACCGCACCGTCGATTCCCCCGTCGGCCCGCTGCTGCTCGCCGCGACCGAGGAAGGCCTGGTGCGCGTCGCTTTCAGCGTCGAGGGACACGACGACGTGCTGGCGGAGCTGGCCGGCGCGGTCAGCCCGCGGATACTGGCCGCGCCCGCGCGGCTGGACCCGGTCGCCCGCGAGCTGGACGAGTACTTCACCGGACAGCGGCGCGCGTTCGACGTGCCGCTGGACTTCCGGCTGTCCAAGGGTTTCCGCCGCGCCGTGCTCACACACCTGGCCGAAATCCCTTACGGCAGCACGGAAAGCTACGCTCAGGTTGCCGCCGCGTCGGGCAGCCCGAAGGCGGTGCGCGCGGTCGGCACGGCCTGCGCGACGAACCCGCTGCCGCTGGTCGTCCCGTGTCACCGGGTGGTCCGCTCGAACGGCACCTCCGGGCGCTACCGCGGCGGCGAGGCCGCGAAGCTCACGCTGCTCACGCTGGAAGCCTTGTGAGTGTTTATGACGGTTAGAACCGTCATAAACACTCACAAGCTAGTCCCGCTCAAGCCCGCGGGTAAGTCGACGCGCGCACGACCAGCTCCGGGGTGAACGTCACCTGCTGGTGCTCGTGGCCGGGGTCGGCGGTCTCCTGCATCAGCAGCTCCGCGGCCGTCCGGCCGAGCCGGCGGCGCGGCTGCCGGACCGAGGTCAGCGGCACGGTGGCGGCCGCGGCGAACTCGATGTCGTCGTAGCCGACGATGGCGAGGTCGTCCGGGACCCGCAGGCGCAGCGCGGCGCACGCCTGCAACAGGCCCAGCGCCAGCAGGTCGTTCGCGCAGAACGCCGCGGTCGGGCGGGACGAGGCGGGCAGGCCGGCCAGGCGCTGGCCCGCGTTACCGCCGTCGGCCACGCCCATCTGCGACGTCGTCAGGTCGACCAGGTGGTCCGGGCCGAGGCCGGCCGCGCGCAACGCCCGCAGCGCGCCTTCGCGGCGGTCGCGCACCTGTCCGACGCCCAGCAGCCCGCCCACGAACCCGATCCGCTCGTGGCCCTGCTCGACCAGGTGGCGCACCGCGATCTCGCCGCCCACCACGTCGTCGACGGCCACCGAGCAGTGGCTGGCCGTGGGCCGGGTGCGGTCGACGATCACCAGCGGCGTGCCGCGCCGGGCGATCTCGTCGAGCTGGGGCGAGCCGGGGTCGACGGGCGTGATCAGGATGCCCTGCACCCGCTGCTGTTCCAGCCGGCTGAGGTAGGCGGCCTCGCGGGTGGCGAGATTGGCGCTGTTGCACAGGAACAGCGAGAGGTCCTCTTCGTCGGCGGTGTCTTCCATGCCCGCGGCGACGTCGGTGAAGAACGGGTTGCGGCCGTCGAGCATCACGTACGCGAGCACGCGGCTGTGCCCGACGCGCAGCTGCCGCGCCGATTCGTTGCGCACGAACCGTAGTTCGGCCATCGCGGCCTCGACCTTCGCGCGGGTGCCGGGGCTGACCCGGTCCGGCCGGTTGAGCACGTTGGAGACCGTGCCGAGGGAGACCCCGGCCGCGGCCGCGACGTCCTTGATGCCGGCGGCGCGGGCATCGGCGGGCCCGGCCTCGTGGGGGTCTTGCACCGTCATCGCGGCCCTTCGTGTGGTACCGGCCGGCCGGAGCCCGCCGCCGGGCTTGCCGGCGAGCGGGAAGCCGAAACGTGCCGATCCGCCCGGCGCCGACTGAAAAATCGTTTCATTTACGGTTTTCTCGCGTCATTGACTTCACCTTCTGACGCATAGTAGCGTCACCGCGCCAGGTTTGTGAAACCTTTCAATCCGGAGGTCGCGATGACGCGGCAGGAGCCGGGCCGCGAGCCCCTACTGGAGGTCCGCGGCGTGACCAAGTCGTTCGGCGCGGTCGCGGCGGTCGCCGGGGTGTCGTTCCCGCTGTACGCCGGCGAGGCCCACGCGCTGGTCGGGGAGAACGGCGCGGGCAAGTCGACCATCGTCAAGATGCTCGCCGGGGTGCACCGGCCCGACGAGGGCATCCTGCTGCTGGACGGCGAGCCGGTCGGGTTCTCCTCGCCCGCCGCCGCCAAAGCGGCCGGCATCGCGGTGATCTACCAGGAGCCCACGCTGTTTCCCGATCTTTCGGTGGCGGAGAACATCGTGATGGGCCGGCATCCGCGCAAGGCCCTCGGGATGATCGACCGCGCCGCCGTCCGCGCCGAGGCCGAGCGCCTGTTCGCGCGGCTGGGCGTGCGGATCGACCCGGGCCGCCCGGCGCGCGGGCTGTCGATCGCCGACCAGCAGATCGTCGAGATCGCCAAGGCCCTCAGCGCGGACGCGCGGGTGCTGGTGATGGACGAGCCCACGGCGGCGCTGAGCCTGGTCGAGGTCGAGCGGCTGTTCTCCGTGGCACGCGCCCTGCGTGACGAGGGCGCGGCGATCATGTTCATCTCGCACCGGTTCGAGGAGATCACCGAGCTGTGCCAGCGGGTGACGATCATGCGCGACGGCAAACACGTCTCCACCGACCTCGTCGACGAGGTGACGGTCGAGGAGATGGTGCGCCGCATGGTCGGGCGGGAGCTGGACACGCTGTTCCCCAAACAGGACGTGGAGCCCGGCGCGGTGGTCCTCGAGGTGGAAGGCCTGGCGCGCGAAGGGGTTTTCCGCGACATCTCGTTCTCGGTCCGGGCGGGCGAGATCGTCGCGTTCGCGGGGCTGGTCGGCTCGGGGCGCTCGGAGGTCGTGCAGGCGGTGTTCGGAGTGGACGAACGAGACGCCGGAGTGGTGCGGCTGAACGGGAAGAAGCTGCGCGCCGGCTCGCCGCGCGCCGCGATGTCCGCCGGGATGGCATTGGTCCCGGAGGACCGGCGGCAGCAGGGCCTGGTGATGGACCTGTCGATCGAGCGGAACGTGACGCTGCCGCGTTCGCGCGCGCTCTCGAAACTCGGCCTGCTCCTCGGCCCCGGCGAACGCCGGGAAGCGGTGCGCTGGACCGAGCGGCTGCGCACGAAGTACCGGCGCCTCGGTGATCCCGTCGGCACGCTTTCGGGCGGCAACCAGCAGAAGGTGGTGCTGGCCAAGTGGCTCGCGATGGCGCCGAAGGTGCTCATCGTGGACGAGCCGACGCGCGGCATCGACGTCGGCACCAAGGCCGAGGTGCACCGGCTGATGTCCTCGCTCGCGGCCGAGGGCGTCGCCGTGGTGATGGTGTCCTCGGAGCTGCCGGAGGTGCTCGGTATGGCCGACCGGGTGCTGGTCATGCGCGAGGGCCGGATCGTGGCGGAGATCCCGCGGGCCGGGGCCACCGAAAGCTCGGTGATGTTCGCGGCCATGGGACAGGAAGCGGCGGCGTGAAGGTGACCAGGGCGAGCGTGATCAGGGCAGCACGAGGAGCGGCGGCGTGAGCGCGACCAAGACGGGGCCGGAGACGGCGGGTGAAGTGGCGCAGCCCCGCGAACTGACCGCGTCGCCGCGGAAATCGGTGCTGGGCGGGCTTTTCCGGGCGCGCGAGTCGGGCATCGTGCTCGCGCTCGTGGTGCTGGTGGCGTTCACCGCGACGCAGAACCCGAGGTTCCTGTCCGGGCAGAGCATCCGCGACATCCTGCTGGGCACGGCGATCCTGGCAGTGCTGGCGGTCGGGCAGGCGGTGGTGATGATCACCCGCAACATCGACCTGTCCGTCGGGTCGGTGCTGGGGCTCTCGGCGTTCGCCGTCGGCACGCTGCTGCGCGGGAACCCGGGCCTGCCCGTGATCGTGGCGTTGCTGGCCGGGCTCGCGGTCGGCGCGGTCTGCGGGCTGGTCAACGGCGCGGTGGTCCGGTTCGGGCAGGTGCCCGCGCTGGTGGTCACGCTCGGCACGCTGTACGCGTTCCGCGGCGTCAGCTACTTCTGGGCCGGCGGCCAGCAGATCAACGCGGACCAGCTGCCGGGCTCGTTCCTCGGCTTCGGCGATTCCGCGGTGCTCGGCGTGCCCTGGCTGGTGCTGATCGCGGTGGTGGTGATGGTCGTGGCCGGTGTGGTGCTGCGGAACTACCGCGGCGGCCGCGAGCTGTACGCGATGGGCTCGAGCCCGCAGGCGGCCCGGCTGGCGGGCATCAAGGTCGGCCGCAACACCACCGTCGCGTTCCTGGTCAGCGGGGCGCTCGCGGGTCTCGCCGGGGTGCTGTTCGCGGCGCGGTTCGGCACCGTCGACGCGGCCGCGGGCACCGGGTACGAGCTGAACGTGGTCGCCGCCGCCGTGGTCGGCGGGGTCGCGGTGTTCGGCGGCAGCGGCTCGGTGTGGGGCGCGAGCCTCGGTGCCCTGCTGCTGACCGTCATCGGCAGCGCGCTGGCCGTGCTCGACATCAACCAGTTCTGGCAGCAGGCGATCGTCGGCGCGCTGATCCTGCTGGCGATCGGGGCGGACCGGCTGCTCGCGGTGCGCGTCGCACAAGCACTGAAGAAGAAGGATTCCCATGTCTGACACCGCAGTGCCACGCGGCAGAGCAGCCTGGCTCTCGCGCCTGGCGAGCTGGGACGCCGCGGTCATCCTGGTCACGATCGTGGTGCTGCTGGTCGCCTCCGGCGTGGTCGACAACTTCGGCACCGGCCGCAACTACACCTTCCTGCTGCTGGACCTGCTGCCGATCGCGCTGATCGCGTTGCCGATGACGTTCATCATCGTCACCGGCGAGATCGACCTCTCGGTGGCGAGCACCCTCGGGCTCACATCCGCGGTGATGGGCTCGCTGTGGGACGCCGGGCTGACGATCGAGTCGATCATCCCGATCAGCATCGTGCTCGGCGCGATTCTGGGCGCGGTCAACGGGTTCTTCGTCACGATGCTCAAGCTGCCCTCGCTCGCCGTCACCATCGGCACCATGGCGCTGTACCGCGGCCTGGCGTTCGTGGTGCTCGGCGACGGCGCGGTGGCCGACTTCCCGCGCGCCTACACCTCGTGGGTCACCGGGACCCTCGGCGGCGGCCCGATCCCGAACGTGCTCGTGCCGCTGGTGGTGCTGGCCGTGGTCTTCGGCGTGGTCCTGCACGCCACGCCGATCGGGCGCGCGGTGTTCGCGGCCGGCGCGAGCGAGCAGGCCGCGCGGTTCGCCGGCGTCCGCACCGGGCGGCTCAAATTCTGGCTGTACGTGGTGTGCGGCGCGATGTCCGGGCTCGCCGGCGTGCTGTGGACGCTGCGCTATTCCAGCGCCCGCGCGGACAACGGCTTCGGCATGGAGCTGGCCGTGGTCGCCGCGGTGCTGCTCGGCGGCGTGTCGATCTTCGGCGGCAAGGGCACGCTGCCGGGGGTGCTGTCCGGCGTGGTGCTGCTGGCCGGGCTGCAGAACGCGCTGCGGCTGCAGGACGTCTCGAACGAGGCGCTCAACATCGTCACCGGGGTGCTGCTGATCGTCTCGGTGCTGCTGCCCAACATCGTCTCCTCCGCCCGCGCGGCCCTGCGGCGCCGGCGAAGGCGATCCTCGTCCCCGGACCCCGGAGCGCTCGCCGGGATCGAGCAGTGATCAGAAAGGTGACGAAGATGTCCCGTCGATTTCTCACCGGCGCGCTCTCGGCGGCCACCGCGGCCGGGCTGGTGCTCAGCCTGGCCGCCTGCGGTGGCACGACCAAGAACGACAGCTCCGGCTCGGGGCCCGCGCAATCCACGGCGGCCGCCGACCCCAACGCCGCGACCAAACAGGGCGTCAAGATGGCGTTCCTGCCCAAGCAGCTGAACAACCCGTACTCCGACATCGAGGTGGGCGGCGGCAAGGCCGCGCTCGACGAGCTCAAGGGCGCCTACAAGCTGGTCGGGCCCAACGACGCCAGCGCGTCGTCCCAAGTCAGCTACATCAACACGCTGATCCAGCAGCAGCAGGACGTGATCGGCATTGCCGCGAACGACCCGAACGCGGTCTGCCCGTCGCTGAACCAGGCCCGCAGTGCCGGCATCAAGGTCGTCACGTTCGACTCCGACGCGGCGAAGGACTGCCGCGACCTGTTCATCAACCAGGCCTCCACCCAAGGCATCGGGGAGCAGCTGGCGAAGCAGGCCAAGGACCTCTCCGGCGGCTCGGGCGAGATCGCGGTGCTGTCCGCGACACCCAACGCCACCAACCAGAACGCCTGGATCCAGGTGCTCCAGCAGCAGCTGGCCAAGCCGGAGTACGCGAACCTGAAGCTGGACAAGATCGCCTACGGCAACGACGACGACCAGAAGTCGTTCCAGGAGGCGCAGGGCCTGCTGCAGTCGTTCCCGAACCTGAAGGTGATCGTCTCGCCGACCACCGTGGGCATCGCCGCCGCCGCGCGCTACGTCAGCAGCTCGAGCTACAAGGGCAAGGTCGCGGTGACCGGGCTCGGCACGCCGAACCAGATGCGCGCGTTCGTCAAGGACGGCACCGTGAAGCAGTTCGCGCTGTGGAACCCGGCGGACATCGGCTACCTCGCCGCGTACGCCGGCGTCGCGCTCAGCTCCGGCCAGATCACCGGCACGCCGGGACAGAAGTTCAAGGCGGGCAAGCTCGGCGAGTACACCGTCGGGGGAGGAGGAGAGATCGTCCTCGGCCCGCCGACCGTGTTCGACTCGGCCAACATCGACAAGTTCAACTTCTGACCATGGCGCGTTATTGCTTCTGCCTCCAGGTGAAGCCCGAGCGGATGGCCGAGTACGCCGAACGGCACCGCTCGGTCTGGCCGGAGATGCGGACCGCGCTGTCGGAAAGCGGTTGGCGCAACTATTCGCTGTTCCTGCGTGAAGACGGACTGCTGATCGGCTACGTCGAGGCCGGGGACCTGGCCGAGGCGCAGGCTGCGATGGCCCGCACCGAGGTGAACGCCCGCTGGCAGGCGGAGATGGCCGGGTTCTTCACCGGGCTCGGCGGGCGCGCGCCGGACGAGGACCCGTGGCTGCTGGCCGAGGTCTTCCATAGCGCCTGACAATGCTTGAGAAGAGCAGCGCCGAGCAATCCAGCGCGCAAGCGCCAGACGAGGAAAGACGTGATCGACTTGTCCGACCTGACGGCCGTGAAATCCGCTCTGCGGGCGCAGCGGATCGAGACGCCCTCCTGGGCGTTCGCCAACTCCGGCACCCGGTTCAAGGTGTTCCCGCAGGCCGGGGTGCCGCGCACGCCCGAGGAGAAGATCGCGGACGCGGCGACGGTGCACCGGTTCACCGGCGCGGCCCCGAGCGTCGCGCTGCACATCCCGTGGGACCGGGTGGACGATTTCGGCGCGCTGACCCGGTACGCCCAGGACCTCGGGGTCGAGGTCGGCGCCATCAACACCAACGTCTTCCAGGACGAGGACTACAAACTCGGCTCGGTGACCAACCCCGATCCCGGGGTGCGCCGCAAGGCCACCGACCACCTGCTCGAGGCGATCTCCATCATGGACGCCACCGGCTCGCGGGACCTGAAGCTGTGGTTCTCCGACGGCATCAACTACCCCGGCCAGGACGATCTCCGCGACCGGCAGGACCGGCTGGCCGAGGCGCTGCGCGAGGCCTACCACCGGCTAGGCGACGATCAGCGGATCCTGCTGGAGTACAAGCTGTTCGAGCCCGCGTTCTACGCCACCGACATCCCGGACTGGGGCACGGCCTACGCGCACTGCCTGGAGCTGGGGGAGCGGGCGACGGTGTGCATCGACACCGGCCACCACGCGCCGGGTACGAACATCGAGTTCATCGTCGCGTTCCTGCTGCGCGCGGGCAAGCTCGGCGCGTTCGACTTCAACTCGCGCTTCTACGCCGACGACGACCTGATGGCCGGCGCCGCCGACCCGTTCCAGCTGTTCCGGATCATGTACGAGATCGTCCGCGGCGGCGCCCTCGACCCGGCCTACGGCATCAAGTTCATGCTCGACCAGTGCCACAACATCGAGGCGAAGATCCCGGCGATCATCCGCTCGGTGATGAACGTGCAGGAGGCCACTGCCAAGGCACTGCTGGTCGACCGGGACGCCCTGCGCGCGGCCCAGCGCGAGGGCAAGGTGCTGGAATCCAACGCGATCCTGATGGACGCCTACAACACCGACGTCCGCCCGATCCTGGCCGATCTGCGCACCGAGGCCGGACTCGACCCGGACCCGATCGCGGCGTATCACCGCAGCGGGTATCAGGAGAAGATCGTCGCGGAGCGAGCTGACGGCCAGCAGGCTGGTTGGGGGGCGTGAGGATGACCGTGCCCGAGGAGCTGGTGGCGCGCAGCAACGCGCTCGGCGCCGATCCACGCAACACCAACTACGCCGGGGGCAACACCTCGGCCAAGGGATCTACAGTGGACCCGGTCACCGGCGGGCCTGCGGAACTGCTGTGGGTCAAGGGTTCCGGCGGTGACCTGGGCACGCTGACCGAGGCCGGGCTCGCTGTGCTGCGGCTGGACCGGCTGCGCGCGCTCGCCGAGGTCTACCCCGGCGTCGAGCGCGAGGACGAGATGGTCGCCGCGTTCGACTACTGCCTGCACGGCCGGGGCGGGGCGGCACCGTCGATCGACACCGCGATGCACGGGCTGGTCGACGCGCCGCACGTCGACCACCTGCACCCGGATTCAGGCATCGCGTTGGCCACCGCAGCCGACGGCGCCGCGCTCACCAAGGAGTGCTTCGGCGACCGCGTCGCGTGGGGGGACTGGCGGCGGCCCGGGTTCCAGCTCGGACTGGACATCGCGGCGGTCAAGGCCGCGAACCCGCAGGCGATCGGCGTGATCCTCGGCGGCCACGGCATCACCGCGTGGGGCGCCACTTCCGAGGAATGCCGGCGGAACTCGCTGGAGATCATCCACACCGCGGAGAAGTTCCTCGCCGAGCGGGGCAAGGCCGAGCCGTTCGGCGCCGTCGTGCCCGGCTTCGAGGCACTGTCCGAAAAGGACCGTCTGGCCCGGGCGGCCGCGCTGGCGCCGGTGGTCCGCGGGCTGGCGTCGACCGATCAACGCCAGGTCGGGCACTACACCGGCACCGACGTGGTGCTGGAGTTCCTGGCGCGGGAGAAGCTCGCGCCATTGGCCGCGCTCGGCACCTCGTGCCCGGATCACTTCCTGCGCACCAAGGTCCGCCCGCTGGTGGTCGACCTGCCGGCGACGGCGCCGCTGGAGGACGTCGTCGCGCGGCTGAAGGAATTGCACGCCGAATACCGCACCGAGTACCGCGCCTACTACGAGCGGCACGCGACGCCGGACAGCCCGGCGATGCGCGGCGCCGACCCGGCGATCGTGCTGGTGCCGGGCGTCGGGATGTTCTCGTTCGGCAAGGACAAGCAGACCGCGCGGGTCGCTGGGGAGTTCTACGTCAACGCCATCAACGTGATGCGCGGCGCCGAAGCGGTGTCCACGTACGCGCCGATCGCGGAGAGCGAGAAGTTCCGTATCGAATACTGGGCGCTGGAAGAAGCGAAGCTGAAGCGGCTGCCGAAGCCGAAGCCGCTGGCCGGGCGGATCGCGCTGGTCACCGGGGCCGGTTCGGGGATCGGGAAGGCGATCGCCGAGCGGCTCGCGGCCGAGGGCGCGTGCGTCGCGATCGCGGACCTGAACACGGACGCGGCGGCCGGGGTGGCCCACGGCATCGGCGGGCCGGACAAGGCCGTCGCGGTGACCGCAGACGTCACCGACGCCGGTGCTGTGCAGGCCGCCGTGGACACCACCGTGCTGGCGTTCGGCGGGATCGACCTGGTGGTGAACAACGCCGGCCTGTCGATCTCGAAACCGTTGCTGGAGACCACCGAACGCGATTGGGACCTTCAGCACGACGTGATGGCCAAGGGCTCGTTCCTGGTCTCGCAGGCCGCGGCGAAGGCGATGGTGGCGCAGGGCATCGGCGGCGACATCGTGTACATCTCGTCGAAGAACTCGGTGTTCGCCGGGCCCAACAACGTCGCGTACGGCGCGGCGAAGGCCGACCAGGCGCACCAGGTCC
>DASXYS010000207.1:0-6778 GCA_036502365.1 Amycolatopsis sp.
GTCAGGCTGGTGCCTCGACGAGCACGTCCGGTGGGTTCCCGTCGCGGACCGCGTCCAGGTATTCGGCGATCGCGTCGCGGTTGTGGGTCAGGCAGGTGATGCGGGTGGTCATGCGGTCGAGTTCGTGTTCCAGCGTCGCGATCATTTCGGGGGTCGCGTCGGGGAAGTAGAGGGCGCGGGGTTTGCCGAGGCAGGGCAGGATCTGCTTGATGATCCGGGTCGGCAGGCCGGCGTCGAGCAGGCCGCGGATCTGCAGCACCCGGTCGACGGTCGGCTCGTCGTATTCGCGGTAGCCGTTGGGGGAGCGGCTCGCCACGATCAGCCGTTGCTCCTCGTAGTAGCGCAGCAGCCGACGTGGTGTGTTAGTCCGCGCGGACAGCTCCCCGATACGCATGTGCGCCGCCTCACTCCTCGCCGGATTGACCTTCACATCCATGTGATGGTTCGAGCATACGACCATGCGAGTCCACCAGAAGCCGCCCCACAACCCCAGCGGCAACACCCGCCCCAAGTCCAGCAGCAACGCCGACACCAACCCCAGCGCCAGCCGCAACCCCAACCCCGAGCACCCCGGCAAGCTCCCCGTCCGGGTTCTGCTGCCGTTGGCCACAGCCGTCTTCCTCACCAGCCTCACCGAGACCCTGCCCGCCGGAGTCCTGCCGGGCCTGAGCGCGGGGCTGGGCGTCGGCGAGCCGGCGGCGGGGCAGGCCGTCACGGTTTACGCGCTCGGCACCGCCCTCACCGCCATCCCTCTGTCCGCCGTCACCTCGGGTTGGGGCCGAAAGCGGTTGCTCCTCACCGCGATGGCGGGTTTCGCCGTGGCCAACACCGTCACCGCCGTCTCGGGGAGCTATCCGCTGACGATGGCCGCCCGCTTCGTGGCCGGAGTCGCGGCCGGGCTGGCGTGGGCGCTGCTCGCCGGGTACGCGCGCGGCCTCGCGCCGGAACCGTTGCGGGGCAAGGCAATCGCGCTCGTGATGACCGGCATCCCGGTCGCGTTGTCGTTCGGTGTGCCTGCCGGGACGTTCGCCGGTGACGCGTTCGGCTGGCGCGCGCCGTTCTTCGCCATGACGGTGCTCGCGGTGGTCACGCTCGCCTGGATCGCGGCGCTCGTCCCGGAGCAGCCCGGGCGACGCCACGAAAAGACACCGGTGCTCAAGGCCCTCGCCGTCCCCGGGGTCACCCCGGTGCTGGCCGTGACGCTCGTTTTCGTGCTGGCGCACACGATCCTGTACACCTACGTGGCCACGTTCCTGGGCACGCTGGGCCTTGCCGGGCAGACGGACCTCGTGCTGCTCGTCTTCGGCCTCGCCTCGCTGGTGAGCATCGCGGTCGTCGGCGCGCACATCCAACGGCGGCTGCGGGTGCTCACCCTCGCCGGCACCGTCCTGGTCGCGGTGGCTGCCGCGGTCCTCGCGCTCACCGGCGGCAGCCCAGTACTCGTCTACGTCGCCGCCGCGCTGTGGGGCCTCGGCTGGGGTGGTGTCCCGACGCTCCTGCAGACCGCGGCCGCCGACGCCGGCGGCGAGCAGGCCGACGCCGCCCAGGCCATGCTCGTCACCCTGTGGAACGCGGCGATGGCCGCCGGCGGCGTGGCCGGCGGGATCCTGCTCGACGCGTTCGGGGCGCGCGTTTTCCCGTGGAGTGTGCTGGTTCTGCTGGCCCCGGTGCTCGCCGTGGTGGTTTCGGCCCGGGCCCACGGTTTCCCGCGGGCCCGGACCACGACCGCCGCCTAGTGGCCGCTTTCGGAAGCCCTTCGGGTGTTGCCCGGACAGCGTTCCCAGGCGTCAGCGCCGTGCCGACGCCAGTGCCGCACCGATCTCGGCGGCCGAGGCGGGAGCCGCCGGCCGGCCCAGGAACTGGTCGTCCTTGGTCACCGAGTAGGGCGCGCAGAAGGCCGGGCTGCCCACTTGTGAGCGCCAGCTTTCGGTGAGCGGTCCCATGTCCACGAAGTCGAACCCGAGCAGGGAGAGCAGCTCGGCGGCGTGCTTCTTCGCGTCCGGGTCGTCGCCCGCGATCGGCAGGGTGGTCCGGTCGGCCGCGTGCACGGGCCGCGGCAGGGCCCTGAGGTGCTGGTAGTTGATGTTGTTGAACGCCTTCACGACGTGCGCCCCCGGCAGGTGCCGCTGGAGCAGTTCGCTGTCGGTGAGCTCCCGCGCTTCGAGCTCCGGGATGGCGCCGTCACGCGGGGCCCAGTAGTTGCCCGTGTCGATGACCGTCTTGCCGGCCAGCGGTTCCCGGGGAAGCGTCCCGACGGCGCCGACCGGGATCGTCACGACGACCCAGTCCCCGGCGGCCGCCGCCTGCGCGGGCGTGGCCGCCCGAGCCCGCGGCCCCAGTTCGCTCACGAGGCCGGAAAGCGTTTGCGGTCCCCGCGAATTGCTGAGCACGACGTCCAGGCCGGCATCTACCGCCAGCCGGGCGAGTACGCCACCGATGTGCCCACTTCCGATGAGTCCGAGTGTCGTCATGCCCGGGCGATCAGAAGACGTAGGGGATGTCGTGGGTGATGTCCATGTGGCGGATGCGCCACGCTCCGCCGGTCCGGCGGAAGAAGAAGTGGTAGTACCCGGACTCGATGGGCTTGATCGTGCCCTGGGCGCCGAAGGTGCCGGTGGGCCAGCCACCCTCGGGCTTCCTGATCCCGGCGACGTCGAAGGTGATGAACTGGGTTTCGAGGTCGGCGTCGTCGCCGTCGATGGTGACCAGGTGGTCGTAGGTGGTGTGGTGGCTCCAGCCCAGGGGCGGGTGCGGCGCCATGGCCGTGGACATGGCCTCGGCGATCTGCACCGCCCCGGAAAGCTTGCCCAGCAGCTCCATCCCCTCGGGCCCGCGGTAGCGGACTTCGACGACCGCGTCGGTCTCGTAGAGCGTGGCCATCGCCTCGCCGTCGCGCCGGTCCGCGGCCCGGGTGTAGCGGGAAACGATCTCTTTGATCTCGGTCTCGGTGGTCATGAAGTCCTCCGTGAGCTCGGTCGGCGTGCCGGAATAATATGCATGCGTGAAAAGTACATATAACTCGACGGAAGTGCAACTGTAAGAGTTGCTAATATGGAGCGGTCGACGGAGGGAAGAGGTCCGGGCATGTTGGACGTGCGGTTCTCGAGTGCGTTGAAGGCCATGCTCTTGCTGGGCCATGGCGAGGAAGAGGGCAGTCCCGTCCTCAGCTCGACCCAGCTCGCCCGGAGCCTGGACACGAACCCGAGCCTGGTGCGCAAGCTGATGGTTCCGCTGGTGCAGGACGGGCTCGTCGCGTCCATCAAGGGCCGCAGCGGGGGTGTCCGCCTCGGCCGGCCCGCGGACCGGATCACGCTGGGGGAGATCTACCGCTCGTCCATCGGCGACAAGCCGCTGTGGGCCCCGCGGGCGGAGGGACCCCGGGAATGCCTGGTCACCAACAACTCCGCCGAGTACTTCGGCCGGCTCACCGCCGAGATCGAGGTCGCCGTCCTCGGCGCGTTGGCCGGTCGCACCCTCGCCGACAGCCTCGACGAGCTGCGCGCCATCGACCGCTCCGGCGGTGCTCCCGCGCCCGAGCGGCTCGGTCGCGCCGAGAACCCGAGCACAACAGTCCGATAAGGACGGTCTGGAGCCGTGGTAGCTGCGCGATATTCGGCTAGTGGTTGTCACCCGGCACGAAGTAGCGGTACGAGTCCTTGCTCCCGAAGCCGAGTTCGAACGGCTCCGCGCGAGGCTCTCGACCTCCGCCGGTGGCGAGCCAGTTGCCCGGGTAGATCCGCTTCAACGCCTGCGGGGCGGCGTGCTCGTCGGCCGCGGCCTGTCAGATGGTGAGCTGCCGCGACCAGCCCCCGTGGGCGCCAAGCCACCAACGGCGGGTCTTTCCCGGCGCGTCAGGAACGCAGCACTCGGTCCACATAGGACTTGACGGCGGCCAGCGCGGCCTCGGAGCGCCACATCCGCTCGACGCTGTCGTCGTCGGACACCCGGTTCTCCGCGATCCGCTGGTGGTAGGGCCGGTGCAGCTGCGCCTTGGTGAGCGCGAACGCCTCGGCGGGCAGCTCGCCCAGCCGCCTGGCCAGCTCGCGGGCCCGGCCGAGCACCTCCTCGGCCGGCGCGATCTCGTCCACCAGGCCGCGGGCCAGCGCGTCCTCGCCCGGCACGGTCGCCCCGCTGTAGATCAGCCCGGGCAGCGGGTTCGTGCCGTACGCGCAGCGCAGGATCTCCAGCGCCGTGATGGGGAACGGCACGCCGACGAGCAGTTCCGTGACGCCGAGGCGGGCCGTCCCGGCGGTGAGCACCCGGTGGTCGCACGCGGCGGCCAGCACCAGGCCGCCCGCGATCGCGTGCCCGTTGACGGCGGCCACCACCGGCCGCGGGAAGCCGAAGACCGCCAGCAGCGCGTCGGACAGCGCGGGCAGGAACTCGCTGACGTAGCCGGCGCCGCCCTCGTCGATGCTGAGCAGGTCGACGCCCGCGGAGAACATCGAGCCGGACCCGGTGAGCACGACGGCCCGGGCGCCCGCGGCGTCGGCCTCCTCGAGCTGGAGGACGAGTTCCCGGCAGGTGGCCGTGTCGAGGGTGTTGCCGCGGCCGTGATCGAGGGTCACGAGGGCGACGCCGGCGTCGAGTTCGAGATGGATCGTCACGCTGGCGACCGTACCGTCCTCCGGCCGCCCGCGTCGGACGACGCGGCAGCCGGAGGACGGTACGGGTCAGCTCGTGATGTCCTTGTGCGCGAACCGGCGGCCGGCCAGCAGCAGGAACACCGTGCTGTAGATCAGCGACGACAGCACCCCGCCGGCCATGTTCGACCAGTCGACGTCGGTGGAGATCAGGTCGATCCAGGCGAACGAGTAGTGCGTCGGCAGGTAGTTGCGCAGCCCTTGCAGCGCCGTGATCTGGTCCAGGATCTGAGACAGGATCGCCACCAGCACCGCCCCGCCGACCGCGCCGAGCGGAGCCTCGACCGACACGCTCAGCAGCAGCGCCAGGCCGGCCACCCAGGCCAGCTGCACCACGATGTACACAGTGGACAGTACGAGCGCGAGCATGCTCTGCCCGAAGGTCACCGAGTCGCCGGTCGGGCTGATCGCATCGCCCGTGCCGTACCAGATCACGCCGACCAGCAGCGAGACCAGCGGCAGCAGCACCAGCGCCGCGGCGGACAGCAGGCCCGACACGATCGCCTTCTGCCGCAGCACCCGGTGCCGCGGCACCGGGATGGCGAGCAGGTACTTCAGGCTCGACCACGAGGATTCGCTGGCCACCGTGTCGCCGAAGAACAGGGCCACGATCATCGGCAGCAGGAATGTCCCGGACACGAACAGCGCGAGCACCACGAAGTTCGGCGCGCTCGCCGTCGCGAGGTCCACGAACCCGCCCGAGCGGGCGTTCGGGTTCGACTGCCCGATCTCGAACGCCACCACCAGGATGAACGGCAGGAGCACGACGAACCCGAGCACCAGCTGGGTCCGCCGCCGCTTGAGCTGGCGCTTCAGCTCCACGCCGAGCCGCAGCGTGCGGTCGGCGCGGTAGCCGGCCACGGCGCCGTCCGGGCCGACCTCCGTCCGTTCGTGCGACGCCAGATCGCTCAGCTCCTGCAGTGCGGCCGGGTCGGTGTGCACCCCGCTGGAGCTGTTGGTGTCGTTCATGAGTTCTCTCCGACCAGCTGCAGGAACGTGTCTTCCAGCCGGCGCCGCGGCCCGGCCTGCTCCACCGCGACTCCCGCGCGGACCAGTGCCGCCACGGCCTCGGCGCGCGGCAGCCCGTCGAGATTCGCGTGCACCAGTTCGCCTTCGACCGCGACCTCGGTGACGCCGTCGAACGCCTTCAGCGCCGCGGCGGCCGCAGCCGGGTCGCCGACCCGGAACGTCGCCTCGCCGCTGGCCGCCGCCAGCTCGCTGACCTCGCCCGAGGCCACCAGGGTGCCGCGGTGCATGACGACGACGTGCGAACAGGTCTGCTCGACCTCGGCCAGCAGGTGGCTCGAGACGACCACGGTGCGCCCCGTGGCGGCGTAGCGCTGCAGGACCTCGCGCATCTGGTGGATCTGGGGCGGGTCGAGCCCGTTGGTCGGCTCGTCGAGCACCATCAGCTCCGGCAGGCCGAGCATCGCCTGGGCGATCGCGAGCCGCTGCCGCATGCCCTGGCTGTAGTTCTTCACCCGCCGTTCCACGGCGTCGCCGAGCCCGGCGATCTCCAGCGCCTCGGCGAAGTGCGCCTTCTCCGCGGGCCGCCCGGTGGCCGCCCAGTACAGCTCCAGGTTCGTCCGGCCGGACAGGTGCGGCAGGAAGCCGGAACCCTCCACAAAGGACCCGATCCGGGACAGCACCGGCGCGCCCGGGGTGATCCGGTGGCCGAACACGCGGATCTCACCCTCGGTCGGCGTGATCAGGCCCATCAGCATGCGCAGCGTGGTCGTCTTGCCCGCGCCGTTGGGCCCGAGCAACCCGAACACCTCGCCGCGCTCGACCGCGAACGAGATCCCGGCGACGGCCTCGACGTCGCCGAAGCGGACACGCAGGTCGCGCACGGCGACGGCCGGGGCGTCAGCCATCGGCGCCTGCCTCGTGCAGCTCGGCCGTGAGCCGCTCCAGCGGCCCGAGGGCCGCATGCAACGCGCGGCGGTCGGCGGCGTCGAGGCGGTCGACCGCGCCCAGCAGCGTCGCGGCGCGCTCGTCGCGCCAGGCCTTGAGCCATTCGAGCGCCGACGGCGTCAGGGCCAGGCGGGTCACGCGCCCGTCCTCCGCGTCGCGCTCGCGCGCGACGACGCCCGAGCGCGTGAGCTGGCCGACCAGCGTGCTGACCGTGTTGGCCT
>DASXYS010000208.1:0-8707 GCA_036502365.1 Amycolatopsis sp.
GCGGAGCGTGGTGGTGGTGAGCTGCTCGACGCCGATGATGTAGTTCGAGATCTCGTACACCGCGGCGCGCGAGTCGGTGACCTGGAAGTACACCACGGTGTCGATGTTCACCGTCAGGTTGTCCTCGGTGATCACCGGCTGGGGCGGGAACGAGACGACCTGCTCGCGCAGGTCGATGCGCGCGCGGACCTTGTCCAGGAACGGCACCAGGAACGTCAGGCCGGGTGAAGCGACCGTGCGGAACCGGCCGAGGCGCTCGATCACCGCCGACTGCGCCTGTGGCACCACCATGATCGCCTTGACCACCGTGATGATGACGAACAGGGCCAGCAGCGCGACCACGACGATCGCTATTGTCGACAAGAGCTTTTCCCCTTACCTAGTACCGTTTTCCTGGACGTTCAGTGGTCGCTAGAGGATGTCCACCACCGCGGTGGCGCCGGAGATCTCGACGACGGTGACGCTGGTGCCGGGCGCGATCGGCGCCTGGGTCTCGTGCACGGCGCGGGCGGACCAGACCTCGCCGCCGATCTTCACCTGGCCGGCGTCGTAGTCCACTGTGGACACGACCACGGCGCGGGTGCCGACGAGGGCGTCGATGCCGGTGGCGATGTGGGGGCCGGCGAGGAAGCGGCGCTTGAGCGCAGGGCGCGCGAGCACGATCAGCCCGACCGAGCTGACGGCGAACACGGCGACGTCGATGACGGGGTTCCCGGTGATCGCCGCGGAGCCCGCACCGAGCAGCGCGCCGACCCCGAGCATGATCAGGACGAAGTCGCCGGAGAGCACTTCCGCGATCATCAGGACGATGCCGACGATCAGCCAGATCAGAGCCGCTGCCATGACCTCATGCTCTCAGATCGCGTCGGTTCGCACCGGGCAAGTGACCCGACGTGACCGACGCGTAACCTTGGACAAAACGGACATAATCGCGCTACTCCGCCGGCTCGGTGACGAAGTCGATGAGCCGCTCGACGGCGCCGATGAGCGGCGTCTCGAGGTCCCGGAAGCTGCTCACCGCGGCCAGCACCCGCTGCCAGCCTTCGTAGGTCTCGCCCCAGCCCAGCGCGTCGCAGATGCCGACTTTCCACTCGATCCCGCGCGGGATGTTCGGCCATTCACGGATGCCGACGGCCGACGGCTTCACGGCCTGCCAGATGTCGATGTAGGGGTGGCCGGTGACCAGCACCTGTTCGTCTCGGACCTGCTCCACGAGACGGGATTCCTTACTCCCCGCGACCAGGTGATCGACGAGCACGCCGAGCCGCCGCCCGGGGCCGGTGCCGAACTCGGCGATGCGGTCGGACAGGACGTCGACGCCGTCGAGCGGTTCCACGACCACGCCTTCGACCCGCAGATCGTGACCCCAGACGCGCTCGACCAGCTCCGCGTCGTGCTTGCCCTCGACCCAGATCCGGGAGTCGCGCGCGACGCGGGCCTGCAGGCCCTGCACCTTCACCGAGCCGGACGCGGAAACCCGCTTCACCGGCGCGGCGGCCTTCTTCACCGGGACCAGGGTGACGGGCTTGCCTTCGAGCAGGAACGCCGCCGGGGCGAGCGGGAACACCCGGTGACGGCCGCGCGCGTCTTCGAGCACGACGTTGCCGTACTCGATCTTCACCACCGCGCCGCAGTAGCCGCTGGCCGGGTCCTCGACCACCAGGCCGGGTTCCGCCGGCACCTCGGGCACCTTCCGCTTCCGCGGGCCCGACAGCACGTCGTCATACGAATGGGAGCGCACGGTTGGAAAAGCTAGTGGTGCCGGGGCGGCCGCGTCCTGACGCCACGCCGGTCAGCGCGCCATCTCCAGCAGGGCTTCGGTGAACGGCGTTGGCGCGCCCGCCCGGAGCGGGGTCATGGCCACGAGCGGGGCGAGCGCGGCGCACCAGGCGCGGACGCGATCGGCGTCGAGACCGGAGAGCTTCGCGACGCCGTCGTCGAGGGTGCCGCCCTCGGCCATCGGCAGCAGCGCCCAGTCGACGGCGTCGAAAGCCGGGTCGCCCAGGCACGGCCGGGGGTCGATCGCGACGATGCCGCGTGCGGGGCCGGCGTCGAGGACGTTGCCGGGGTGCAGGTCGCCGTGCAGGAGCGCGACGGGGCCGCCGCTGGCGAGGTCGTCGGCCCGGGCCCGGGCGCGGTGCAGCAGCTCCAGCGGCAGCCGGGGTTCGGCGGCCGAGCCGCGCAGGCGGCGTTCGGCCAGGTCGAACATCAGCCCGACGCGGGTGGCCAGTGTGGGGAACGGGGCGCTCGGCACTGGGACGACGCTGTGCAGCTGGGCGAGCAGGTCGCCCACCTCGGTCCACGGCACGTCCGCGCCGCGCTCGGTCAGCTGGGTGCCGGGTTCGAGGCCTTCCAGCAGTACGGCGCCTTCCTCGAGGTCAGCTTCGAGGACCTGCACCACCCGGGAGAGGCCGGCCCAGGTCTGCAAGGCGCCGGCCTCGCCGGCGGAGACCTCCTGATCCGGGCAGAGCTTGAGCACCCGGCTGTCGCCTTCGGGTCCGCGGCACATCAGCGTGCGGCCGGTGTTGCCCGGACGGGCGTCGACGACGGTCAGGCCCCACCGCTCGGTCAGCCGCGCGACGAGCGCGGGCAGGGCATCGCACCACGGGCCGACCTGCGGGCCGAAGCGATCGACGAGACGGGCTCGGGCCGCGTCGTCGAGGATCGCTGTCATCAGAACAGTGCCGTCAACCGTGCTGTCATCAGAACAGGGGCCAGGGGATGGCGCGCCAGTCGTCGCCGGGTTCCGGGAAAATGCCTTCGGCAAGCAGGTGGTCAGCGCGCTGGCCGAGCGCGCGGATCTCGAACGCCGTGAGGTGCTCGCCGAGGTCCGCGCCGAGCTTGCCGTCCAGCTCGGACCGCAGCTTGCGCAGCTTCTCGCCCGCCTCGTCCGGGACCTGCTCGCCGATCCAGCCCCACAGCACGGTGCGCAGCTTCGGGTCGGTGTGCAGGCAGATGCCGTGGTCCACGCCGTAGACGCGGCCGTCGGTCCCGGCCAGCAGGTGACCGCCCTTGCGGTCGGTGTTGTTGACGACGATGTCGAGCACCGCCAGCTCCCGCATGCCCGGGTGGTCGGCGTGCGCGAGGACGGCGGGGTCGCCGAGCCGGTCGTGGGCGTGCAGCACGGTGCGCCAGCCGTCCGGGACGTCTTCGGGCGCGCAGACGTCGACGACCTCGCTCTCCCCCGTCTCGACCCAGAGCTGGACCATGCCGGGGCCGAACGGGCCGTCGCGGAGCACGGTCGGCGGGATCGCGCCGAGACCGGAGACGTCGGAGATCATCGCGGTGGCGACCTCACGGCCGGCGAGCGTGCCGTCCGGGAAGTCCCACAGCGGCCGCTCCCCCGAGACCGGCTTGTACACCACCCGGCCGGTGACGCCGGCCAGCTCGATCGCGCAGAAGAGGGTCACGTTGGACGCGTCCACGAGCCGGCCCTCGACGTCGATCCGGCCGTGCGTGACGAATTCGCGGGCGGCGGGGTCGGCCGGTCCGGGTGGGCTGCTCGCCACGGGCGGCCTCAGTCCTCGGTCACGTCGACGTCGCGGCGGTAGCCGTTCTGCCGGGGGCAGATGTGGCCGGCCGGGTCGAGCGGCTCGGCGCACAGCGGGCACGGCTTGCGGCCGGCGTTGACGACGCGGTCGGCCCGCTCGGCGAAGGCGCGCGCGGCCACCGTGGTGAGGAACACGCGGACGGCGTCGGGGCCTTCCTCGGTGTCGTCGAGGACGACGGTCTCGTCGACCTCGCCCTCGGTGATCGCGAGCAGCTCGACGACGACGGCGCCGGAATCGGCGTCCCAGCCGAGGCCCATGGTCCCGACGCGGAACTCCTCCTCGACCGGCACGGTCAGCGGCGCCACGTCGACCTGGTCCTCGGGCACGTCGTCGGGGACGTCGGCGCCGAAGCGGCTGGCGACCTCCTCGAGCAGCGCGCTCAGGCGCTCGGCGAGGACGACGACCTGCTGTTTTTCGATCGTCACGCTGATCGTCCGGACATCCTCCGACGCCTGGAGGTAGAACGTGCGATCACCGGGCTCGCCGACGGTCCCGGCGACGAACCGGTCGGGCTTGCGGAAGACGTGGATTACGCGAGACATAGCACTTACGACCCTAAGCCACGGGGGCTTGATCGGCATCCGCCGCCCCTGGTTGACCGGGATTTCAGCGCGCTGCGTGCGTGTGCGGCCACGCTGCGGATCGCCGTTAGGCTCTTCGGGTGCCTGAGCTTTCACCTTATGGAACATGGACCTCACCCGTCTCGGCCGCGGACGCAGCGGCGGCCGGGGGCGGCGCGTCGTGGCTCGACCGGGTCGGCGACGAGCTGTGGTGGGCCGAGGGCCGGCCCGCGGAGGGCGGCCGCGTCGCGCTGGTCCGGCGGACGGCGGACGGTGCCGTCGAGGACGTGTTGCCCGCGCCGTGGAACGTCCGCAACCGGGTACACGAGTACGGCGGCCGGCCGTGGCTGGTGATCGGTGCGGCCGTGGTGTTCACGCACTGGGCCGACCAGCGGGTGTACGCGCGTGACCTGACCACCGGGGAGACCACGGCACTGACGCCGGAACCCGCGCAGCCGCAAGGAGTCCGTTACGGCGACCTGCGGCCCGGGCCCGGCGGCGAGGTCTGGGCGGTGCGGGAGAGCAGCACCGGCCCGCGGCGCACCGACATCGAACGGGCGCTGGTCACGATCTCCGTCGCTGGTGGCGCTGAGCGCGTCCTGGTCGACGGGCACCGTTTCTTCACCGCGCCGCAGCTGTCGCCGGATGGCGCGCACGCGGCGTGGCTCGCGTGGGATCACCCGGCGATGCCGTGGGACGGCACGGAGCTGTTCGTCGGTGCGGTCGCGGCGGACGGCACGTTCGGCGAGGCCAGGGTGCTGGCCGGCGGCGCGGACGTCGCGGTGTGCCAGCTGGAGTGGGAGTCGCCGGACCGGCTGCTCGCGCTGCTGGACCCGGACGGCTGGTGGAACCTGCACCGGATCGGGCTCGACGGGTCCGTGGTCAACCTCGCCCCGGTGGCGGCGGAGCTGGGCGGCGCGTTGTGGAAGCTCGGCCTGCGCTGGTTCACCCCGCTCGGCGGCGGGCGGCACGCGGTGCTGGACGCCGGGCGGCTGGCCGTGCTGGAAGAGCGGGACGGCTCGGTGACGCCGGTCGAAGCGGTGGCCGGGGAGCTGACCAGCTGGTCAGCGTCAGGACTGGCCGTGGTCGACGGCGCGGTGACCGGCATCGCGGCGGGCGCGCTGCGCGAGCGCGCGGTGGTGAGCGTGGACCTGGCGGCCGGCACCTGGGCCGAGCTGACGCCGCAGCCGGCGGACCTGCCCGCGCCGGAGTACCTGCCGGTGCCCGAGGAGCGGGTGTTCACCGCGCCCGACGGCTCGGCGATCCCGGCTTTCGTCTTCCCGCCGGCCAACCCGGGCTTCACCGCGCCCGAGGGTGAGCTGCCGCCGTTCGTGGTCCATGTGCACGGCGGGCCGACCGGCAGCTCCGACGCCTCGCTGGACCTGGACTTCGCGTATTTCACCAGCCGCGGCATCGGCGTGGTCGCGGTGAACTACGGCGGCTCGACCGGCTACGGGCGGGTGTTCCGGGAGCGGCTGCGCGAGCAGTGGGGCGTGGTGGACGTCGGCGACTGCGTGGCGGTGGCCGAGGCGCTGGTGGCCGAGGGCATCGCCGACGGCGCGCGCCTGGCGATCCGGGGCGGCAGCGCGGGCGGGTTCACCTCGGCCGCGTCGATCACCATGACCACGACCTATGCAGCGGCGACGGTGAAGTTCCCGATCCTGGACCTGGCCACGTGGACGGGTGCCGGCGGCGAGACCCACGACTTCGAATCGCAGTATCTGCACAGCCTGGTCGGGCCGTACCCGGAGACGCTCGAGCGGTACCGGGAGCGCTCGCCGATCACGCACGCGGGCTCGCTGGCCGGGCCGGTGCTGTTCTTGCAGGGGCTGGAAGACCAGATCTGCCCGCCGGAGCAGGCGGACCGGTTCGTCGCGGGACTGGCCGGTCGCGGCGTCGACTACGCGTACCTGCGGTTCGAGGGTGAGCAGCACGGGTTCCGCAAGGCCGGGACGATCATCGCGGCGCTGGAGGCGGAGCTGTCGTTCTACGGGCAGGTGTTCGGCTTCCCGACGCCGGGTGTGGCGAAGCTGGAGCTTTCGCGGTGAGACCGCCACGGCTGAAAGCCGGGGACACGATCGCGCTGGTGGCGCCGTCCGGCCCGGTGCCGGCGGACCTGCTGGAGGCGGCGCTGCCGGTGCTGCGTGGCTGGGGGCTGAAGGTCCGGGTGAGCCCGTCCGTGCGGGCTTCCGCATCGGGTTACCTGTCAGCGCCGGACGAGGCCCGTGCGGCGGAGTTCACCGAGGCGTGGCTGGACCCGGAGGTGAAGTGCGTGCTGGCCGCCCGGGGTGGTTACGGCGCACAGCGGATGCTGGACCTGGTGGACTGGCCGGCGTTGCGCGAGGCCGGGCCGAAGGTGCTCGCGGGGTCGAGCGACGTGACCGCGCTGCACCGCGCCGTTTCGGTCCATTTAGGACTCGACACGCTGTTTTCGCCGATGCCGGCGAGCGTCCTGTTCGACGCGTTCGCCGCGGAGCACCTGCGGCGGACGCTGTTCGAGCCGGAGCGGCACCGGGTCCTGCGGACGGCCGAGCCGGACGTGCTGGTGCCGGGCCGGGCGTCGGGGGTGCTCGTCGGCGGGAACCTGTCGTTGCTGGCGGCGGGGATCGGGACGGCCGAGCAGGGCTCGGCGCGCGACGGGATCGTGCTGCTGGAGGACGTGACCGAGAGCGTGTACCGGCTGGACCGGATGCTGACGCAGCTGCTGCGCGCGGGCTGGTTCGAAGGCGTACGCGGGGTGGTGCTGGGCTCGTGGGCCGCGTGCGGGGACCCGGCGAAGATCCGGTCGCTGCTGCTGGAACGGCTGGCCCCGCTGGAGGTGCCGATGCTGGGCGACTTCGGGTTCGGGCACGTGGCGTCGTCGCCGACGTTGCCGCTGGGCGCCCGGGCGTCGCTGGACGTGGAGCTGGGCACGGTGGCACTGGACTCCCCCGCGCTGGCCTGACGGCTACGGTTCCGGTATGCGACTGTCTGCAGAGGACACCCGGGCCCGCTTCTCGTCCGCCCGCGTGGCGCGGCTGGCGACGGCCGGCGCGGACGGTGTGCCCCATCTGGTCCCGGTGACGTTCGCGGTCCACGGCGACACGGTGGTGTTCGCCGTGGACCACAAGCCGAAGACCACAACGGCGTTGCGGCGCCTGGCGAACATCGCGGAGAACCCGGCGGTGTGCTTCCTGGTCGACGAGTACGCCGAGGACTGGTCCCAGCTGTGGTGGGCCCGCGCCGACGGCGTCGCCCGGGTCCTGGACGAGACCGACCGGGCGGAGCCGCTGCAGTGGCTGGCCGCGAAGTACGAGCAGTACACGGCCCACCCGCCGGAGCACGCCGTGGTGTCGACGTTGGTGCACTCCTGGCGCGGGTGGGCCGGTTCGTAACGCGCGCGCCTTGGCCGGCGATCTTCCTGCGGAACGAGGGGGATCATGCGCAGAGCGGTGTTGTTCTCAGGTCTGGCCCTGCTGCTCGCGGGGTGCGGCAGCGCGGCCGGTGGGGCCACGACCACGACGGCGGCCCCGGTCCCGCCGTCGAGCAGTGCCCCGGTGTCGTCGTCCGCGGCGCCCGCGGTGAAGGATCTCGCGACGTTCATGCCGAGCGACGCCGAGGTGACCGGGCTCGGTCTGGACCAGTACGTCCAGCCGGTGTCCTACGTGATCGGCTCGACGACGCCGCTGCGACTGGTGAACGTGTGCGGTGGGGCGCAGCCGTGGGACGCGGCAGCGAAGCGTGGTGAGCAGGCACGCGCCTTCGGGCCCGGTGGTGAGGTGTGGCAGCTCATCGCGGAGTACGACGGCTTCACCGGCGCCCAGGTGGTGGCCGGAGTAGCGAAGCAGGCCCTCGCCTGTCACACCGTGACGATCGAGGACGGCGATTACGTCGTGGAGAACGAGTTCGCCCCGGTGGGGAAGGCCGATGCGCAGTACGGGTTCTGCGCGGGTTACGAGGGCAGCAAGAAGCTCGTCCGGTGCGTCCTGCTGCTGGCGCACGGAAACCGCGTCACCGCGATCACGACGAAGGACACCGGGTCGAGCGGGCCGAAGACGCAGCTGGCTCTGCTGGCCAAGGTGAGCCCGGTCTACGCCGCCGCGTTCGCCAAGGACTAAGCGTCCGCGCGCATGTGCTGCCGCGCCCAGGTTTCGAAGCTGGTGAGCGGGAGACCGAGGTCCCTGGCGAACCGGGGACGAGCCGGCTGGCCGACCACGTTCAGCCACTCATGCGAAGCGCCCATCGCGGGCATTCCGGCGGCGAGGGCCTCTGCCTCGGTCATGTCCGGTGCGGGCAGTTCCTGGCCCAGCGCAAGGGAAAGGGTCTCCGCGACCTCCTTCACCGAGCGGTAGTCGCCGGCCAGTTCCAGCTCGACGCCGTCGAATCGTCCGGGGTCGGCGATGGCCGCGGCGGCCGCCGTGCCGATGTCCTCGACCGCGATCAGGGACAGCCGAGTATCGGGCTTGACGACGCTGGCAAGACCGCCCTCGACGCCGCGTGGGAACAGGAAACGCAGGGAGGGCAAGAAGTTCTCCATGAAGAAGGCCGGCTTGAGCAGTGTCCAGTGCGGGAAGCCGGCGGCGCGGACCCGGTCCTGGATCGCGGTCTTGGCACCCA
>DASXYS010000209.1:0-8693 GCA_036502365.1 Amycolatopsis sp.
TGGTCCCGGCGGGCCTGGCCAAGCCGGTCCGGGTGGACAGGCCGGTCCGGGTGCGCCGGGTGGTCCCGGTCAGGCCGGTCCCGGCCTCGGCGCCGCGGCGCTCGGAGCCGCAGCCCTCGGGACCGTGGGAATCGGTGCGGCGGGTGCGGCCGCGCTGGCAGGCTCTGGTGGCTCCGCGCCGTCGCAGCCGGAGGCGCCGGCACCGGTGGACGTCCCGCTCGCGGTGCACACGCCGCCCGCGGAGCCGGAGCAGCGCGACGAACCGCCGTTCGAGCAGGCCTTCGACGACTACCCGGACGGGCACCACGAAGACGCCCAGGCGTACGGCGAAGAGCAGTACCACGAGGCCGAGGGCTACGAGACCGAGTTCGACGACCGCTTCGCCGACGAGCAGCACGCCGAGTTCGAGCCCGGCCAGGCCCCGAACGGCCCGTCGGCGACGCCGCCGGCCGAGCGGACCGCGCTGTACAGCCCGGTCGACCCGAACGCCGCCCCACCGGGGCAGCAGCCGCATCCGGCGGAGGAGACCGCGCTCTACGCGCCGGTGGACACCGCGCCACAGCACGACGAGCAGCACACGCAGCTCTACGCCCCGGTCGACCCGCACGCGGCGCCGCCCGGGCAGCCGCACGCTGCCGAAGAGACCGCGCTGTACGCGCCCGTCGACCCGAGTGCCGGCCCGCCCGCGCCTCAGCACGACGAGCAGCACACGCAGCTGTACGCGCCCGTGGAGCCGGACGAGCAGCACGCGGACCAGAACGGCCTGTACACCGGCCCGCAGGACGAAGAGCAGCTCGGCGAGCAGCACGGCCTGTACACGGGTCCGGAGCCCGAAGCAGGCCACGACGAGCACTACGAGGACGAGCAGCACACCGACCCGTACGGCAACGAGGTCGGCCAGCACTCCGACTCGTACGGCGAGGAAAGCGGGCAGCACCCTGACCCGTACGGCGAGGAAAGCGGCCAGGACGCCGACCCGTACGGCGACGACGGCGGGCACCAGCTGCGCGATGACGAGGGTGGCCATCAGCTGCGCGAGGAGGAGCCGGAGTTCGACGCGGGCCCGCCGACCTCGCTGATGGACGCCGACACGGCCGTGCCCGGAGTGCTGCCGGTGCCCGGAGTGCTGCCGGTGCCCGAGGCGCCGGCGCGTGGTGGCCACGCGATGCGGTCCGAGGAGCCGGACGAGCCCGAGGCGCCGCAGGCGGAGCCCGAGCCCGCGCCGCAGGCCGCCCCGCCGCAGCCAAGACGGTCGCGCCGGGCCCGGCCTGCCGAGCCCGCACTGGCGGGCCTGCAGGACAAACTCGACCAGCTCGACGTGCCCGAAGAGGCGTACCGGCTCGGCGAGGCGACCGACCGCGGTTGGAGCGTCGAACAGGTCGAGGAGGGCTGGCGCGTCGCCTGGTACGACGGCGAACTGGTCAACCCGGCGGTGTTCGGCGATGCCGAGGACGCGGCGGCCTTCATGCTCGGCAAGGTGTTGATGCACCCGGACGGCCACGTGCCGGTCGAGGAGGAGCCGCCGCCGGCTCCGCCCGTCGAGGACCCGGTGGCCGACGCCCCGAAGCCGCCGGTGATGGCGACGCTGTCGCCGGCCGTCGCCACGGGCTCGTTCCCGGTGCGGCCGCGCGAGGACGTGCCGCCGCAGGAGCAGACCGCGTTCACCTCGGCGGAGGAGCTGCTCGGCGACGAGGAGCCGCCGGCCCGTCCGCCGGCTCCGCCGACCCCGGCGCAGCAGTCCGTGGCGGCCCCGACGCAGGTCGCGCCGCCCGTCGCTCCCCCGCGCCGGGAACCGCCGATGGCGGCGCCGCTGACGCCGATGTCCCCGCCGCAGCGCCGGGAAGAGCCGGTCCGCGCCGCCAACGGTGTCGGCGGCCGCGCCGGCGTCAACGGTGGTGGGGGCGGCGGCTCGGGACAGCAGTGGCCGATCTCGCCGCTTTCGGGCGAGCCGCCGCTGACGCTGTTCCGTGGCAAGGAGCTGCGCGAGCTGCCCGCGGGCAGCGAGCTGGACCGCTTCGGCGGCCCGAACGGCAATCTGACCTACGCCGCCGGGACGCCGTTCGAGGAGCGCTCGCTGGTGCCGGAGTGGGTGCACCGGCCGTACCACGTGTACCGGGTGCAGCGTCCGCTGGAGACGCTCGCCGGGGTCGCGATCCCGTGGTTCAACCAGCCGGGCGGTGGGTCGGCGTACCTGCTGCCGGCGTCGATCGAGGAGCTGGTCGCCGAGGGTGACCTGATCGAGCTGGACCCGGGCGAACCGCCCATCGACTGATCGTCGGCACAGTGAAGGCCTCCGGTTTCCGCCGGGGGCCTTCACTTTCTACGGGTTATTTGACAACGAGCCCGTGGGCGGCGGCGAAGGCGATGGCCGTCTCCGGATCGATGTACGCGCCGCGCAGGTCGGCCTGCACCAGCGCGTTCGCGTCGAGCTCCGCGCCACGGAGGTCGGCGCCAGGCAGCTTGGCCGCGAGGAGCCGGGCGCCGCTCAGGTCGCTGCCGCGCAGGTCCGTGTCGGTGAGGTCGGCCTCGGTCAGGTTGGCCTCGCGCAGCCGCAGCCCGGACAGGTCGAGCTTGCGCAGCCGTCCCCGCGCCAGCGACGCGAGCGAAAGGTCGCACTCCGTCAACGCAATCCCTTGGAACCGGCAGTCCATAAAGGACGATCCGAGCAGGGAGCACGACGACCACCGGCTGTCGGCCAGGACCGACCGGTCGAACTTGCACGACCGGAACGCCGACGCGTCGTGCCGCGAGCCCGCGAGGTCGGCCCTCGTGAAGTCGCAGTCGTCGAACGTGCAGCCCCGGGTGCGCAGGTCCCGCAGGTCCGCCTCGGCGAAGTCACAGCCGACGAACTGGCGTTTTTCCCACCACTGCCCGGAAAGCACGGCTTCGTGGTAGTCCTCACCCGTCTCGATCACCCCGACAGGATGTCACAGCCGCACCGGCGGGCGGCGCGGGCGCACGGCTCAGGCGAGACCGTGGCCGATGAGGCTTTCGGCGCCTTCTCGGTCGTGTGCCGGCTACGGCGGCCGAGGGAGCCGGTGATCGCCTTCAGCGACGGCGTGAACAGCGAGGCCAGCCGGACAACGACGACGGCCTGGCCCAGGGACGACGCCTGATCGCCGCAGTGGTCGCCGGGCCGCAGGCGCTGCCCCAATCGATCTGAACACCGTCGATCTGGGCAGCATCGGCCAAACGCTCAGCGGAAGTCACGGGACTTCGCCGTGATGCGCAGGGGCAGCGGCTCGAGCTTGAGGGCCCGGACACTCGCCACCCCGTCCGCCTTTTCGAGCACGCCGTGGACCAGCAGCGCCGCGCTGGAGCGCGCGACGCGGTGGAAGCGCTGCCACAGGCCGAGGATGCAGATGACGTTGACCATGCCCGTCTCGTCCTCGAGGTTGATGAAGGTGACGCCGCCGGCGGTGGCCGGGCGCTGGCGGTGCGTGACGGCGCCGCCGACGAGCACGCGGTCACCGTCCTCCAGTCCCAGCAGCCGGTCGGCGGTGATCACGCCGAGCGCGTCGAGGCGTTCGCGGATGAACTGCGTCGGGAAGCTGTCCGGGGAGAGGCCGGTGGCCCAGACATCCGCGGCGGCGACGTCCAGCGCGTCCATGCCCGGCAGCGTCGGCGCGTCGACCCCGGTGCCCGTGCCGGGCAGCTTCTCCGGCCGGTCCTGGGCCGCCGCGCCCGCCGACCACAGCGCCTGACGGCGGTCGGGGCCGAAGCAGGCGAACGCGCCCGCCGTGGCGAGCGCCTCCAGCTGCGGTGTGGTCAGCCGCACCCGGCGGGCGAGGTCGGACATGCTCGCGTACGGCCCGTGCTCCTCGCGCTCGGCCACGATCTGCTCGGCGACCGTGGCGCCGACTGTGCGGACGGTGCCGATCCCGTTGCGCACGGCCCGCAGATCCCCCTTGTCCGGCAAGGGTTCCAGCGTGGCGTGCGGCAGGCTGAGGTTGATGTCCGGGCCGAGCACGGTGACGCCGTGCCGGCGCGCGTCGGCCACCAGCGATTGCGGCGAGTAGAAGCCCATCGGCTGCGCGCGCAGCAGCCCCGCGCAGAAGGCATCCGGGTGGTAGTACTTGAAGTACGCGCTGGAGAACACGATGTGCGCGAAGCTCAGCGCGTGGCTCTCCGGGAAGCCGAAGTTCGCGAACGCCTTGAGCTTCAAGAAGATCTGCTCCGCCAGCTCCAGCCCGACCCCCTTGGCCACGGCGCCGTCGAGGAACCGCTGCCGCAGCCGTTCCATCTTCCGCACCGACCGCTTGGAGCCCATCGCGTGGCGCAGCTGGTCGGCCTCCGCGGCGGTGAAACCCCCGACGTCCAAGGCGATCTGCATCATCTGCTCCTGGAACAGCGGGACCCCCTTGGTCTTGCTCAGCGCCTTTTCCAGCAGCGGGTGGTCGTAGTCCCACTTTTCGCGGCCTTGCGCACGGCGGATGTACGGGTGCACCGAGCCGCCCTGGATCGGGCCGGGGCGGATGAGCGCGACCTCCACCGCGAGGTCGTAGAACTTCCGCGGCTGCAGCCGCGGAAGCGTGGCCAGCTGCGCGCGGCTCTCCACCTGGAACACGCCGATCGCGTCGGCGCGGCAGAGCATGTCGTAGATCTTCTGGTCCGTCAGGTCCAGGTCGGCGAGGTCGACGCGCACGCCCTTGTGCTCGAGGACCAGGTCGAGCATGTAGTGCAGCGCCGAGAGCATGCCAAGGCCCAGCAGGTCGAACTTGACCAGCCCGGCCGAGGCGCAGTCCTCCTTCTCCCACTGCACCACGCTGCGGCCGGGCATCCGGGCCCACTCGACGGGGCAGATCTGGCTCACCGGCTCCTGGCAGATCACCATGCCGCCGGAGTGGATGCCCAGGTGCCGCGGGAAGTCCTCGAGCGCGAACGCGAGCTGGACGACGTCGTCGGGGATGTCGTGGTCGTGGTCCTTTTCGGTGCTGCGCAAGGAACCCCAGCGGTCGATCTGCTTGCCCCACGCGTCCTGCTGGCCGGGTGAGTAGCCGAGCGCGCGGGCGGCGTCGCGGATCGCCGAGCGGGCGCGGTAGGTGATCACGTTGGCGACCTGCGCGGTGTTGAGCCGGCCGTACTTCGTGTAGACGTGCTGGATGGCCTCCTCACGGCGGTCGGACTCGATGTCGAGGTCGATGTCCGGGTAGCCGTCGCGGTCCGGGGCGAGGAACCGTTCGAAGAGCAGCTTGTACAGCACCGGGTCGATCTTGGTGATGCCGAGCGCGTAACAGACGGCCGAGTTCGCCGCGGATCCCCGGCCCTGGCAGAGGATGTCCGCCTCGCGGCAGAACTCGACGATGTCGTGCACGATCAGGAAGTAGCCGGGGAACTCCAGCTTCTCGATGATCTTCAGCTCGTGATCGAGCTGTTCGTACGCGCGTTCTTCGTGGTCCTTGCCGCCGAAATGCTCCTTCGCGCCCGCCATGGTGAGGACGCGCAGGTGTTCCGCCTCGGTGCGCCCGTCCGGCAGGTCGAACGGTGGCAGCTTCGGCTCGAGGTGGTGCAGCTCGAAGGCGCACTCGCGGCCGAGCAGTGCGGACCGCTGGACGGCGCCGGGGTGTCGCTCGAAGATCTCGGCCATTTCCGCGCCGGAACGCAGGAATGCCATGGAGTCCGGCGGCAGCCATGGCTCCAGCTCCTCGATGCCGCGCCGGGCGCGGATGGCCGCGAGCGCGTCGGCGAGCGCACCCCGCTCCGGCCAGGCGTAGTGGGCGGCGGTGGTCGCCACGGTGGGCAGGCCGAAGTCGTCGGCCATCTTGGCGAGCAGGTTGTTGTGCGTGTCGTCGAGCGGCAGGCCGAGGTCGGTCAGCTCGACGTACACGTTGTCACGGCCGAAAAGCTCCACGAGTTCCCGCAGCCGCTCGGCCGCGGCGGCGGGCCCGCGGGTGACGAGCGCCGTGCGAACCGCGCCCTTGCGGCACCCGGTGAGCACGGCGCACTGCCCGGCGACCTCCTCGGCGACCTCGCGCAGCCGGTAGATCGGCCGCCCTTTCTCGGCGTGCAGCCCGGGCTCCGCGCGGCCGTCGTGCCCGCGCATCTGCCCGGCGGTGATGGCGCGGCACAGGCTGCGGTACCCCTGGCCGCCGCGGGCCAGCAGCAGGAGGTGCGCGCCCTCGGGGTCGGCGTCACCGTTCTGCGGCCCGGAAAGCCCGAAGCTCAGCTCGGTCCCGAACACCGTCGCGACGCCCAGCTCCTTCGCCGCCTCGGCGAACCGGACGACGCCGTACATCCCGTCGTGGTCGGTCAGCGCGATCGCGTCGAGCCCGAGCCGCGAGGCCTCCTCGACGAGTTCCTCGGGATGGTTGGCGCCGTCGAGGAAGCTGAAGTTGGAGTGGCAGTGCAATTCGGCATACGGCACCCGCGCCTTGGCCACCTCGAGATCACTCCGCGGCGGCGCCACCCGCTCGGGCCGCTGATACCCCTCGCGACGTCTCCCCCAGGCCGGGCTGTCCCCGTGGTCCCCGGGCGGCAGGGCACCGGACAGGGCCCGGGCGAGGTCCTTCCACGGAACCGGCGGATTGTTCCAGCCCATCGGTCCGGCCTATCTTTCCGACGGGAGCCGGGGCGCCGGGATGAGAACGCCGACGGCAGCCCCGGCCACGCCTGCCCGCTGCGGCGGGATCGCGGGCAGAGGCACACCGGCGTCGCCCAGACCCACCTCCCGCGGCGGGATCGCGGGCAGGCGCACACCGACCTCGCCCAGACCTACCTCCCGCGGCGAGATCGCGGGCAGGCGGGCACCGGCGTCGTCCGGCTCCTCGCCTTGGCGCGGGATCACGGGCAGCCGGGCACGGCCGGACCAGGCCGAGTCCAGGATCTCCGGCCGGAGCGGGAGTGCGGAGCGCAGCCAGGCCAGTACCTGGCGCACGTAGTCGTCGTTCACCTAGTCGTACACTCCCTCTACTGTCCATTGTGGATTTTCCAGGCCCGCGCACAGGAGCAGGACCGCCTCGGGCGGCTCGTCCGGCGCACCGGCGATCAGCATCTGGACCCGGGCGCGCGGGGGCCCCGGCGCGCGGTTGGCCACCCTGGTCATCGGCCAGACCCGAGACCAGTCGAGCACCTCCCTCGACGGCTCGCCGAGGATGCTGAGGCGGCTCGGGGACGAGGTCAGGCGACGGTGGGCGGTGAGGCCCACGAGCCGTCCTTCGGCGTCGACGACCTCGGCGGGCAGTGGCCGGACGAGCACCGTCGCCGGTGAGGGCGCCGGCAGCCGGCCCGGCCAGGTCGCGCCGAGTGCTTCGCCCCAGGCGGTGGGGCCGTTGTCGTGGCTCCAGCCTTCGCTGGACGGTGCCGGTGGGCCGAGCACCGGCGCGTCCGGGGGCGAAACCGGGTCGCGGGCGTCTCCCCAGGGGACGAGGCGGACGCGGCCTGCGGGGTCTCGTCCGCCGTCGAGGAGCGGCGTGACGACCCCCTCCGGCCCGAGCAGGCCCTGGACCCGGACGAAGGCGCGGCCGGCGCGTTCCGCCGTGAGTTCCTCGTCCTCGTCAGGGCCCGCGGCCGGGTTGCCGCCGCGCCAGAGGCCGAGTTGCAGGGACCGTCCCTCGACGGTCTCCTGCGGCTCCAGGGTCAGCCGGGCGACTCCCGAGGTGGGCCGGGCACCGGGCGCGGCCCGCAGCCAGCCCTCGAACTGCCAGCGCACACGGTCGGAAACCCCTTGCGGCGTCAGGGGTTCCGCGCAACGCCAGACGCGGCCGAGCTGCTCGCCGGACTCGGTGGTGGCGTAGATGCCGAGCCGGGTGCAGGCCAGCCCCCGCTCGGCGAGGCCCGCGTGAAACCGGGCGCCGGTGCTCTGGGCCACGAACGCGGCGACGTCGACCCGTTCCAGCACCGGGTCGAACGACTCCGTCAGCGACAGCTCCGGCGGAGGACGGCGACGCAACGGCGGCCGCTCCGACAGGCCGCGGGCGAGCCGGTGCGCGAGGACGCCTTCGAACGCGAAGCGGGCCAGCACGTCGCGTTCGGTGAGCGCGGCGAAGGCACCGAGCGTGTGCAGGCCGAGCCGGGTGAGCAGGCCGACGAGTTCCGCGCGGTCGCTGCCCGGCTGGTCGAGTTCGGCGACCGGCAGCGGCGCGAGGAACACGGCCGCCTCCCCGTGCTCGACGAACTCGCCGTGCCGGGCCGCGATGGTCGCCGCGAACAGCCCCTCCGCGACCCCGACCTGGCACTCGACCCCGGCCGCGGCGGCCACCTGGTCCAGCAGCTTCTCGGCGAGCCGGATCTCGCCGCCGAAGTACCCCGCCGCACCGGACACGGGCACCGCGATCAGCCCGGGCCGCACCACTTCCAGCCCGACGACCAGTTCCTCCACCGCCCTCGCGACGGCCTCGAACAGCCGCGCGTCCCGCCCGTCGTCCGCCCCGAACACGGCCAGCTCGGGGCACCGGGACTCCGCCTCACGCCGCCGCATCCCCCGGCGGACCCCGCGAGTCCGCGCCACCGCCGTGCAAGCCACGACGCGGTTCGCCAAGAACACCGCGGCGGGCCTCGTGACGGCCACCCCGCCCGCGGCCACCGCCGCGACGGCCGGCCAGTCCGGGCACCAGAGGACCAGCAGGCGGGTGGGCAGGACGCTCATGGGGTGCCCGCCCCACGGAAGTGTGCATTGTGGACGGACGCGGTCCGGCGACGGGATCCGGCGCGGGTACGGACGTCAGCGGTTCGGGCAGCGCCGGGACGGCTGGGGC
>DASXYS010000210.1:0-14466 GCA_036502365.1 Amycolatopsis sp.
GAGGCGGTGAGTTCGGCGGGTGATGGTGTGAAGACGACGGCGGACAATGTCCGTACTGCTGCCAAGACTTACCGTGAGGGTGATGAGGCGGAGGCGGAGCCGTTCAAGAAGCAGGCTGGTTCGGAGGTCGATGCGAAGCAGCTGCGGGTCGGCACCGTCCAGCGGAACGGCGCCTGAGCGGTCGCGGATTCGTGAGCGGCACGTTGCAGTGACGAGGATTCGAGGGGAACGACGAGCATGACTAGTGCTGGCGGCGGCCTGGGCGACCTGATGAGGGACCCCGACGAGGCGATCCGGCGGATGGACGAGTGGGCCGCGGGCTTCGCGCGCAAGGCGGAGCGGTACGCGGCGGCTCAGGAGGAGACCGAGCGGCTGCGGCTGACGGCGTCGAGCCCGGACGGCACTGTCCGGGTGACCGTCGGCGCCGACGGTGTCGTGTCGGACCTGGTCTTCAGCTCGAAGACCCGGACGATGCCGCCGGAGGAGCTTTCGCGGATGGTGCTGGAAACCATGCGCCGGGCGCAGGCCGGCATCACCGAACGGGTCGCCGAGGTGATGACCGAGAACCTCGGCGACGAGGACGAGGAGACGCGTGGCGTGCTGCTCGACTCCCTGCGCGGCCGGTTCCCGGACCCGGACGAGCCCGACGACGGCCCGCCCGAACCGGGCAACGACCCGGACCCCGAGCCCGTGCCGCCGTCCCCGGCCGCGGGCGGCGCGCCGACCCCGCCGCCGGCCACCCCGCCGGCCCGCCGCCCCGGTGGCATCGACCCGGACGAGCAGGACAACAACCCCTGGTGAGCCGCCCCGCCTCACTGACGCCGAAGGCCCGCACCGGTCCGGTGCGGGCCTTCGGCGTCCGGCGGTGTCGAGGCCGGACCGGAAAACCCTTGGCTGACACCGTTTTCGGGCAGCTCGGTGGACTGTTCGCGGGGCCGGCCGGAGAGGTTCTCCCGGAAGGTCACCAGGGCACTGGGCCGGTTTCGTCGAACAGGCCGCCGGTCGGGCCGTCGTCCGGCAGTGTGGCCAGCCGGACGGCGATCCTGGCGCCGTCCCCGGGAGTGCCGGTTCCGTGGAAGCCGTTGAGGTCGGTCGCGATGTAGCCGGGGCAGGCGTTGTTGATCTTGATGGTGTCGCCCAGTTCCTTGGCGTACTGGATGGTGACGGCGTTGAGGAAGGTCTTCGACGGCGAGTAGGCGCCGCTGGCCCCGCCGAAGTCGGCGCCCGGCGCGGTCTGCAAAGCCAGGGAGCCGACGTGACTGGACTGGTTGACGATCCGCGGGTGTGCGGAGCGCCGCAGCAGCGGCAGCATCGTGTTGACGACCCGGACGACGCCGACCACATTGGTCTCCACCACCGCCCGCAGGCCGTCCGGCGTGACGGACGTGGGCGGGTCCGGCCACGCCCCGGCGATGCCGGCGTTGTTGACCAGCACGTCGAGCCGTCCGGCGCGCTCCTCGATCAGGGCGGCCGCGGCCGTCACGCTCGCGTCGTCGGTCACGTCGAGGAGCACCCCGAACGCGTCCACGCCGGTGGCGCGCAACTTCGCCACGGCGTCGTCCCGGCGCCGCTCGTCCCGGGCGCCGACCCCGACGCTCCAGCCCAGCGCGCCGAGCCCGGCCGCGATCTCGTACCCGATTCCCTTGTTCGCGCCAGTGACCAGCGCGATCGTCTGTTCGCTCATGCCTTCGATCGTGGCCGCACGGCGGCGGGGGACCAACACCGTCTGGGTCGCACGGCGATACCCGGCCGGTATTGATCGGGCGGTAGCCTGAAGGCGTGGAAACGCGGGAGCTGCGGTATTTCGTGACGGTCGCCGAGGAGCTGCACTTCGGCCGGGCCGCCCAGCTCCTCGGCATCGCCCAGCCGCCGCTGTCGCGGACGATCGCCCAGCTCGAGCGACGGCTCGGCGTCGTGTTGCTGGACCGCACCAGCCGCAAAGTCACGCTCACCGAAGCCGGAACGGTGCTGCTGGCCGAAGGCCGGGCGATCCTCGGCGCGCTGGCCGCGGCCGAGCGGCGCACCCGGAGCGCCGCGACGAGCCCACCGTCCCTTGTGCTGTCCGCCAAGGCCGGCGCTTCCGGTGAATTGCTGGCGAAGCTGCTCGACGCGTACGCCGCCGAGCCGGACGCCGTCCCCGTCGACCTGCTGCTGTTCGAGTCCCAGCCCCAGCAGGCGCTGGCCGACGGACAGGCCGACGCGGCGCTGCTGCATCAGCCCTTCGACTCGACGGCCGGGCTCGAAACCGAGGTCCTGGCCACCGAGGGCCAGGTCGCGATCCTGCCCGCCGCGCATCCGCTCGCCCGCCGGTCGCGGCTCCGGCTGGCCGAGGTCAGCTCCCTGCCGGACCTGCCGCTGGCCCGCTGGCGTGGCCCCGGCGGCGACTATCCCGAGGGCCCCGGCGTGGAAGTGCGCAACCAGACGCAGCTCTTCCAGCTGATCGCGCTGGGCCGCACCACCGTGGTGCTGCCCGAGTCCAGCTGCGTCAACCTGCTCGAAGGCCTGGTCGCGGTGCCGGTCACGGACGCGCCGGCGGTGGACACCGTGATCGCCTGGCCGCCCCACAGCCGCTCCCGGGCGCTCGCCGACCTGGTCCGCGTGGCCACCGGTCTCTGAGCCGCGCTTCAGGCGGCCGCCTCCTCGGCGAGGACGGCCGCGAGGGTGTCCACATCGGACTCGGTGGTGTCGGGATCAGCTTCAGCCCGGCCACCCGCTCGGGCGCGCCGGACTCGTCCACGTTGAGGTGCGCGGACTCCGGGCAGACCACCGCGCCCGACCGGGTGCACGGAGCGTTGTTGTCACTGGCGAAACCGCGTCGCGGCTTGGGATTGCTCACGGGTCCGCCTCGGCCGGCCCTCCCCACGGTAGTGAGTACCGGGCCCGGTCTGGCATCATGATCCGCCGGCCGGACGGAGCGGGGGAGAACGGGAATGGTGGAGCAGCACGAGGTGCGGGCCGGGTCCGTGCGGCGGGTCGCGGTGGCGAGCGCGATCGGCACGACGATCGAGTGGTACGACTACTTCATCTACAGCACTGCGACCGCGCTGGTGTTCAACAAGGCGTTTTTCCCTTCGCTGTCGCCCTCGGCGGGCACGCTCGCCGCGTTCGCGACGCTCGGCGTGGGCTTCGTCGCCCGGCCGATCGGCGGCATCGTCTGGGGGCACTTCGGGGACCGCGTCGGGCGCAAGACGATGCTGGTGCTCTCCCTGGTCCTGATGGGCCTCGCGACGGCCGGGGTCGGCGCCCTGCCGACGTTCGCGCAGGCCGGGGTCCTCGCGCCGGTGCTGCTGGTGGTATTGCGGCTGCTGCAGGGCATCTCGGCCGGCGGCGAGTGGGGCGGGGCCGCGCTGATGGCGGTCGAGCACGCGCCGGCGGGCCGCCGCGGGCGGTACGGGTCGTTCTCGCAGATCGGGGTGCCGGCCGGGCTGATCCTGGCGCAGCTGGTGTTCTTCGCCGTCAGCAACTCGCTTTCGGCCGAGGAGTTCCGCTCGTGGGGCTGGCGTGTGCCGTTCCTGGCCAGCCTGGTGCTGGTGGCCGTGGGACTGGTGATCCGGCTGCGGGTCGAGGAGAGCCCGGTGTTCGCGCGGCTGCGGGAATCGGGCGAGCGCAGCCGGGTGCCGATCGTGGACGTGCTGCGCCGGCGGCCGCGCGAGGTGCTGGTGGCGTCGGCGAGCTTCATCGCGAACACCGCGATCGGCTACGTCTTCTTCGCGTACCTGCTGTCCTACGGCACTTCGGTGCTGAAGCTGAGCAGCGACACCATGCTCGTGGTGGTGATCGCCGGCAGCGTCACGTGGCTGGTCAGCATCATCGCGTCGGCGATCTGGTCCGACCACGTCGGCCGCAAACCCGTGTACCTCGCGGGCTCGGTGCTGCTGGTGGTGTGGGCGGTGCCGTTTTTCCTGCTCGTCGACACCCGCCAGGTGTGGCTGCTGATTCTCGCGGTGGTCGTGCTGAACCTCGGCCTCGGCGCCACCTACGGGCCGCAGTCGGCGCTGTTCTCGGAGCTGTTCGAGCCGCGGTTCCGGTACAGCGGCGCGTCGTTCTCCTACGCCGTCGGCGCCGTGCTGGGCGGCAGCTTCGCCCCGTTGATCGCGACGGCGCTGCAGACCTCCACCGGGACCTCGCTCTCGGTCTCGTTGTACATGGTGGGCGTCGGGCTGATCAGTCTCGTGGCCGTGCTGGCGTTCCGCCGGCCGCCGGTCACAGCCGATTGAGGTCGATCGCGGCGGCCATCCGCGCGTAGCCGGCGTCGTTGGGGTGCAGGTGGTCGCCGGAGTCGTAGGCGGCCTGCATCGCCAGCGGGTCGGCCGGATTGCGGATGGCGGCGTCGAAGTCGGCCACGCCGTCGTACACGCCGCTGGTGCGGATGAACGTGTTCACGGCCTCGCGGGTGCGCTCCAGCGTCTCGTCGTAGACGTGCCAGCCCTTGAATGGCGTCAGCGTCGCGCCGATCACGCGGATGCCGCGCGCCTTCGCCTGCGCGACGAGCTGCCGCTGCGCCGAGATGATCATCTCCGGGTCGGTCTGGTGCGGATCCTGCTGGATGTCGTTGATGCCTTCGAGCACGATCAGCGTGCGCACGCCGCCGACGCTGAGCACGTCGTCGGCGAACCGGGCGAGCGCGTTGCGGCCGGCGCCGTTGCCGGGCACGTCGAGCAGCAGCCGGTTGGCGCTGATGCCGGCGTTGAGCACCCCGAGGCGGCCGTGCAGGCGGTCGCTGAGGTAGTCGGGCCAGCGGTGGTTGGCGCCGGGGGTCGAGCCGACGCCGTCGGTGATGGAGTCGCCGAGCGTGACGACGGCGCCGGGCGCGACACCCTGCACGTCGACTTCGCTGACGTAGTGCCAGACGGTGGTCTGCTCGGTGAAGGAGACGCCGGACTCTTCCGCGGCGAAGTCGCCGTTGCGGGTGAAGAACGACGTCTGCTGGGCCGCCGGGTGATAGGTCACCGGGCCGGACGGCGTGGGCACGAACGTGGTGACCAGCAGGTCGGCGTCCGCGGGCACCCGCACCGGCGCCGGGTCGCTCAGCACCTCGGCGCCGGCCGGGACGACCACAGTGGACATTCCGCCGAACGTCAGCGTCCGCAGGGACCCGGGCACCGCGCGCGGGCTGCCGGGTGCCGCCGCGACGGCGACGGTCACGTGCCCGAACACCAGCGGCCCGGTGCCGAAAGTGTTGGACAGGCGCACCCGCGCCTTGCTGCCGCCGATGCTGGTGTGCACCACGTTGCGGATCGAGTAGTTCGGATAGCCCTGCGGGGTGTTCGGCACCCCGGCGGCGGGGGCGGCCGCCCAGCTGCCGACCCAGCCGCCGGGCGTCTGCACGTCCTGCGCGGTACTCGACGCCGTAAGCGCGCCGAAGGTGACCAGGACCGCCGTACCCACCGCCAGTAGCCGTCTCATGGGGATCACAGTGCGGGCGCGCCGGGGCACCCGGTGACCGCTGATCAGGTGAGGGAACGGACAGAACGCCGGACAACCGACATCGCCTCGACGGCGGTCAGGCCCTTGGCTCAGTGGGCGAGGTTGGCCTGGGTCCGGTGGTGCTCGCCCTTCTCGATCAGGTCGAGGAATCCGAGGGCGTAGTCCGCGGCGGAGATCGCGCCGCCGTCCTCGGGGGCGGCCGAGACGTCGTCGCCGAGCCGGTAATGGCCGAGTCGTTCGCCGGGCGCATGGGCGCCGAACTTGAGCGCCGGGCTCACGTAAACCCAGTCGAGGGTCGCGGGCGTGGCCGGGAGGTCCTCGATGATGAACGCCGCGCCGTCGCGGATCTCGTCGTGCAGCTCCGCGGGAATGACGCTGAGGTGGCCGGGGTCGGTGACGAAGCGGCCCGCTCCGGGCGCCGGGCGCAGCGACGAGGCGCCGCCGACGATGAACAGGCGCACACCCGCGGCATCGGCCAGGCGCGCGATGATGCGGTGGACGTTGCGGGCATGGCCGGCCGGGCCGCGCGGGGCGATGGCGTCCACCACGATGTCGGCACCCTCGATGACCGAAGACAGCGTTGCCTCGTCGGTGGCGTCGCCGGCGGTGTAGGTGACGTTCGGGATCGGCTCGGCCGGCTTCGAGCGGCTCAGCGCGGTGACCTGGTGACCGCGCGCGGCGGCTTCCGCGACGAGGGCCGAGCCGGCGTAACCGGTGCCGCCGATGACGGTAATACGAGACACGGGAGTGCCTTCCTACGAGCAGAGGTGACGTCGGACGACGCCTCATGGTTACCGTATGAACGCAGCTCTCCAATGGGAAGAAGGCACTTTGCGGTAACCACACCAGCCGAGTCGACACTGCTCGGCAGCCCTCGGCGTCGCAGGAGGCCTACGACCGCGTGGACCGGACTCCGGCCGGGGGGAACGCGCTGGTCAGGCGGCGGCCGGCAGGCCGAGGGCCAGCTCTCCCGCCGCGGTCAGCTCGGCCGGGGTCCAGTGACCCGGGCGAGCAGGGCCGGCGGGACGGACCAGGCCGTCGTGGAAGAGCCGGTGGGCGGCCGGCTGGTCGCAGCAGGGCAGCCCGTCGACGCGAAGGTCGGGCTCGCTGCCCGCGCCCAGGTCGGCCCGGCCGGCGGCGACCGCGCGGAGCATGGCGAGCGAGCGGGACGTGAGCAGGATCGCGGGCATGACGGGCTCCTCCTGGGGCTGCTTTCGGTGTTTCTACCAGGGAAAACGGAGCCCGTGCGGGAACGGTTCACCGGGCGCGCCCATCGCCGGGCGGGCTGCGCCGAACGGTGCCCGCCGACCGCTCACGGCGTGCCGGCCGCCGCTCGGCGTAAAGGTGCAGACCAATCGGCCGGGGCCGCTGCCGGGCGGGCGGCCGCGAGGAATGCGTCACCGGCCGGGCTCAGGTGATCGCCAGGTCTGTCCGAAGTGGACTGCCCTGCATCGCGCGCCACACTGCCGCCGGGGTCAGCGGCATGTCGGCGTGCCGGACACCGAACGTGGCGAGCGCGTCGAGCACCGCGTTCACCACCGCGGCGGGGGAGCCGACGGTCGCCGACTCGCCGACGCCCTTCGCGCCGATCGGGTGGTGCGGCGAGGGGGTGACGGTCTCGCCCAGCTCCCACGACGGGCACTCCAGCGCCGTCGGCAGCAGGTAGTCCATGAACGAGCCGCCCAGGTGGTTGCCGTCGGAGTCGAACGCCATCAGCTCCATCAGCGCCATCCCGATGCCGTCGGCGAGGCCGCGGTGCACCTGGCCGGCGACGATCATCGGGTTGATCCGCACGCCGCAGTCGTCCACGGCGACGAACCGGCGCACGGTCACCTGCCCGGTGCCGGGATCCACGTCCACCACGCAGATGTACGCGCCGAACGGGTAGGTCAGGTTCGGCGGGCTGTACACCGTGCTCGCGTCCAGGTGTCCCTCGACGCCCTCGGGCAGCGCGAGGTCGGAGTGCGCGGCCAGGGCGATCTCGCGGATCGTGGCCCCGCGGCCCGGCACGCCGCGCACGAACCAGCGCCCGCGCTCCCACTCCAGGTCGTCCGGGCTCACCTCCAGCATCGCCGACGCGACCTGCCGCGCGCGCTCGCGCACCTTGCGCGCGACGGTGACCGCGGCCGCGCCGGAGACCGGTGTCGAGCGTGAGCCGTAGGTGCCCAGCCCGAACGGGGTGTTGTCGGTGTCGCCCTGCACCACCTCGACCTCGTCCGGCGCGATGCCCAGCTCCTCGGACACCAGCTGTGCGAACGTCGTCTCGTGGCCTTGGCCCTGGGACATGCAGGACAGCCGCAGCACGGCCGAGCCGGTCGGGTGCACACGCAGCTCGGCGCCGTCGGCCATGCCCAAGCCGAGGATGTCCATGTGCTCACGCGGGCCGGCGCCGACAGCCTCGGTGAAGAAGCTCAGCCCGACGCCCATCAGCTCGCCCCGCGTGCGCTTTTCCGCCTGCTCACGGCGAAGCTCGTCGTAGCCGGCGATCTCCTTGGCCAGCTCCAGCGCGCGCGGGTAGTCACCCGAGTCGTACTCCCAGCCGGTCGCGCAGGTGTACGGGAACTGTTCGGGGCGCAGCAGGTTGCGCATCCGCAGCTCGGCCGGGTCCAGCCCCAGCTCGCGCGCGAGCAGGTCCATCATCCGCTCGACGACGTACACCGCTTCGGTGATCCGGAACGAGCACGCGTACGCCACACCGCCGGGCGCCTTGTTCGTGTACACGCCGGTGACCGCGCAGTGCGCGACCGGCAGGTCGTAGGAGCCGGTGAACACGTGGAAGAATCCGGCCGGGAACTTCGACGGCTGCGCGGTGCCGTTGAACGCGCCGTGGTCGGCCACCACATGCACGCGCATGCCGAGCAGTTTGCCTTCGCGCGTGGCCGCGATCTCGCCGCTCATGTGGTAATCGCGGGCGAACGAGGTGCTCATCAGGTTTTCGGAACGGTCTTCGGTCCACTTCACCGGCCGCCCGGTGAGCATCGAGCCGACCACCGCGCACAGGTAGCCGGGATACAGCCCGACCTTGCTGCCGAAGCCGCCGCCGATGTCCGGCGCGATGATCCGGATCCGGTGCTCGGGCAGGCCGGTGATGCGCGAGTACAGCAGCCGGTGCGCGTGCGGGGCCTGCGCGGTGACCCAGACCGTGAGCTTGCCGGTGACGGCGTCGATGTCGGCCACCGCCCCGCAGGTTTCCAGCGGCGCCGGGTGCACCCGCGGGTAGAGCATGTCCTGGCGGACCACGACTTCGGCGCCGGCGATGGCCGCCTCGGTCGCCTCGGCGTCGCCGGAGGACCAGTCGAATATGTGGTTGTCGGTGCGGCCGAGGTCGTCGCGGATCACCTCGGCGCCGGGGTCGAGCGCGGCGAGCCCGTCGATCACGGCCGGCAGCGGCTCGTACTCGACGTCGATCAGCTCGAGCGCGTCACGGGCGGCGTAGCGGTCCTCCGCGACGACAAACGCGACTTCCTGGCCCTGGAACCGGACTTTGTCGGTAGCGAGCACGGCTTGGACGTCGTGCGAGAGCGTCGGCATCCAGGCCATGCCGCGCTCGGCGAGCATCGCGCCGGTGAGCACCGCCCGCACCTTCGGGTGCGCCTCCGCCGCGCTGGTGTCGACCGAGAGCAGCCTCGCGTGTGCGTGCGGGCTGCGCAGCACCGCGCCGTGCAGCATCCCGGGCAGTACGACATCGTCCACGAACGTGCCGCGCCCGCGCACGAACCTTGCATCTTCCTTACGGGGCAAGGAACCGTAGCCGAGCGCGCTGGTCACGGCGTGGCCCCGTCCGGGTGCTCGGCCGCCCAGCGGATCGAGCGCACGATGTTCTCGTACCCGGTGCAGCGGCACAGCTGCCCGGAGATGGCCTCGCGGATGGTGCCCTCGGCCGGATCGGGGTTGTGGTCGAGCAGCCAGCGCGCGGTCATCAGCAGGCCCGGGGTGCAGAACCCGCACTGGATCCCGTGGCACTGCACGAAACCCTGCTGCACCGGGTCGAGCGCCGCGCCGAAGGCGAGGTCTTCGACGGTGCGGACGCGCTTGCCGTCCGCCATCGCGGCGAGCACCGTGCACGACTTCACCGGCACTTCGTCGAGCCACACCACGCAGGCGCCGCAGTTGGAGGTGTCGCAGCCCCAGTGGGTGCCGGTGAGGCCGAGGTCGTCGCGCAGGAAGTGCACCAGCAGCAGGCGGGGCTCGATCGAGCGGCGGTACTGCTCCTCGTTCACCGTCACGGTGATCTCCACGCCTTCAGCCCTCCGCCCGGGCCTGGGCCAGGTGCAGCGCGCGGGTGGTCAGCGTGGCCACGAGGTGGCGTTTGTAGTCGACCGGGCCGCGCTGGTCGGCGGCGGGGGAGCAGTGCTCGGCGGCGATCACCCCGGCCTTCTCGAACCGGTCCGGCGTCGCCGCGCCGCCGCGCAGGAAGTCCTCGGCCTCGGCCGCGACGAACCGGGGCGCGCCGACGGCGGTGAGCCCGATCCCGGCCTCCGTGACGTTCGGGCCGTCGAGCGCCAGCGCGGCGCCGGCCGCGGCCACCGCCCAGTCGCCCGCGCGGCGGCCGACCTTCGTGTACGCGCTGCCGAGCCCGGCCCGGATCGGCAGCCGGAGCTCCACCAGCAACTCGGCCGGGCCGACCACCGTGTCGTACGGACCGGCGAAGAAGTCGCGCACCGGCACCGTCCGCTCGCCGTCTTCACCACGGATCACGGCGATCGCGCGGACCGCGGTGAACGCGGCCGAGAGGTCTTCGGAAGGATCGGCCTGGCACAGCGAGCCGCCGATCGTGCCGCGGTTGCGCACGATCGGGTCGGCGATGACCCGCTCCGCGTCGTGCAGGATCGGGAACAGCTCGCCCGCGACTTCGGACGCGAGCAGCTCGGCGTGGCGCACCAGCGCGCCGATCCGCAGTTCGCCCCCGGCCGCCTCGATCGTGGCCAGCTCGGCCAGCTCGTTCACGTCGATCAGCGCCTCGGGCCGGGCCAGCCGCAGCTTCATCATCGGGATCAGGCTGTGCCCGCCCGCGATCACCCGGCTTTCCGGGCCGTACTTGGCCAGCAGCGCGAGCGCGTGCTCGACACTCGAGGCCCGCTCGTACTCGAACTGCGCCGGCACCTGCATGAAAGGGATCGTCCACGCCGCCGCGGCCACTCGCAAGAGCGGGGTTAAGCAAAGGGTTAATCGCGCGTTGTCCCGGCGTTCGCCCGGGTGGAGCATCAGCGCACCTGACCAACGGCGGAAGCAGGTGCGCGTCATGCGGATCGAGTCCGACGGGCACAGCCGGGGCAACCCGCGGCTGTACGAGCTCGTCGAGGACGCCCCGAAAGAGGGCAAGAGCCCGACCGTGTGGGCCTGGCCCGAGCTGGTGGACTTCCTGAAGGTGGCGGGCCGCCCGGTCGCCGGGCCGTGGCCTCCGCACCAGCGGCCGCGCCCGGAGCCGGAGGAGGACACCCTCCCCACCGCCGTGCCCGAACCTCCTGATCGAGACTGAGGAGGCCCGCGTGTATCCGTCCCGGTTCCGATACGAAGCGCCCCGCTCGCTGGCGGAAGCGCTCGACCTGCTGCACCAGCACGGCGACGAGGCCAAAGTACTGGCCGGCGGGCAGAGCCTGGTGCCGTTGATGAAACTCCGCTTCGCCTCGCCCGGATTGCTGGTGGACATCAACAACCTGCCGGGGCTGGCGCACCACGAGCTGGACGCCTCGGGCGCGCTGCACGTCGGCGCGCTGTGCCGGCACGCCGATCTGGAGCGTTCGGCGCTGCTGAAGAGCACTCAGCCGACGATGGCGGCGGCCGCGCCGCTGATCGCCGACCCGATCGTGCGCAACCGCGGCACCCTGGTCGGCTCGCTGTGCCACGCCGACCCGCAGGGCGACTGGGCCGCGGTGGTGCTGGCGCTCGGCGGCTCGATCGTCGCGGCCGGCCCGGCCGGGCGGCGGACGATCCCGGCCCGCGAGTTCGTGACCGGGCCGTTCCAGAACGCGCTGGCGCCCGACGAGATCGCCGTGGAGGCCGTGATTCCCGCGCCCCGCGGCATTCCCGGCGGCGGTTACCTGAAGCTGGAACGCCGGGTCGGCGACTTCGCCACCGTCGGCGTCGCGGTCGCGATCGAAACCACCGGGGAGACGGTGACCCGGGCCGGCATCGCGCTCACCGGAGTGGGCGGCGCGACCATCGAGGCCGTCGAAGCCGGGCACGCCCTGCTCGGCGGTCCGCTCACGGAGGAATCCGTGGAGCACGCGGCGCAGCTGGCCGCCGAAGCGGCCCGGCCGAAGTCCGATCACCGCGGTACGGCCGAATTCAAACGGCACATGGTGCGCACCTTCGTGGTGCGCGCGCTGGGCCGCGTGAGCGAGAGGGCGGCGTGAGATGACCAGTGTCCACGAAATCCGGGAAGAGGCGACCGGCGACGTGCCGGTGCGGCGCGTGACGGTGACCGTCAACGGCGAGCGCCGCGTGGTCGAGTGCGAGCCGCGGCTGCTGCTGGTCCACCTGCTGCGCCAGGGACTTCGGCTCACCGGCACGCACATGGGCTGCGACACCACGAACTGCGGCGCCTGCACCGTGCTCGTCGACGGCCGCGCGGTGAAGTCGTGCACCATGCTCGGCGTGCAGGCCGACGGGCACGAGGTCACCACGGTCGAGGGGCTGGCCACCGAGAGCGGGCTGCACCCGCTGCAAGAAGGCTTCCGCGAGGAGCACGGGCTCCAGTGCGGCTTCTGCACACCGGGGATGATGCTCTCGGCCAAGGCGCTGCTGGACGAGAACCCGGAACCGTCCGAAGAGGACGTCCGCTGGGCGCTGTCGGGAAACCTGTGCCGGTGCACGGGGTACCAGAACATCGTGAAGTCGGTGCTGTGGGCCGCCGCCAAGCTGCGGTCCGAATAGGAGGATCGACGTGTCACAGGCGTTGGACGAGAACAAGATCGGCGGGCTCGGCGCGAGCCGGAAGCGGGTCGAGGACAACCGGTTCATCCGCGGCCGCGGCAACTACACCGACGACATCGTGCTGCCCGGCATGCTGCACCTGGAGATCCTCCGCAGCCCGCTGGCGCACGCGCGGATCAAGTCGATCGACACCAGCCGGGCCTGGGCGATCCCGGGCGTGCGGCTGGTGCTGACCGGTGAGATGGCCGCGACACGCAACCTGGCGTGGATGCCCACACTCTCCTACGACACCCAGGCCGTGCTCGCCACCGACAAGGTGCGCTTCCAGGGCCAGGAGGTCGCCTGCGTGGTCGCCGACGACCCGTACATCGCCAAAGACGCCTGTGAGGCGATCGATGTCGAGTACGAGCCGCTGCCGGTGATCGTGAACCCGCTCCAGGCCGTGGCCGAGGGCGCGCCGGTGATCCGCGACGACAAGGCGGGCCAGACCGGCAACGTGATCTACGACTGGGAGGTCGGGGACAAGGCCGGCACCGACCGCGCGTTCGAGCGCGCCGACCGGATCTCCAAGCTGCGCCTGCACTATCCGCGCTCGCACCCTTCGCCGATCGAGTGCTGCGGCTCCGTCGCGGACTTCGACCGCGCGACGAGCAAGCTGACCGTCTACATGACCACGCAGGCGCCGCACATCATCCGCGCCGCGGTGTCGATGGTGGCCGAGCTGCCCGAGCACCTGATCCGGATCATCTCGCCGGACATCGGCGGCGGCTTCGGCAACAAGGTGCCGGTGTACCCGGGTTACGTGTGCTCGATCCTGTGCTCCATCCTGCTGGAGAAGCCGGTGAAGTGGATCGAGGACAAGACCGGCAACCTGATCTCCACCGGCTTCGCCCGCGACATGTACCTCGACAGCGAGATGGCGCTGCGTGAGGACGGCAAGATCCTCGGCGTCCGCATCCACGCCGACGCCGACCACGGCGCGTTTTTCGCCGACGCCCAGCCCAGCAAGTTCAAGATCGGGCTGCTGCACTCGGCGTTCGCCTGTTACGACATCCCGGCGGCGCACCTGACCGCGCGGGGCACGTACAGCAACAAGGCGCCGGGCGGCGTCGCGTACCGGTGCTCGTTCCGCGTCACCGAAGCGATGTTCTTCCAGGAGCGCATGGTCCACCAGGCCGCCGCCGACCTCGGGATGGACCAGGCGGAGTTCCGCCGGCTCAACTTCGTCAAGGCCGACGCCTTCCCGCACCGCACGCCGTTCGGCTTCCTGGTCGACTCCGGCCAGCCCGAGGCCTGCCTCGACGTCGGGCTGAAGGCGGTGGGCTACGAGGACTTCCTGCGGCAGAAGGAAGAGGCGCGTTCGCGCGGGCGCCTGCTCGGCATCGGCATCTCCACCATGACCGAGCCGCTCGGCGCCGGCAACAGCCGCGAGTACGACATCCTCGGCATCAAGATGTTCGACTCCGCCGAGCTGCGGGTGCACATGACCGGCAAGGCGCTGCTGCGGGTCGGCGCGAAGAGCCAGGGCCAGGGCCACGAGACCACTTGGGCGCAGATCGTCAGCCACGAGCTGGGCATCCCCGCTGACGACGTCACGGTCGAGGAGGGCGACACCGACACCGCGCCGTTTGGCATGGGCACCTACGCCTCCCGCAGCACACCGGTCGCGGGCGCGGCGATCTCCATGGTGTCGCGCAAGATCCGGGCCAAGGCGCGCAAGCTCGCCGCGCACCTGCTGGAAGTGTCCGAAGAGGACGTCGAGTGGGAGCTGGGCCGGTTCTTCGTGCGCAGCGCGCCGGACCGCGGCGTGACGATCCAGGAGTGCGCGATGGCCGCGTACGGCAACATGCCCGACGGCATGGAGCCGGGCCTGGAGAACAACGCCTACTACGACCCGCCGAACCTGACCTGGCCGTTCGCCGTCTACATCGCCACCGTGGAGGTCGACCCGGAGACCGGGGTGTGGGACGTGCTGAACCTGGTCGCGGTCGACGACTGCGGCGTGCGGATCAACCCGATGATCGTCGAGGGCCAGATCATGGGCGGGCTCACCGAGGCCTACGCGATGTCGAACATGCAGTTCATCACCTTCGACGCCGAGGGCAACTGCGTCGGTTCGAACTACATGGACTACCTGCTGCCCACCGCGTGGGAGACGCCCGG
>DASXYS010000211.1:0-33362 GCA_036502365.1 Amycolatopsis sp.
GCCTTCGCGTCGGCGGCGACCAGCAGGTCGTGCGGGACGGAGATGGACTGGCCGACGCCCGGGGCCAGGTCACCCGCCACCGGGACGGCGGCCTCGGCCAGCGCGCCCTCGCGCGCGGGGATCAGCCAGACCTGGTCGGAGTCCACGACGGCCAGCACGGCCTGGCTGCCCAGGCTCACCGCACGCCCGTGGATCTCCCGCTCGGCCCACACCCACGCGTCCACCGCGTACTGCGGGCGCGCCAGCAGGTGCAGCTGGTCGATCAGCTCACCCGACGCGCGACGGCCGCGCGCCAAGCGCCGCGAGGCCAGCGACGACCACGCCGAGTCGGCCAGCTCGGCCCGCTCGGAGTGCGTCCGCCCCGGTGACGGCACACCTAGCGCGGCCGGGCGCCGGGGCAGCTCCAGCGACTCCCACAACACATCGAACTCAAGCGCGGAAAGCACCAGGCTCACGGTCGGCGCCCATCCCCCGCGTCGTCGCCGATGACGTCTCGCGAGACCATCCGGCGGTCGTTGAACAAGTCCTTGTCGTCGACGCCGAAGCGGCGCACGTGTTCCTCGTCCTCTTCGCCTTCGCCCTGCGTCGCGGCCGGGGCGAGGAACTTCGTGTCGTCGTGCGGCGGCTCGGGCGTGATCTGCTCGGCCTTGCGCAGCGCGATCGCCTCCTCCTCCGGCAGGTCTTCGACGGGCAGCGGCCGCACCGGGCTCTTGCCCGACCCGCCCGTGCCGAAACCACGGCCCTGCCGCTCCTGCTCGCCGCTCAGCGCGCCACCCGCCGCGCCCGCGCCCAGCGCCGCGGCGCCCGCACCCAGCTCACCGGCCGACATCCCGCCCTTGGGCGCGGCGGCCGGGCTGCCGCTCTGGACCGGCGCCACCGTCGACTCCGGCGCGCTGCCGACGAACCGGCCCCGGCCGAGCGTCTGGTCACCGCCCCCGGTCCCGCCCGTCGCACCGCGGCCGAACACCCCGTCGGCCATCGTCCCGGACCCGCCGGGCACGGCCGCACCGCTCATCGGCGGACGGCCGGCCGAACCCGAGCCGAGCCCCGGACCAGATCCCGGGCCGGGAATGCCGGGCCCGGAACCCGCCCCGCCCGAAACCGGCGGCACGAAACCACCGGAAGTCCGGCCTTGCCCACCGCTGGGCTCATGCGCCGTCCCGCGCCCCGGCGCCTCGACCCAGCCGGACGGCGGTGGAACTGACGCCTGCCCACCGGAGAAGGCCGGAGCCGACGACGTCGTCGTACCGTTGCCCGAACCCGCGCCAGGCCGTGCGGGCGGCGCCTGCACCGCGATCCCGTACGCGGGCGTCGGCGGGTCGACATGCACGTTGCTGACCGGCTGCACCACCGGCGGCTGGACGTAGTGCGACTGCACGGACGCCGAAGCCGGCTTGACACTGCCGTCCGGCGTCACGTCGATCACCGAACCCGCCAGGTCCGTCACACTCTTCTGCCCGCTCGGGCCGGCCACGGTCAACGTCTGCGGAGCGCTGAGCGTCTCGGTCGAGAGCAGGTTCTCGCCGCTCTGCTGCGCGTAGTCGTTCAACGCCTCCAGCGCCTGGCTGCGCGCGTTCTGCGCCGCGTCCACCTGCGAAGCGTGGTCGGTCTCGAAGCCGATCAGGCTGGCCAGCGAATCGCCGACGGTGTAGCCGCCGGCGCCCTTCAGCACGGTGTCGGCGTCCGGCAGTTTGTACTTGGTGCGGTTGAACGCCTCGCCTTGCGCGAACAGCATCTCCGCGGTGTGCGACACCTTCGTCATGGCGTCCTGGGAGAAGCCGGCCTGCTGCGTGAACACCTGCCCGGCCTGGCCGCCCGCCTCGCTCTGCCATTCGACGCCGAGCTGCGTCAGCTGCGTGCGCAACGTGTTGTCCGTGTCGGCGAGCGCGGACGCGACGGCCTTCAGCGCGTCGACCGCGGTGCCGATGCTGCCGATCCCGTCGCCGGTGCCGAACCGCTCGATCTCGGTGGCGATGGCGGTGTCGGTCCAGCCGTCGAAACGATGGTCGCGGATCCTGCCCGCGAGGTCGGAGATCTCCACGCGCCCTCCCTAGCTCCGTGACTTCAGGTTCTGCAGCGCCAGGCCGGCGGCATGGGTCGACATGTCGCACAGCTGCTGCTGGTTGTCGGCGCCGGCGGTGACCGCAAACGCTTGCGCGGCCACGGTCTGCCCCTTTGCGACGCCGACCAGCGTCTCGCAGTCCGAAGGCGTGCCCGCCGCGCGGTAGTTCGTGATCGCCGGGTAGCCGCCGACGGTCGCCGGCGCCGTGGTCATGCTGTTCTTCCGCCGCGCCCCGGTCAGCCACTCCTGCACGTCGGCGCCGACGATCCGCAGGTGATAGGCGTGGAACGGCGCGGCTTGGCCGGCGTCGAACACGCAAGTCGGCCCGTCCTGCGGGTCGGCGGCCTTGCGCGGGGCGCCGGTGATCTGCAGTTCGTCGAGCTGGATCTGGGACAGCAGGTCGCACGGGTCGAGCCCGGCGAGGGACAGGTCGGCCGGCCGCTGCGGCAGGTCGGAGGCCTTCGCCGCCTGCGACATCGCGCTCGCGGCCGTCTGCACCGGGTACGCCGTGCCGGGGTCGGCCGACGAGCAGCCGGCCGCGCCGAAGAGCAGGGCCACCGCGACCAGCCGCTTACTGGACGCCGTGGGCACCGCGGTCCCCGAACGCAGCGGCCTTGTCCGCATCACTGGCCTGGTAGGTCTTGGCGGCGTCGCGGAGCTGGGCGACGAGCTGGTGCAGGTTGGCGACGTACTCGCGCACCTGCGCGACGTACGAGTGATCGCCCTCGGCGACGACGGTGTTCCACGCCGCGATGGCGTTCACGCTCACCGTGTCGGCCGACGGAGTGTCGATCCGCAGCTCGCCGAGGCGCGTGAGCAGCTTGTCCTCCAACGCGCCGACCTGCTCCTCGACCACGCGCGCGACGTCCAGCAGCTTCCCGGGCGCGACGACGATGTCCGCGACCCCCGGCGCCGCCGGCACGGACGACGCGAGGTCGGACAGCGGATTGCTTCCTGGCATGCGCTACCCCTCACCTACGGACGGTGACCGGACGGACCCGTTACGAGGCTACCAACGACCACGTACCGCCGAGGCGAAGTCCGCCGGAAAGTTCAGGCGCCGACGGTCGCGTCGAGCTCGCCGCTCGCGGCCTTCAGCGCGATGTCGGTGCGGTGGTGTGAGCCGGCGAGACGCACCCGGTCCACCGTCTCGTACGCGTGCCTGCGCGCCGACTTCAACGACTTGCCGGTGCCGACCACGGAGAGCACGCGCCCACCGGAGGAGACCACCGCGCCGTCTTCACGGCGCCGCGTTCCGGCGTGCAGCACGCCTTCGAACTCGCCGCCGCTGATCACGTCGCCGGTGCGGGGCTTGCCGGGATAGCCGTCGGCCGCGATCACGACGGTGACCGCCGCGCCACCCGACCACTCCAGCGGCGGGTGCTCGGCGAGCTTGCCGGTGGCCGTGGCGTGCAGCAGCCCCGCGAGCGGCGAGCGCAGCAGGGCCAGCACGACCTGCGTCTCGGGGTCGCCGAACCGGCAGTTGAACTCGATCACCTGCGGGCCCTGCGAGGTCAGCGCCAGGCCCGCGTACAGCAGGCCGGAGAAGGTGGCGCCGCGCGCGTCGAGCTCGTCGACCACGGGCTGCACGACCTTCTCGACGACCTCGGCCACGAGGCTTTCCGGGGCCCACGGCAGCGGCGCGTACGCACCCATGCCGCCGGTGTTCGGCCCCTTGTCGTCGTCGCCGAGGCGCTTGAAGTCCTGCGCCGGCAGCAGCGGCACGACCGTGCGGCCGTCGACGAAGCAGAACAGCGAGGCCTCCGGTCCGTCCAAAAAGGACTCCAGGAGCACCGGGTGGCCGCCGTCGAGCAGCATCAGCGCGTGCTTGCGCGCCACCTCGATGTCCTCGGTGACCACCACGCCCTTGCCGGCGGCCAGTCCGTCGTCCTTCACCACCCAGGTGGGGCCGAAGCGGTTGAGCGCGGCATCGAGGCGCGCCGGGGTGTCGACGACTTCGCTGCGCGCGGTGGGCACGTCGGCAGCGGCCATCACGTCCTTGGCGAACGCCTTCGAGCCCTCGATCCGGGCTGCCGTCGCCGATGGGCCGAAGCAGGCGATGCCGGCCTTGCGCACCGCGTCCGCGACGCCCGCGACCAGCGGCACCTCGGGGCCGACCACCACGAGGTCGGCCTGCCATTCCTTGGCCAGGGCGGCTACCGCCTCGGGATCGGCCGCCTCGACACCCATCTGCTCGGCGACCGCGGCGGTACCGGCATTGCCGGGCGCGCAGGCGAGCGCGGTGACGGCGGGATCGCCGGACACCGCGAGGACGAGTGCATGCTCACGGGCGCCGGACCCGATTACCAGTACGCGCACGCCGAACAGCGTAACCGGGGCCCGCCGGGCGGAACATTTCGCCGTCCGTGTGGCCCTGCCCGGAAGCGGATTCCATGCGCCGTTTACCCGGTTGTCGGCACCTCGCCCCCTCTCCCGCCTCGCGCCCGTCGCTTGCGGCTGTGAGGGTGACGCGGTAGTCGTGGCAAGCCCGCCGCCGGAGCGGGGTGCCCGGTAACTGTGCCGGTAGATCCCAAACCGGCCGGAAGTAAGCAGCCGGCAGAGGTCTGCCGCCGTTCCCGGGCGGCTTACTTCCGGCCTTTTTGGAAAGGGAGGTGCTCCATGAAGCGCAACCGTGTGGGTGTGCTCGTACTGTCCGGACTGGCCCTGCTCGGCGTCGCGGGCCTGGCGATCGGCCCCGCCGCGGCGAGCGAGCCGGCCGCGCCGGGTGCGGCGGCGCAGGGCCGCGGGCACGATGACCCCGTGATCATCGGCCACCGGGGCGCGCCCGGCTACCGCCCCGAGCACACGCTCGCCTCCTACGAGCTCGCGTTTCGCATGGGCGTCAGTTATGTCGACGTCGACCTCGTGCCGACCAAGGACGGCCAGCTCGTCGCCCGGCACGAGCCGGAGATCGGCGGCACCACCGACGTGGCCGACCACCCCGAGTTCGCCTCGCGCAAGAAGACCGAGGTGATCGACGGCGTCTCGCTGACCGGGTGGTTCACCGAGGACTTCACGCTGGCGGAGCTGAAGACGCTGCGCGCCAAGGAGCGGATCCCGGTGAACCGGCCCAACAACCAGCTGTACAACGGGCGGTTCGAGGTGCCGACCTACCAGGAGGTGCTGGACCTGACCCGGCGGCTCGGCCGCGAGCTGCACCGGACGCTGGGCACCTACCCCGAGGTCAAGCACTCGACGCACTTCCAGCAGATCGGCAACCCGGTCGAGCCGAAGCTGGTGTCGATCCTGAACCGCAACGGGCTGAACCGGCCGGACGCGCCGGTGGCCATCCAGTCGTTCGAGGTGGCGAACCTGATCGCGCTGCACCAGCAGGTGCGGGTGCCGCTGCTGCAGCTCACCTCGGCGACAGGCGCGCCGGCCGACTTCGTCGCCTCCGGTGACAAGCGCACGTACGCCGACCTCGTCACGCCCGCGGGGCTGCGTGAGGTCGCGAAGTACGCGACCTACCTGGGGCCGGACAAGTCGCAGGTGATCCCGCTCGACTCCGCCGGCAACCTGGGCACGCCGAGTTCGCTGGTCGCCGACGCGCACCGGGCGGGTCTGAAGGTGCAGCCGTACACCTTCCGCAACGAGAACCCGTTCCTGCCGGCGAACCTGCGCTCGTCGAACAGCCCCTCCGCGTTCGGCAACGTGTTCGCCGAGGAGGCCGCGTTCCTGAAGGCCGGGGTCGACGGGTTCTTCGCGGACCAGTCGGACACGGCGCTGGAGTCGCTGCACGACTTCCTCGGCCACTGATTCCCGGTACCGGATTCCTTGGCAGATAAAAGGATTCCGGTTTTGTCGGTGCCCGCCGTTAGAGTCGCGGCATGGACTTCGGGGAGGAGATCAACCGGCTGGCGAAGGAGACGCAGTTTTCCGGCGTCGTACTGGCCAGTCGTGGAGAAGAGACGGTGCTCTCGAGTGCGCACGGAATGGCGCACCGGGGGTACGCGGTACCGAACACGGTCGACACCAGGTTCGCGATTGCCAGCGGCACCAAGGGTTTCACGGCGCTGGTGATCGTGAGCCTGATCGTCGAAGGGCTGCTTTCGCTCGGCACCCGGGTGCGCACGCTGCTGGGCGCGGACCTGCCGCTGATCGACGACGGCGTCACGGTGGAGCACCTGCTGGCGCACCGGTCCGGCATCGGCGACTACTGCGACGAGGACGCTGAGCCGCCGCCGCGGCCGCAGGAGTTGTCGGGGCCGTCGGGCTACTTGCGCGCGCTCGGCGGTTTCCCGCAACAGTTTCCGCCGGGCGCGCGGTTCGCCTACAACAACGGTGGGTACGCCGTACTGGCGATCATCGCCGCGCGGGCCGCGGACGAGCCGTTCGAGCGGCTGGTGCGCGAGCGGGTGTGCGCGCCGGCCGGAATGGCGGACACGGCGTTCCTGCGTTCGGACGAACTGCCGGGCCGCACCGCGACCGGGTACCTGGAGAGCGGGCGGACGAACGTGTTCAGCATGCCGGTCATCGGCTCCGGTGACGGCGGCATCTTCTCGACGGCGCCGGACTTCCGCGCCTTCTGGCCGGCGCTGACGGCGGGCCGGATCGTGCCGCGCGAGTGGGTGGCGCGGATGACCGCCGTGCACAGCGCGTCGACCGGAACCCGGCAGGAATACCGGTACGGGCTGGGTTTCTGGCTGCCCGCCCGCGGCGACACGGTGATGCTGGAGGGATACGACTACGGCGTTTCGTTCCGGAGCACGTACCAGCCGTCGAGCGGGCTGACCTGCACCGTGCTGTCCAACACCGCGGAGGGTGCTTGGCCGATGGCCGCGTTGCTGGAGCAGGAGCTGCCCGGTTCGGCCGCTCCGCCGTCGGCGTCCACGCCGGAGGTGCCGCACGCCGATTCTTGAGGCGACCTTGACACCTGTCGAGCGGCCGGGCTAGCTTCTCCGGAACTTCAATGGTCTGTCCACATACCTTTCAGGTGGGTGCCCGATGGATGTCTCCAACCCGCAGACCGCAGAGCCCGACGAAACCGATGAAGACAGCGCACGCCTGCACGCACTCGGCTACGCGCAGGAACTCAAGCGGACGATGTCGTCGTTCTCGAACTTCGCGGTGTCGTTCACGATCATCTCGATCCTGTCCGGCTGCCTGACGCTGTACGGCTTCGGCATGAAAACCGGCGGGCCGGCGGCGATGATCTGGGGCTGGCCGCTGGTCGGGCTGTTCGTGATCCTCGTGGGGCTCGGCATGGCGGAGGTGTGCTCGAGCTACCCGACGGCGGGCGGCCTGTACTACTGGGCCGCGCGGCTGGCGACGCGCAACGGCCCGGCGTGGTCGTGGTTCACGGGCTGGTTCAACCTGATCGGCCAGATCGCCGTCACGGCGGGCATCGACTTCGGCGCGGCGTTGTTCCTGAACGCGTTCCTCGACCTGCAATGGGGCTTCAGCGCGACGCCGGGGCACACGATCATGCTGCTGGTCGTCATCCTGGTGGTGCACGGCGCGCTGAACACGTTCGGCGTCCGGGTGGTGGCGATCCTCAACAGCGTCAGCGTCTGGTGGCACCTGGTGGGTGTGCTGGTGATCGTGGGCGTGCTGATCTTCGTGCCGGCGAAGCACCAGGAAGCGTCGTTCGTGTTCGGCAGTTTCGTGAACCAGACGGGCTGGGGCTCGTCGGTGTACGTGTTCGCGCTCGGGTTGCTGCTGGCGCAGTACACGCTGACGGGGTACGACGCGTCGGCGCACATGACGGAGGAGACCAAGAACGCCGCGAAGGCGGGGCCGCGCGGGATCATCAACTCGATCCTGGTGTCGCTGGTCGCCGGGTGGATCCTGCTGATCGGGCTGACCTTCGCGATCCAGGACTACGCCGGCGAGGTCGGCTCGGCCACGGGTGTGCCGCCGGCACAGATCTTCATCGACGCGACCGGCGCCGTCACGGGCAAGTTCCTGCTGCTGATCTGCATCGGCGCGCAGCTGTTCTGCGGCATGGCCTCGGTGACGGCGAACTCGCGGATGATCTACGCCTTCGCCCGCGACGGCGCCATCCCGGGCTCGAAGGTCTGGCACCGGATCAACAAGCGCACGCAGACGCCGACCAATGCCGTGTGGCTCGCCGCGGGCGGCGCGCTGATCCTGGCGCTGCCCTACCTGTGGAGCGCCACGGCTTATGCGGCGGTGACGTCGATCGCGACCGTCGGGCTGTACGTGGCGTACGTGATCCCCGTGTTCCTCCGCGTGCGCCGTGGCGACAGCTTCGAGAAGGGTCCGTGGAACCTCGGCCGCTGGGGCAAGCCGATCGGCATCGTCGCGACGGCGTGGGTCGTGGTGATCTTCGTGCTCTTCATGCTGCCGCAGGCCTTCCCGGTCACGGTCGACTCGTTCAACTACACGCCGATCGCCTTCCTGGTGGTCCTCGGCGGCGCGGGGCTGTGGTGGGTCCTCTCGGCGCGGAAGTGGTTCACCGGCCCGAAGGTGCAGGGCTCCGCGGCCGAACTCGAGGCCGTTGAACAGGAGTTGAAGGAGCTCGGCTGACCGGCTGGGTCAGCCGAGCTGCTCGGCGAGCCCGACGATGATGCCCTCGGGACCGCGGACGTAGCAGAGCCGATAGATGTTCTCGTACTGCTCCACCTCGCCCACGAGTTCGGCGCCGTGGGCGCGCAGGCGGGTGATGACGTCCTCGATGTCGTCGACGGCGAACATGACCCGGCGGATGCCCAGCGTGTTCGCCGGCGCGTCCTTCGGCTCGGGCGTGATGGCCTTCGGCCGGTGGAACTTCGCCAGCTCCACTCGGCCGGGGCCGTCCGGGACCCGCAGCATGGCAACGTCCTGGCGGACGTCTTCCAGCCCGATGACCCGCTCCGCCCCGCGCCAGTCGAGTGGCCCCTTGTTCTCCAGCTCCATGCCCAGTTCGACAAAAAACGCGATAACCGCTTCAAGATCGTCGACGACGATGAGAACGTTGTCCATCCGCTGGATCGCCACGCCGGCCCTCCTTCGCTTGGTACGGCCACGATAGCCACTCGACCCAGGTCGGCCACGGCGGTCGGGCGGCAGCTGCTCGGGGCGTACGACCTGGTCGGATTCGACGACCGGGCATCGGGCACTCCACGCCGATCCATTGTGGACTCTCCGAGGCAGGCCGTGACTTCGGCGCCGGCGAAGCGCGTCGCAGGCGAATGCGCGGCCAGCTCCCGGCGAGCGACGCCACCTGCGGGGCCCACCTCGTAACAGCGCAAGGGCCGGCGCCGCGCGTCAGCCCGAGCGCGAGCCCGGTCCGTGGGTCAAGATGCGGGGCATGGAGACCTTGACGCTGGTGGGCGTCCTCGCGGGTTCACTCGGGCTGACGGCGCTGGCCCGGCGCTACAACCTGTCCGCGCCGCTGCTGATCGTGGTCGTCGCGCTCGGCATCGCGCTGATCCCGGGAGTGCCACGGATCGAGCTGGAACCCGAGCTGATCCTCACGGTCGTCCTGCCGCCGCTGCTGTACTCGACGTCGCTGGAAAGCTCGCTCACGCACTTCCGCGCGAGCCTGCGGCCGATCATCTCGCTCGGCGTGCTGCTGGTGGTGCTGACGGCCGCCGTGGTCGCGTTCGTGGTGCACCTGCTGCTGCCGGACCTGCCGTGGGCGTCCGCGCTGGTGCTCGGCGCCGTCGTGTCGCCGCCGGACGCCGTGACGGCGGTGGCGATCGGGCGCAAGCTCGGCCTGCCCCGCGGGATCATGACCGTGCTGACCGGTGAAAGCCTGGTCAACGACGCCGCCGCGCTGACGCTGTACAAGGTGGCGCTGGCGGCCGTCGCCGGGACCGCCGGGTCGATCGGGCACGGGTTCGCCGTGTTCGTGGTGGCGACGGTGCTGGGCATCGCCGTCGGGCTGGTCGCCGGGTTTGTCGTGGTGTTCATCCGCGGGCGGCTCGACGACCCGCTGCTCGAGTCGGCGTTCGGCATCATCGTCCCGTTCGCGGCGTACGTGACGGCGGAGCACCTGCACCCGTTCGGATCGGAGTTCAGCGGCTCCGGGGTGCTGGCGGTGGTCACCGCGGGGCTGTACCTCGGGCACCGGGCGCTGAACGCGTCGCCGGCCACGCGCATGCAGGACCGCTCGGTGTGGGCGTCGATCGATGTGCTGCTGGAGGCGCTGGTGTTCGCGCTGATGGGCCTGCAGCTGCCGTTTGTGCTGGACGGCGCGCAGCACGCGGCGCGCGACAACGGGACGCTCGCGCTGGTCGCCCTCGTGGTGCTGGTGGTGACGATGCTGGTGCGGATCCCGGCGGTGTTCCTGTCGAGTTACCTGCCCCGGACGTTGCGGCTGTTCGGCCGAGGCAGAGAGGGGACGTCGTGGCGGGCGCTCGCCGTGGTGTCGTGGACCGGCATGCGCGGGGTGGTCACGCTCGCGGCGGCGGCCGGCGTGCCGACCGGGACACCGGGGCGGGAAGAGATCCAGCTGTTCGCGTTCACCGTCGCGGTCGGCACGGTGCTGGTCCAGGGCCTGACGCTGCCGCCGCTGATCCGGCTGCTGAAGGTGCAGGACCCGGGCGAGGCGGCCCGCGACGAGGCCGAGGAACTGGCCGCGCGCGAGGTCGCGCAGAAAGCCGCCCACGAACGGCTGCGGGAGATCACCGAAGAACGACTGTCCACACTGGACATGCCGGAGGAGAAGGTGACCCGGCTGCGGCAACGGCTGGAGCGGCTCGTGGACACCCGTTACCGCTTCGCGAAGGCGGCGATCACCATGTCAGGCGAGGAGCGCAGTGCGAGCCCGCAGGCCCAGTTCGCGAAGGCGCGCAAGGAATTGCTGCTCACCCAGCGCGCGGCGTTGATCGAGGAGAACCGTGCGGGCCGCCTCGACGACGCCGTGCTGAACAAGGTGCTGCGCGAACTGGACCTGGAGGAGCTGTCGGTGTCGAACTCGCTCACGAACCGGATGAGTTGAGCGCCCCGGCGAGCCGCCACGTGCGTTCCCGGTCCGCCGGGCCGTTGAGGCCGGTCTGCGCGAAGAGGACTTCGGTCGCGCCGGCCTCGTAGTACTGCCGGACGCCCGCGGCGACGGCCTCCTCGTCGCCGATCAGCGCGAGCTGCGCGGCGTGGTCGACGCCCTCGGTGGCCAGCACCTTCTGGTAGGACGGGACCGTCGAGTAGAACCCGAGTTCGGCGGCGGCAATCTGGCGCACGGCGGCGACATCGCTGGTCACGACAACCGGCACGGCCGCGATCACCCGCGGCGCCGGCCGCCCGGCGCGCTCGGCGGCCTTCGTGAGCGTCGGCACGATGTCCTCGGCCAGCGTCCGCGGCCCGGCGAGGAAGGGCAGAGTGCCGTCGGCCAGCTCACCGGTCACGCGCAGCGCCTGCGGCCCCATCGCCGCGACGATGATCGACACGTCCGCGGTCTCGGCGGCGGCCTCGGCCGTGTGGATGTCGAGCGTTTCGCCGGCGAAGTCCACCACCTCCCCGGCGAAAACCTGGCGCAGCACCGTGAGCTGCTCGCGCAGGTGCCGGATCGGCGGCGGGTATTCGACGCCGTAGATCGGCTGGTGGAAGCTCTGCGCCCCGAGCCCGAGGCCGAGCGTGAAGCGCCCGCCGGTCGCGGCGTGGGCGGTGCGCGCGGCGCTCGCCAGCACGAGCGGATGGCGCGGGTACACGGGCACGACCGACGTCCCGACCGCCAGCCCGGGCACCTCCCGCCCGGCAAGCCCGGCGACCGCGATGGCGTCGTAGGACAACGGCTGCTGCGAAAACCAGACGGACCCGACGCCGGCGTCCGCCGCCCACCGCGCCTGCCCGATCAACTCGTCCACTCCGGCGGGTTGTCCTGCCGGCAGGGTGATCCCGATGGTCATGCACCCCACCGTATCCAGCTGCGGCAACGGTTTCCGGCTTCCCACCGCATGGGACGCCGATGCGGCTAATCACCGCGGCCCGCGTAAAAGGGGCCCGCCGCCGGACAAAAACCGGTGGCGGGCCCCACGAACCAGAGCAGCTCAGACGAACTCGTGCCGCACGATGGTCTGCTCGCGGCCCGGGCCGACGCCGATCGCGGAGATGCGGGCGCCCGAGAGCTCCTCCAGACGCTCCACATAGGATCGTGCGTTGGCCGGCAGCTCCTCGAAGGTCCGGCAGGCCGAGATGTCCTCGAACCAGCCCGGCAGCTCTTCGTAGATCGGGATGGCGTGGTGCACGTCGGTCTGCGTCATCGGCATGTCGGAGGTGCGGAAGCCGTCCACCTCGTAGCCCACGCAGACCGGCACCTTCTCCAGGCCCGACAGCACATCGAGCTTGGTCAGGAAGTAGTCGGTGATCCCGTTGACACGCACGGCGTAGCGGGCGATCACCGCGTCGAACCAGCCGGTGCGCCGCGAGCGGCCGGTGGTGACGCCGAACTCGCCGCCCTGCTTGCGCAGGTACTCGCCGGACTCGTCGTCCAGCTCGGTCGGGAACGGGCCGGAGCCGACACGCGTGGTGTACGCCTTCAGGATGCCCAGCACGGTGGTGATGCGGCCCGGGCCGATGCCCGAGCCCGCGCTGGCGCCGCCGGACGTCGGGTTCGACGAGGTGACGAACGGGTACGTGCCGTGGTCGACATCGAGCAGCGTGCCCTGCGAGCCCTCGAGCAGCACGGTCTCACCGCGCTCCAGCGCCTGGTTCAACTGCAGCCGCGTGTCCGCGATGCGGTGCGCGAACTTCTCACCCGCGGCGAGCACCTCGTCGGCGACCTGGTCGGCGTCGAGCGCCTTGCGGTTGTAGACCTTCACCAGCACCTGGTTCTTGAACTCCAGGGCGGCTTCGACCTTCTGCCGGAAGATCTTCTCGTCCAGCAGGTCCTGCGCGCGGACGCCGACGCGGGCGATCTTGTCCTGGTAACAGGGCCCGATGCCGCGGCCGGTGGTGCCGATCTTGCGGCTCCCGAGGTAACGCTCGGTGACCTTATCGATCGCGACGTGGTACGGCATGATCAGGTGGGCGTCGGCCGAGATGAGCAGCTTGCCGGTGTCGACGCCGCGCTCCTCCAGGCCCGCGAGCTCGTCCAGCAGGACACCCGGGTCGACCACCACACCGTTGCCGATGACGTTGGTGACGCCGGGGGTCAGGATGCCCGACGGGATGAGGTGCAGGGCGAAGTTCTCGCCATTGGGCAGGACGACGGTGTGACCGGCGTTGTTGCCGCCCTGGTAGCGGACAACCCACTGGACTCGGTCACCCATCAGGTCGGTGGCCTTGCCCTTGCCTTCGTCCCCCCACTGGGCACCGATGAGCACGATGGCCGGCATGTGACACTCCAGGTGTTCGGCAACAGGGAAAAGTGTCCCCGGTGGGACACGGGTGGCGCTGGTAAATGCCGGTGCATGACTGTAACGGAGGTCGCCGGGGTGCGCGGAATCGTGGTGGCCTGCGGTGTGGATCAGCACACTGCCGCCGATGTCGGCGACGCGCCCATGATCCGCGTCCCGAGCCGCCCTGGCAAGGCGGAAATCGATCCCTTGCTGGGGGATTACGACCGGCTGGTGATCATGGGGACGGACGCGGACCTGGCCGCCGTGGTGGTGCGGCTGCTGCGGAGGGACCGCGTCTCCGGCGTGTCGGTCGGCTTCGTGCCTTCGGCCGCCGATTCGGCGGTCGCCGCGCTCTGGCGGCTGCCCGTGGACCCGGCCGAGGCCCTCGAACTCGCGCTGATGGGTGCGGACGCGGCGGTCCCCCTCGTGCGTGAGGACAACGGCGGGGTGCTCGTCGGCCGAGCGACCCTGAAGGACGTCCACGGTCAGGGTTACTGCGACGAGGAGGTCGCCTTCGACGGCACGGCGACCACGATCGAGGTCTCGCCCGACGCCGCCGGCATCGCCGCGCGCGTCACCCGCGGCAAGCTGCTGAAACGGTCCGCGACCCTGCGCGGGCGCGCGTTCCAGATCGGCTGTCACCCGACGTCGCTGGTCAGCGATGGTGTCCGCCATCCGCGTGAAGTGACGAAATGGACCTGGTACCGCCACGTCGAGGACCTGCGACTGGTGCGACCAGCCGGAACGTGAACACGGGCCGTCTCGTAAAGGTCTGTTACAGGTCACCCACAGGTGTTGCGAACGCCACTTTCGTGGTTAAAGGTGATTCCGTCCCCACACCTGACCCGGAGGCAGCAATATGCCCACAACGCGTGCTGTTCGCAACTCCTTGACCATCCTGGCCAGCGCTGCTGTCCTCTCCGCGACCGTGGTCGGCGTCGCGAGCGCGACCCCGCCCGGCATCCCGTCGGCGGCGACAGCCAAGAGCGACCTGGCCGGGCTGACCGTGAAAGCCGACGGTTCGCAGGACGGCTACAGCCGGGACAAGTTCCCGCACTGGATCGACCAGGGCAACAGCTGCAACACCCGTGAGGTCGTGCTCAAGCGCGACGGCACCAACGTGCAGACCGGCTCCGACTGCGCGGCCACGTCCGGCAGCTGGTTCTCGCCCTACGACGGCGCGACCTGGACCGCGACGTCCGATGTGGACATCGACCACGTCGTCCCGCTGGCCGACGCCTGGCGCACCGGCGCGTCGGCGTGGACCACGGCGCAGCGACAGGCCTACGCCAACGACCTGACCGACCCGCAGCTGATCGCCGTGACCGACAACGTCAACCAGCAGAAGGGCGACAAGTCGCCCGACCAGTGGAAGCCGCCGCTCACCAGCTACTGGTGCACCTACGCCGAGATGTGGGTGGCCGTGAAGGCGAAGTTCGACCTCACCGTGAACACCGCCGAGAAGGCCGCGCTGACCGACATGCTCGGACGCTGCTGACCTGCGCGTTCACCGCTCGGGACGGGATCGGGCACAACATCGGCCTGGGGTAACTGGGGCAGCCCCGGTCCCGTCCCGGCGGGCGCGCGGGGCGCGGCGACCTACTGACGGTGGTACCGCGAACACCCTCGGCGAATTTATGGTCTGGACCATGAAGAAGATCGCTGCGGCCGGCCTGGCCGTGCTCCTGGTGCTTTTCGGCGCGGTGCCGGCTTCGGCCGCCACCGGGCGCAGAGTGATCGTTTACTACCAGACCATCTACGACGGCAGCACCTACGTTTCACCGCTGTCGCTGACGCAGAACAACTCCGGCGTCACCGCCGTGGTCGTCGGTGCGATCCACCTCAACGACGGCGGCGTCGTGCACCTCAACGACGACCCGCCGGACGCGGCCAAGTTCACGCAGATGTGGCAGGACCTGGGCACGCTCCGCAGCCAGGGCGTGCACACGCTCGCCTTCGTGGGCGGCGCGGCGCAGGGTAGCTTCCAGAAGCTCGAGAACGACTTCGCCACCTACTACCCGGTGCTGCGCAAGCTGATCCAGGACTACTCGCTGTCGGGCATCGACCTCGACGTCGAGGAGCAGATGTCCAACGCGGCGATGAACCGCCTGATCGACGCCCTGCGCGCGGACTTCGGCGCGGACTTCCTGATCACGCTCGCGCCGGTGGCGACCGAGCTGAGCGGCGGCGGCGGGCTGTCCGGGATGGACTACGACCAGCTCTACCGCGACCGCGGCGCGCAGATCTCCTGGTTCAACACGCAGTTCTACTGCGGCTGGGGCTCGCTGCAGGACACCAGCGGCTACGACGGCATCATCGGCCGCGGGGTGGTCCCGGCCAGCAAGGTCGTGGCGGGGACCGTGACGAACCCGGCCAACTGCAGTGGTTACGTCGACATGCCGACGTTGCAGTCGACTGTCGGCAGCCTGGTGCAGAAGTACCCGGACTTCGGCGGCATCGACGGCTGGGAGTACTTCAACTCGCTGCCCGGCGGCACGGGCGCTCCGTGGCAGTGGGCGCAGCAGATCGCCCCGACGGTGAAGGCCTAGGCGAAGACCGGCTCGTGAGTGTTCGTGCCGGTTCTAACCGTCATGAACACTCACGAGCCTTCTCCAGCGCCCGAAGCGAGACGCAGGATCTCTCGCGCCAGCGCGTCGTTCTGGCGGAACGAAAGGGCGTTCGTCCGCGGGCGCGTGAACGCGGCGGCCGAGCGGATGCTGGTGTGCGGCCCCATCGCGAACCGGAACGGGTGCGCCGAACCCGCGGCGTCGAGCAGGCGCGAATCCCCGATGCGCGTGGCGATGCGGCCGGACGGCAGGTGGTCGCCGGACGGGTCCGGCACGGTCTCCTCGGCCAGGGTCCCCGCGCCGTGCATCTGCCGCAGCAGCTCGTCGGCGGCGCGGGGGATGCTCGGCGCCGGCAGGCGGGCCTCGATCAGCGTCCGGGCCGTCACGGTCTCCGGGAAGCTCGCGCTCGACGCCGTGAACACTCCCGCCTCCTCGTCGGCCGCGACGAGCGTTTCCGCGCCCAGGAAGGAAACCAGCCCGGCGTCGGCCAGTGCCAGCAGCTCCTCCAGGCGGCGCGGTGGCGGGCCGCTGGCGTAGTAGGAAAAGAAGCCGTGGAACCAGCCGTCCATTTCGGACACCTGCGAGGCCGCCGACAGCCGTCCGGTGGACAGCAGCGCGGGCAGCTGGCCGACCACCGAGAGCAGGGCCATGAACGCGCCGAGGTCCGCGCTGTGACGGACGTCCGCGCGCCGCGCCAGGTCGGCCTCCACGTACTCGCGCACGACCTTGCCGAACTCCTCCGCCGAATCGAAGCGCTGCCCGGCCAGCGGGCGGTCCAGCTTCTCCAGGTCCAGCCGGTCCTCGGCCTCCGGCACGGCGGCGAGCACCAGTTCGTCCATTTCGGACGTTCCCCAGCCGGTGTCCGCGAACGCGTCCGCGAACACCGTGAAGTCCATCCGCACCCGGTCGGGGTGGCCGGTGAACAGCTCGGTGTAGTACGCCCAAGCGAGTTCCTTCGCGATCAGCGGCCACACATCCGCGCGGAAGTCGATCGGGCCGGGGCGCTCGCCGAGCTTCCCGATCGCGTAGGAGTCGAAGAACCTCGGCAGCTGCAACGGTTTCCCGCGCAACCGGTAGCCGGTCTTCGCGTGGTACGGCACGCCGCGCCGCGAGCCGACGTGCAGCACCGGCTCCGCGCCGCTCGGGTGGTAACGCAGGCCGCCGCCCGGCAGCTCCTCGAACCGGCCGCCGCGGCCCTCCGTCAGCAGCAGCATGAGGTCGACGAACGCGAGCCCGAACCCGCGCACCAGCACGGGCTCACCCGGCGGCACGGCGGAGTAGTCGACGTCGGCGGTGTACCCGGCCGGGTAATAGGCCAGCTCGTGGCGCTCGGCGAAGTCCTGCAGCACCCGCTCGGCCGGGTCCGGCCGCGCGTCGAGGTGGCCGACGGTGAACACCACGGCGTCCGCGAGCACCGGCTCCTCGACACCGGCCAGCCACACCCGTTGCGGCGGCCCGTCTTCGACGCGCACGGCCGCGGCCCGGTGCTCCACCACCTCGATCCCGGCCGGCAGTTCGGCGAGCACCTTCCGGTAGAACCAGGTGAGGTACAGGCTCTGCAGCCGCCGGGTGGGGAAGTCCGTGCCGTCGAGCGAATCGAGTTCTTCACGCAGGCCGTCGGGCACGTCCCAGCCGATGCGGCCCTCACGCACCTGCCGCACCCACTCGATCAGCGACGGGCCGGGTGCCACCGGGCCCTCGATCAGCACGCTGTCGTCGGTGAACACGGTGACGTCCTCGGGCATCGAGTTCATCCGCAGCAGTGGCGACTGCTCGTACCGCCAGACCCGGCCCGCGCCCGGCGGGAACGGGTCGATCAGGTGGACGACGAGGCGCCGCCCGCCGGACAGCAGTTCGGGGGCGTTGGCGGACAGCCGCTCCAGGACGCCGGCCCCACGAGGTCCGGCGCCCACGATGGCGAGCGTGAACGTCGCGAGATCGGTCACTCGATCGAAGGTACGCCCGGCCAGGGCCGGACGGGTCCGGTCCCAGAGTGCGGACGCGCTGGTCAGCCAGTGTGGCACAAACCACAAACCCGGCTTTCTCGTGATCATGTCGGTGCGGAGCGCTATCGTCTGCACACCCGGAGAATTGTCTGTGACCCGTTGGATACCGGCGAAAGAACCTAGAGATTCACCAACAGTCACGAGACACTGAGCTTGCTAACTCACGTTTTGTGATCGGGCCGTGACCAGTGGGTCCTAAGGTCACCGACTGATCACCAGTGCGGCACGGTCTGCACACGATGTCGGGGAGAACACGCATGACGGCAGCACCGGAACGAGTCACGTTCCGCGAGGTGTTCGGAGTCGCCGAGTTCCGCGCCATGTGGTTCGGCGAACTGCTGTCGATAGCCGGGGACCAGCTGGCCCGCGTCGCCCTCTCCGTGCTCGTCTACGCCAACACCGGTTCCGCCACCCTGACCGGCCTGACCTACGCGCTCACGTTCTTCCCGTCGCTGCTGGGCGGCATCTTCCTGACCGGCATCGCCGACCGCTTCTCGCGGCGCTCGGTGATGGTGACGGTCGACCTGATGCGCGCCGTGCTGATCCTGCTCGTCGCGATCCCCGGGCTGCCGTTCTGGGCGCTGTGCATCCTGGTCGGCTGCGTCTCGCTGCTGAACCCGCCGTTCAAGGCGTCCCAGCTCGCGCTGCTGCCGCAGGTGCTGGAGGGCGACCGGTTCGTGGTCGGCATGGGCATCCGCAGCATGACGGTGCAATCGGCCCAGCTGCTCGGCTTCGCCGGCGGCGGCGCCCTGCTGCTGGCGCTCGACCCGCGGCTGGCGCTGGTGCTGGACGCCGTGACGTTCCTGCTGTCGGCCACGTTCGTGCGCTTCGGTGTGAAGGCGCGCCCGGCGGCCACCAGTGGCGAGAAGCGCAAGCCGTTCTTCTCCTCGCTCGGCGCGGGCAGCAAGGTCGCCTTCGCGACGACGGCGCTGCGCTCGCTGATGCTGTTCACCTGGCTGGCCGGGCTGATGCCGGTCTACGAGGGCATCGCCGCGCCGTACGTCGCCTCGTCCGGCGGCGGCCCGTCCGTGATCGGCCTGCTGCTCGCCGCCGACCCGGTGGGCAGTGTGATCTTCACCTTCGCCTACACGCGCTGGGTCCCCGCGGACCTGCGGCCGAAGCTGATCGGGCCGATGACGGCCCTCGCCGCGGTCCCGCTGCTGCTGTGTTTCCTGCAGCCGGGCCCGGCCTGGTCGATCATCCTGTTCGTGATCTCCGGCGGGTTCGGGACGATCGCGCTGCTGCAGGCGACCGCCTCGCTGACCGTCGCGGTGCCGGACGACACCCGGGCACTGACGATGGGCCTGTCCAACACGGGCCTCACCACGACCATGGGCGTAGTTCCCCTGATTGGCGGAGTACTTGCCGATCACCTGACCGCACAGACGACGGTCGGCATCTTCGGCGTGGTGGGCCTTTTGATTACGATTCCGCTAACGATCATGTGGAAGCGGGCGTTGTCCGGGGCGACTGAAGAGGGCACAGGAAGGGAAGCCACACGCGCCGAACATGCATGACATGTTCCGCGCGTGGGCTTTGACCTGCGCGACCTTACGGTGCTGCTACGCGGTCACTGGTCCTTGCTGCGCATAGCTGGTCACCCTTCCTTCGGCGTGTTCGGGAAAAATGTACACACCTAAGGCTCTTGTGGACAGGCGGCAAACGGTCTGAAACTGTCAGTGAGGAACTTGTCACCCGACAGCCGCGCAAGAGCATGGGGGAAAAATGGTCACATCGGGGGAATGGTCTGGACAAGGTTTGGTCACTGCGGCCCGGGGGTGGGCACTGTGGACACGACCGCGGCGATGGATCGCCGTCACGCTCACGAGCATGGCCGCCGCCGCGGCGCTGACCGTCGTGAGCACTCTGCTGATCTCCGTCACCATGGCCGACGTCAGGATGTTCGCCCTGATCACGGGTCTGGCCATCGCCCAGACCGAGGTCACGCGGCGGATCGAGCGCCAGCGCCGGATGCTGAGCCGCGGCCCGCACATCAACGTGACGTCGGTGTGGCTGCTGCCGGCCGCGCTGCTGGTGCCGCCGCAGCTGGTGGCCGCGCTGGCCGTCGTGCTCTACGCCTACCTCGCGCTGCGGAGCTGGAACGGCATCGGCGCGGGTGAGGCCCACCGCGTCGCGGCCAACGCGACGACGATGGTCCTGTCCGGTTTCGGCGCCGCGCTCGCCGGCCACCTCACGGGTGAGCAGGGCGTCGCGACCGTCGCCGCGGCAGCGCTCGGCTATTTCCTCGTGAACACCGCGCTGACCGGCCTCGGCCTGTACCTCGCCGACCCGGCGAAGGCGACGCCCGCGTCCTGCCTCGGCACCATGGACGACAACCTCCTCGAGGCGTCGATCCTGTGTGTCGGCGGCCTGCTGACGATGGTGCTCACCGACGAGCCGCTGCTGTCGCTGCTGGTCATCCTGCCGCTCTACATCCTGCAGCGGTCGGTGCTGATCAAGCGGCTCGAGGAACTGGCCACCACCGACCAGAAGACCCAGCTGCTCAACGCCACCACCTGGCAGGACGGCGCCCAGCGCGAGATCTCCCGCGCCGAGCGCGAGCAAAGCACCTTCGGCGCGCTGATGATCGACCTCGACCACTTCAAGCACATCAACGACACCTTCGGCCACCTCGCGGGCGACGACGTGCTCAAGGCCGTCGCCGCGGTGGTCAAGCAGGAGACGCGCGCCCACGATCTGGTGGGCCGGTTCGGCGGTGAGGAGTTCGTGGCGCTGCTGCCCTCGACCTCCAAAGAGGACGCGATCGTGACGGCCGAGCGGATCCGGCAGCGCATCAGCGAGCTGGTGATCCCGACCCGTACCAACGAAGGCGAACAAGTCGCGATCGAACGGCGGACAGCGTCGATCGGCGTCGCGTCCTTCCCGACGGACGGCTCCAGCATCGAGGAAGTGATGGCGTCCGCCGACGCCGCCGTGTACGTGGCGAAGGACAGCGGCCGTAACCGCGTGGTCGGCTCGGTGGTCAAGCCGGCCTTGGCGGCAGTCGCCTGACCGCCGGCGGGCCCGGTCCTCCTCCCCCCAGCGGCCGGGCCCGCTTCCTCATGCTCTTGTGCTGATCCGGCGCCGTTCCTCGCGGCGTCGGATCAGTGTCATTTCAGGCCGGTCGCCTCGGCCGCGGCCGGGTCGGAGTCGGCGAGGAAGGTGCGGCAGCGCTCGTACTCTTCGGTCTCGCCGATGCGGCCCGCGGCAAGGCCGAGCACGGCCAGCGCCCGCAGGAACCCCTGGTTCGGGGCGTGTGACCACGGCACCGGGCCGAAGCCCTTCCAGCCCGCGCGGCGGAGCTGGTCGAGGCCGCGGTGGTAGCCAGTGCGGGCGTAGGCGTAGGCGGCGACGGTCTCGCCGGACTCCAGCGCCTTCTCCGCGAGCGCGGCCCACGCCGCACTGAAGTCGGGGTGTTCGGCGGCGACGGCGGCGGGATCGGTACCCGCGTCGAGCGCGGCCTGCGCGGCGGTGTGCTCGGGCAGCAGGGTCGGCTCGGGGCCGAGCAGGTTGTGCGTCATGCTGCCATTCTGCCCACCGCCCGGTGGATCAGAGGAACAGGCCCGTGAGGACCCCGCCGCCGGCCAGCACCAATGCGGCGATCACAACAGCGGCAACCAAGCGTTTCGGCATCATGGCGCGACAGGATGCCCAAGCCGGCGCCGCGGAGGCAAATCCGCCACCCGTAGGGGTGAACCCTGATCTTCGAGCGGTTTGCCACTTTCCGGCCCGCTTCGGCGTCCCGGCCCGGAATGATGTCCGCCATGACCAACGCAGTCGCCGACCTCGTCGTCCCGCGCAGCCCGCTGGGGAAGACCCGGCTGTTCTTCGCGCGGCACTGGCACCGCGGCGCCCCCGGCCGGCCGACGCCCGCGTGGGTCCTGCGGTTCTGCTTCGGCATGTGGCTGACGGCGTTCGCGTTCAAGCTGGTCGGCTCGTCGTGGGACATGTCATGGCACTTCCGCTGGCTGCGTGACGACCTCGCGCCGCCGCACCTGATCAACACCGTCGGCACGGTGATCATCGTGGTGCTGGTGGCCATCCACAGCTACACGGGTCTCGGCTGCGACAAGCCTTCGCTGCGGCTGATGCAGACCGGGCTCGTGGTGTTCCTCGTGGCCGCGCCGCTGGACGTGATCAACCACCGCGTGAACGGCCTCGACCTCACTGCGTGGAGCCCTTCGCACCTGATGCTGTACCTGGGCACCGGCATCATGCAGGCCGGCGTGCTGCTCGCGTGGTTCCGGCTGGCGCCGCCGGGGCGCTTCCGCACCGGGGTGCTGCTGGCGCTGTGGGCGTTCTTCCTGGAGAACACGTTCTTCCCGAACGGCCAGCAGGAGTACGGCATCCTCGGCCTGCGCGCGTGGGAGCGCGGGACGCCCGAGGCCGAGCCGACGCTGCTGTCCTTCGCCGCGAACCAGATCGGCCACGCGGTGGACCGCGCCGCGATCCTGCACTTCACGATGCCGATCCCGTCGTGGGTGTACCCGCTGTGGGGCATCGCGGTTTCGGGCCTGATCCTGGCGCTGGCGCGGCACACGCTGGGCCGCCGCTGGTCGGCGCTCGCGGTGGCGGCGGCGTACGTGGTGTACCGCTCGGTGATGTGGCCTTTGCTGCTGGGCCTTGGCTTCCCGGTCTCGACGGTCCCGTTCTACCTGCTGGCCGTCGGCCTCGCCGTGGACCTGGCCTTCCGCGTCGGCGCCGGCCACCGCGTCGCCACGGCGGGCATCGGCGCGCTGCTGGTGACGGCCTTCGGGTACGGCGCTTTGTGGCTCCAGTCCCAGTTCCGCCCGTGGCTCCTGGGCGACGCGCACACGGAGTCCGCGCCGCCGGTCGCTTACTGGACCGCGCTGGTCGCTCTGGTGGGCGTTTTCGTTCTGTGGGCGGCGGCTTCCCCGGCGACCCGGTGGTGGACCGGGCGACGGGTGCGCGCGTAGCCCCGGCTGAACAGAAAACGGCCCTCCCCGGTTCGGGACCGGGAAGGGCCGTTTTTGTTGCTGCAGAACCAGGTCAGCCGAGCTTCTTGCCCGCCGCGCCCAGCGCCTCGACAGCCTCGACGACGCGCTTGGCCATGCCGGTCTCCGCCGCCTTGAGGTAGCTGCGCGGGTCGTAGACCTTCTTGTTGCCGACCTCGCCGTCGATCTTCAGGACGCCGTCGTAGTTCTTGAAGAAGTGGTCGGCGATCGGGCGGGTGAAGGCGTACTGCGTGTCGGTGTCGACGTTCATCTTCACCACGCCGTACGACACGGCCTCGCGGATCTCCTCCGGCTGAGAGCCCGAGCCGCCGTGGAAGACGAGCTCGAACGGCTTCGAGCCGGCCGCCAGGCCGAGCTTCTTCGACGCCGCCTCCTGGCCGCCCTTGAGCACGTCCGGGCGCAGCTTGACGTTGCCCGGCTTGTAAACGCCGTGCACGTTGCCGAACGTCGCGGCCAGCAGGTAGCGGCCGTGCTCGCCGGAGCCGAGCGCGTCGATCGTCTTCAGGAAGTCGCCCTCGGCGGTGTAGAGCTTCTCGTTGATGTCGTGCGCGACGCCGTCCTCCTCGCCGCCCACGACACCGATCTCGACCTCGAGGATGATCTTCGCGGCGGCGGTCTTCGCCAGCAGCTCCTGCGCGATCTCGAGGTTCTCGTCGAGGTCGATCGCGGAGCCGTCCCACATGTGCGACTGGAACAGCGGGTTCTGGCCGTTCTTGACCCGCTCGGCCGAGATCTCGATCAGCGGGCGGACGAAGCCGTCCAGCTTGTCCTTCGGGCAGTGGTCGGTGTGCAGCGCGACGTGCACGTCGTACTTCGCGGCCACCACCTGGGCGAACTCCGCCAGCGCCGCGGCGCCGGTGACCATGTCCTTGACCTTCTGACCGGACGCGAACTCGGCGCCGCCGGTGGAGAACTGGATGATCCCGTCGCTCTCCGCCTCGGCGAACCCGCGGATGGCGGCGTTCACGGTTTCCGACGAGGTCACGTTGATGGCCGGGAAGGCGTACTCGTTCGCCTTCGCCCGGTCGAGCATCTCCGCGTAGACCTCGGGGGTGGCGATGGGCATCGTTTCCTCCTCGAGACGGCTTGCCTGTACAGCCGCATCGTACGAGGTGGACCGGTCACGCGGACCGGTCCTACCTCACAAACGAAGCAGAAGGTGGACCGATTCAGATCAGCTCGGCCGCCAGCGCCCGGTAAGCGGGCCACGGATCCTCGCCCAGCACCTGGATGTTCACGTGGTCCGCACCCGCGTCGAGGTGCGCCCGCAGGCCCGCGGCGATGGTCGCCGCGTCGCCGTGCAGAGCCAGCGCGTCGACCAGGCGGTCGCTGCCCTCACCCGCGAGGTCCTCGTCGGTGAAGCCGAGTTTGCGCAGGTTGGCGGTGTAGTTCGACAGCTTGAGGTAGAACTTCACCGTCTGCCGGCCGACCCCGCGCGCCCGCTCGGGGTCGGTGTCGAAGACGACCTTCTGCTCCGGCGCCAGCAGCGGCCCGGCGCCGAGGATCTCCCGCGCCGAGCGCGTGTGGTCCGGCGTGGTCAGGTACGGGTGCGCGCCCGCCGTGCGGTCGCCGGACAGCTTGACGACCTTCGGACCCAGCGCGGCCAGCGCGCGGGCCTCCTTCGGGACGCCGCCCGCATCGAGCCCGTCGAGGTAGTCGACCAGCGCGCCGTACGGCTTGGTGTACTGCTGCGTCGCCTCCGGGTGCCCGGCGCCGACGCCGAGGAGGAAGCGGTCCGGGTGCTTGTCGTTGATGCGGTGGAAGGCCTTGGCGATGCTTTCGGCGTCGTCGGCCCAGATGTTGACGATGCCCGTCGCGACGGCGAGGTGCTCGGTCGCGTCCAGCAGCTCTTCGACGATCTGCAGGTCGCCGCCGGGTGAGCCACCGAGCCACAGCGCGCCGTAGCCGAGCTTCTCCACCTCCGCGGCGAACTCGCCGTTCGTCTGCGTCGCGGCCCGCCAGATGCCGATCCTGCCCAGTTCGATAGCCATGCCTCAGTCAAACGCACGCGGGCGATGATTTCCTCCCGATCCGAACACCCGGATCGGAGTTATTTTTGAAAGCATGACCAAGATCGGCAGCTCCGAACTCGACGTGTACGGCCTCAACCTCGGCTGCAACGTCTTCAACACCACCGCCGACGAGCCGGCCTCGCACGCGGTACTCGACGCCTACGCCGCGGCCGGCGGCAACTTCCTCGACACCGCCGACTTGTACGGCCAGGACGGCGGTTCCGAGCGCTTCATCGGCACCTGGCTGGCCAAGCGCGGCCGCCGCGACGACCTGGTGATCGCGACGAAGGTCGCCAAATCCGCCGCGCGGCCCGGCCTGTCCGCGAAGAACATCGCCGCCGCGGCGGAGGATTCCCTGCGGCGCCTGCAAACCGACCACATCGACCTCTACTACGCGCACGAGGACGATCAGGACACCCCGCTCGAGGAAACCCTCACGGCGTTCGACGCCCTCGTGCGCGCCGGAAAGGTGCGCTACCTCGGGGCCTCGAACTACGGGCCGGCCCGACTCGCCGAGGCACTGTCCATTTCGGACCGTGAAGGCCTCGCGCGGTACGTCGCGCTGCAGCCGCACTACAACCTCGTGGAGCGGGACTACGAGAAGGAGCTCGCGCCGCTCGTCCAGCGCGAGGGTCTCTCGACGCTGCCGTACTTCGCGCTCGCCCTCGGCTTCCTCACCGGTAAGTACCGCTCGAAGGACGAGCCCGGAGACTCGCCTCGCGCGCCGCGGGCCCTGAAGTACCTCGACGACCGCGGCGAGCGCGTGCTGGCCGCCCTCGACGAGGTCGCCGCGGCGCGCCGGACGTCGGTGGCCGCGGTGTCGCTGGCGTGGCTGCGCTCGCAGCCGACGATCGCCGCGCCGATCGCGAGCGCGCGGAACACCGAGCAGCTGAAGGACCTGGTCGCGTCGGTCTCGCTGGAGCTGTCGACCGGTGAAATCGCCGCGCTGAGCGAGGCCTCCGCGAGCTGATCCGGCCACCCAACAGAACCTACTTTGCAGTAGCTTACTCGGGGTAGGGTGAGCTACGGTGCCCTCCAGAGGCGGAAACGAGGCCAAGGAGGGCACCGTGGCACTGCTCAGGAACACCGGGGTCGACGGCAAGGTCGTGCTGATCACCGGGGCGGCTCGGGGCATCGGGGCCGGGCTCGCCGAGCGGCTGGCGGCCCGCGGCGCCAAGGTCGCGCTGGTGGGCCTGGAGGCCGAGGAGCAGGCGAAGGTGGCCGCGAAGATCGGGCCGAGCGCGCACGCCTGGGAGGCCGACGTCACCAGCTGGGACGCCCTCGAAAAAGCCACCGCCGGCGTGGTCGGGCACTTCGGCCGGATCGACATCGTGATCGCCAACGCCGGGATCGCCACGGCCGGCTTCGTGCGGTCGGTGGACCCCGCCGCGTTCGAGAAGGTGATCGAGGTCGACCTGCTGGGCGTCTGGCGGACCTTCCGCGTCACGCTGCCGCACGTCATCGAGAGCAAGGGCTACCTGCTCGCCATCTCCTCGCTCGCCGCGATCACGCACGCGCCCGGCATGGCGAACTACGCCGCCGCGAAGGCCGGCGTCGAGGCGTTCTCCAACAGCCTCCGCGCGGAGGTCGCGCACCTGGGCGTGAAGGTCGGCGTCGCGCACCCCACATGGATCCGCACCGACCTGGTCGAGAGCGCGGACGAGCACCCGGTGTTCGGCAAGCTCCGCTCGTCGATGCCCGGGCTGATCGGCAAGACCTACCCGCTGGACGTGGCGCTGGACGACCTCGAGGCCGGGATCCTCAAGCGCGCCAGGACGGTCCACGTACCGCGCTGGGTCGGCGGGCTCAAGCTGCTGCGCGCGTTCCTCCCGCCGATCATCGAACTCGGCTCGCGGTCCCGGGTGCCGGCCGCGGACAAGGCCGCGCTGGCCGACATCAAGGAGCGCGGCGCGTTCGAATCGGCGGTCACCGGCCACGGCGGCCGGGCTGCGACCAAGCGCTAGCTCGCGCTCGACACGCGTAACCGTCCGGAGGATGGTTGACGCACTGACAACTACTTCCCGGGAGGCCGCCCGTGTCGCGTCGTGACCAGATCAGGATGACCGAGGACGAGGTCCACGAGTACTTCGACCAGCAGAAGGTCATCAACGTCGCCTCGATCGGGCCGAACGGCCGTCCACATCTCGCGCCGCTCTGGTACTACCCGTACGAGAGCGGGGTCGCGACCTGGACGTACGGGACGTCGCAGAAGGCTAAGAACCTGCAACGACTGCCCGAGGCGACCGTGCTGATCGAGGACGGCGAGTCCTACGAGAAGCTGCGCGGCATCTCCATGGAGGCCGACGTCCAGCTCGTCGAGGACACCGCCGAGGTCACGCGGATCGGGATCACGCTGATGCAGCGCTACGCCGGCGCCAAGCCGGGCGACCCGGTGCCCGACCAGCTGCGCTCGTTCATCGAAGGCCAGGCCCCGAAGCGAATCGGGCTGATCTTCCGGCCGACCAAGCTGGTCACCTGGGACCACACGAAGCTCGGCGGTTCATACTAGCGAGTAGGTTGTACTTCCAAGTAACTGTTACTTGAGGTAACGTCATCTTCGGCAGATCCCCCCAGCGCAGCGGAGGCCGAGGAGATGACCGAGCGGTTCAAGGTCGTGATCGTGGGTACCGGGTTCTCCGGGCTCGGCCAGGCGATCCAGCTCGAAAAGGCCGGCATCCGGGACTACGTCATCCTGGAGAAGGCCGACGAAGTGGGCGGCACCTGGCGGGACAACTCGTACCCCGGGTGCGCCTGCGACGTGCAGTCGCACATGTACTCGTTCTCCTACGAGCAGAACCCGGACTGGTCCCGGTCGTTCTCGCCGCAGCCGGAGATCTTCGAGTACCTGAAGGGCGTGGCGGACAAGCACCGGCTGCGCGAGAAGACCCGGTTCGGCGTCGAGATCACCGGCGCGCACTGGGACGAGGGCGAGCGCCGCTGGACCGTGAACACCAAGGGCGGCAAGGAGTTCTCCGCCCAGTTCCTGATCTCCGGCGTCGGCGGCCTGCACATCCCGCAGATCCCGAAGCTGCCCGGCATCGAGGCGTTCAAGGGCCAGACCTGGCACTCCGCACAGTGGAACCACGAGTTCGACCTGACCGGCAAGAAGGTCGCCGTGGTCGGCACCGGCGCGAGCGCCATCCAGTTCGTGCCGCGGATCGCGCCGGCCGCCGGCGAGCTGACGCTGTTCCAGCGCACCCCGCCGTGGATCATGCCGAAGCCCGACCACGAGATGCCCGGCTGGGCGAAGACGCTGTTCAAGCGGGTCCCGGGCGCCCAGCGGCTGTACCGCGGCTTCGTCTACTGGGGCCGCGAGGCGCAGGGCATCGGCTTCAACGGCCACCCGGCGATCATGAAGGCCGGACAGCAGATCGCGAAGCGGCACATGGCCAAGGCGATCAAGGACCGGGCGCTGCGGCGCAAGCTGACGCCGGACTACACCATGGGCTGCAAGCGCGTGCTCCTGTCCAACGACTACTACCCGGCGCTGGCCCGCGACAACGTCGAGGTGAACACCGACGGCGTGCGGGAAGTCAAGGCGCACAGCGTGATCGACGGCGCCGGCGTCGAGCACGAGGTCGACGCGATCATCTACGGTACCGGTTTCCACGTCACGGATGCGTTGGAATACCTGGACATCACCGGCACCGAGGGCCGTAGCCTGGCGAAATCCTGGGCCACGGAAGGAATCCAGACACACAAGGGCATCACCGTGGCCGGCTTCCCGAACCTGTTCTTCCTGCTGGGCCCGAACACCGCGCTGGGCCACAACTCCGTGGTGTTCATGATCGAGTCGCAGTCGCGGTACGTGGTCGACGCGATCAGGCTGGCCGACTCCCGCGGCGCCGCGGCGCTCGACGTGCGCCCGTCCGTGCAGGCGAAGTTCCAGGCCGAGATCCAGGACAAGCTGGTCAAGGGCGTCTGGACGCAGGGTGGCTGCAAGAGCTGGTACCTCGACGCGAAGGGCGTGAACCGGTCCATCTGGCCCGGCCTCACCTGGCGGTACTGGCTGGAGACCCGCCGCGTCGACCCCAGCGACTACGAGCTGAGCGGGCGGGCGTCATGAGTGCGGAGCCGATCCACCACGAGCAGATCGTGCTGCACGCGCGTGACGTCGAGTTCGACTGGGCCGCGCTGCCGATGCACTGGGTCCCCGGCGAACCACAGGCCACGCACACCATCAACGTCCTGCACATCGCCTTGCCCGAGGGCGAGCGCTGGTTCGTCGAGGTGTTCAAGCAGGCCGTGCCGCTGATCCGCGACGCGCGGCTCAAGGAGGACGTGCTCGGCTTCATCGGCCAGGAGGCCATGCACGCCGAGGCCCACGACGGCGCCGCGGCGCACCTCGAAACCGCGGGACTGCACGTCCGGCCGTACATCGCGCAGATGGAGTGGCTGTTCCGCAAGCTGCTGGGCGACCGCGACCTGCACGGGCGGACCAGGCGGGCGCGTCGCACGGGAAACTCGGCGGAGGAGTGGCTGATCGAGCGGCTCGGGCTGATCGCCGCGATCGAGCACTACACGGCGTTCCTCGGCCAGTGGGTGCTCGACGCGAAGGCGCTCGACGAAGCGGGCTCCGACCCGACGATGCTCGACCTGCTGCGCTGGCACGGCGCGGAGGAGGTCGAGCACCGTTCCGTGGCGTACGACCTGTTCTGCCACCTCGACGGCCGTTACTCGCGACGGGTGCGGAGCATGGCCGTGGTGACGCCCGCGTTGTTCTGGGTTTTCATGCGCGGCACGCGGTTCCTGATGGCGAACGACCCGTCCCGGCCCGGGAAGGCGTCGTTGCGCGGATACCTGAACGCGGCGAAAAAAGGGCTCCTGCCGAGCCCGCGCGATCTGCTGCGGGAGATCCGGCCGTACTTCCGGAAGTCCTACCACCCCACGGAAACCGGCAACACCGACCAGGCCGTCGCGTACCTCGCCGGCTCGCCCGCGGCGCAGGCGGCCGACGCGCCGAAGTGAGCACGCCCGACTTCCCGGCGAGGCTCGACGGCAGCGGGCGGCGCGACCGGCTGATGTCCACGCTGATCGGGGTGACCGCGGCCTACCGCAGGCTCGCCGACCGATCCGGGCGCAGCCGCCCGCCCGTGCGCGAGGTCGATCGGAACCTGGAACTGCTGGTGGAGGCCGTGCGCGAAGAGGCCGACGGCGTGGTCAGCCTGCGGCTGGCGCACCCGGCCGGCGGGCCGCTGCCGGGCTGGCGGCCGGGCGCGCACCTGGACCTGCTCCTGCCTTCGGGCCGGCTACGTCAGTACTCGCTGTGCGGCGACCCCGACGATCCGTCGTACTACCGCGTGGCAGTGCGACGGATCGGGACGGCTTCGACGGAGGCGCACTCGCTGCGGCCGGGCACGAAGGTGGTGGTGCGCGGGCCGCGTAACGCTTTCCCGTTCGTCGCGGCGCCGGACTATCTCTTTGTGGCCGGCGGCATCGGGATCACGCCGATCCTGCCCATGGTGCGCCGCGCGGCCGCGAGCGGCGCCGGCTGGCGGCTGGTCTACACCGGACGGAACCGCGCGTCGATGCCGTTCCTCGACGAGCTGGCGGACCTGCCGGGGGATCGCGTGTGGATCCGGCCGGACACGGAGTACGGGATCCCCGCCTCGGGTGCGGAACTGCTGGAAGGCGTGCCGGACGGCGCCTCGGTGTACTGCTGCGGGCCGGTGCCGATGATCACCGGCGTGCGTGTGGACCTGGCGCTCACTGGCGCCGCGGCGGTGTACTTCGAGCGGTTCTCGACGCCGCCGATCGTCGGCGGGCAGCCGTACCGGGTGCGGCTGCGGCGGACCGGCGTGACGCTGGACGTGCCCGCGGACCGCTCGACCCTGGACGTGGTGCGGGACCGGCTGCCGGACGTGCCTTACTCGTGTCGCCAAGGCTTCTGCGGCACCTGCGCGGTGTCCACCCCGGACGGCGGATCGGTGCGGATCTGCGTGGACCGCGGACCCGCCGTCCTGGAGCTGTGACTGACTCGTGAGTGTTTATGCCGGTTCTAACCGGCATAAACACTCACGAGCCCTGCGGCAGCCAGGCCCCGAGCACGGGGTTGAACTCGCGCACCGAACGCTCGGCGATCACGCCCTCGAGGTAGTACGGGTCGGTGTTGATCAGTTCGGTGAGCGCGGCCTCGTCCTCGGCCTGCCAGAGCGTGAGGCCGCCGGTGCCGTCGCCGAGCGGGCCCGCGACCGCGACCCGGCCCTCGGCGGCGTGGCCGGACAGGTACTCGCGGTGACGGGGCCGGACCTCGGCCAGCTTCTCCTGTACGTAACGGATTTCGACGAGGTACCAGGCCATGTGGATCTCCCGGGCTAGTGCGGCGGTGACCGTCCCGACGCTACCTGTCACCACCGCGGCGGTCTCAGCATCCGAACGGTGGCGGGTGGGGGGCAACCCGATACGCTAGGCGTGCGTCAGTGGCTGTGTGAACGCTGTGAACACCGTGACCAGGCCGCCGGCGCGGGACACCGTGCCTGATCCCGTCCGGGACGACCGGCACGGATTCGGCGGGGTCGAGGACAGGCAGGGGTTCATGCTGGAGGGCAACGCGGAACGCAGCGTCGAGGCGACCCTCGGCCACCTGCGGACCATCGACGGACCGGTCGCGGTGCAGCCGCCGGCCGCGCCGCTGAACCTGGAGGACCTGTACCGCCAGCACCGGATGCGGCTGGTCCGGCTGGCGATCCTGCTGGTCGACGAGCCGGCCACGGCCGAGGACGTCGTGCAGGAGGCCTTCACCGGGCTGCACCGGAACTGGGGCCGGTTGCGCGACGCGGCCGCGGCCGTCGGCTACCTCCGCACCGCCGTGGTCAACGGGTCGCGCAGCGTGCTGCGCCGGCGCAAGACGGCGCGTGAGTACGTGCCGCCGCACGCGGTGAACGCACGGTCCGCGGAGAGCCTCGCCATGCTGTCCAGCGAGCACCAGGCCGTGGTCAGCGCACTTTCGAAGCTGCCGCCGCGTCAGCGTGAGGTGCTGGTGCTGCGGTACTACGGCGGACTGAGCGAGGCCGAGATCTCCGAGGCCGCCGGCATCTCCAAGGGCACGGTCAAATCGACCGCCAGCCGCGCCCTGGAGGCGCTGCAGAAGGCCATGCAGACCCAGAAGTGACCCGGGTGGAGCAATCCCATCACTGAGTAGCGTAGCCACACTTGGTCCAGACCAATATATGCTGGGCGACGTGAAGCACGCCGCAGACTTCGTCATCACGGGCGGCCGGGTCGCCGCCCCGGACCGCGTACTCGACGACGGCTGGTTGTCCGTCGCCGACGGGCGGATCGCCGCAGTGGGCACGGGCACGCCGCCCGGGGGCCCCGAACTCCAGCGCGTCGACGTGGGCGGGGCGCTGGTCGTCCCCGGGTTCATCGACACGCATTGCCACGGTGGTGGCGGCGGCTCGTTCTCCACGCTGGACCCGGACGAGATGCTCACCGCGGTGCGAGCGCACCGGCGGCACGGCACCACCACCACGCTGGCCAGCCTGGTGTCCGACCCCGTCGACCTGCTGACCGAGCAGATCGCGGCCCTGCGCGAGCTGGTGCAGGACGGCGAGCTGGCCGGCATCCACCTGGAGGGCCCGTTCATCTCGCGCGCCCGCTGCGGCGCGCACGACCCGAACACCCTGCTCGAACCGGACACCGGCACGGTGGAGAAGCTGCTGCGCGCGGGCCACGGCGCGATCCGCATGGTCACGCTCGCGCCGGAGCTGAACGGCGGCGTCAAGGCCGTCCGGCAGCTCGCGGAATCGGGCGTGACCGCGGCGATCGGGCACACGGACGGCGTCGCCGAGCAGCTGGTCCCGGCCATCGACGCGGGCGCCACCGTGGCCACGCACCTGTTCAACGGCATGCGCCCGCTGCACCACCGCGAGCCAGGCCCGGTGGGTGTGCTGCTGGACGACGAGCGCGTGACGGTCGAGCTGATCTGCGACCTCGTCCACCTGCACCCGACAGTGGTGCGGCTGGCCGCTTCGCACGCCGGCCGCGGCCGCACGGTGCTGATCACCGACGCCATGTCGGCCACCGACGCCGCCGACGGCCGCTACACGCTGGGCCGGCTGGAAGTCGACGTCCACGACGGCGTCGCCACCCTCGCCGACAACGGCTCGCTGGCCGGCAGCACCTTGACGATGGACAACGCCTTCCGCAACCTCGTGAAGGGTGCGAAACTCGGTGTCCTTGACGCCGTCCGGGCGACCTCCGGACGTCCCGCCGAGCTGCTCGGCGTCGCGGACCGCACCGGCTCGCTGCGCCCCGGCCTGGCGGCCGACGTGGTTGTGATGGACGACGACCTGCGCCCGGTGAAGGTGCTCCGCCGGGGCGAATGGGTCGCCGAGGTCGGCCGGGCTACCTTGAGCACGTAACGATCCAGCCACGACACAGGGGAAGACGAGCGGGATGACCGAGCCGAAGGACCCGGAGCGACTGCTGGCCGACGCGTTGCGCGCGCAAGCCGTCTTCGCCCCGCACACCTCGCCCGGCCTGCCCCGCGAGGACCCCGAGCCCGACGACGGCGGG
>DASXYS010000212.1:0-14528 GCA_036502365.1 Amycolatopsis sp.
GAGCTTGTCGAAGACCAGGAGGTTCTCGACCGAGCCGGAGACGTTGATGTTCCCCGCCTTGATCAGCGCCGCCTTCTGGCCGCGCTTGATCCGCCCGGAGACGATCCGGCCGATGGCGATCCGGCCGACGTACTCGGAGAAGTCGAGCGTCGTGCAGAGCATCTGGAGCGGGCCGTCGGGGTCGACCTCGGGGCCAGGAACTTTCTCGATCAGCAGGTCGAGCAGCGGCTTGATGTCGCCCGAGGTGGCGTGCGAGTCGTGCGAGGCGAAGCCGCCGCGGCCGGAGGCGAAGATGTAGGGGAAGTCGAGCTGCTCGGCGTCGGCGTCGAGCTCGACGAAGGTGTCGAAGACCTCGTTGAGCACCTCCTCGGGGCGGGCGTCTGGCCGGTCGATCTTGTTGATGACGACGATCGGCCGCAGATGGTTGGCGAACGCCTTGCGCATGACGAACTTCGTCTGCGGCATCGGCCCCTCGAACGAATCGACCAGCAGCAGGCAGCCGTCGGCCATCTGGAGCGTGCGCTCGACCTCGCCGCCGAAGTCGGCGTGGCCGGGGGTGTCGATGACGTTGATGGTCACCTGGCCCTCGGGCGTCTGGCGGTGGATCGAGGTGTTCTTGGCCAGGATGGTGATGCCCTTTTCGCGTTCGAGCTCACCGGAGTCCATCACGCGGTCGACCATCTCGGCGCGTTCGGCGAAGGCGCCGGACTGCCGGAGCATGGCGTCGACCAGGGTCGTCTTGCCATGGTCGACGTGTGCGACGATGGCGACGTTGCGCAGGTCGGGCCGGGTCTTGCCGGACGCGCGGCCGGGTTCGACGGCGGTGGCGCTGGCTGCGGGCACGCGAAGACTCCTGAACTTCAAAGGCGGGTGGGCGGCCGCGTCGCGGGCGGAATCCGTGCGTGCGAGCACGTCCCCGAGCAGCATGGCCGGCTTTGGCCACACGCGGACCCGACAATCATACCTCCCGCCGAACTGTGAGTACCGCCACGCCCCCGGATCGGTTAGGCTCACCTAAGCTGGAAACCCGGACGTCACCGGCGACAAGGGAGCCTTTGTGGGCAAGAAACAGCCCGCCGACCCACGAGCGGTCGTGCGAAAGCTGATGAAGGCCGGCAAGGTCAAGAAGAAGTGCTGCCAGTCGAAGCCGCGCTGCAAGAAGTGCCCGGTGCTGGCGTTGAAAAAAGCCAAGAACGCCCTGGCCGAGGCCGCCTGAGCCGGTTTTCGCACCGCGTGCTCGCCCCCGGCTTGCGGCCACAGTGTCGGCGGCGACAGTGCGAGCCTGCTCACACCGTCGCCGAACCGGCCACGGAGGTCAGTGCGGGACGGCCTCGTTGACCAGCCGCAGCTCCGGCGCCGTCTTCGTCGGGGAGAACTCGATCACCTCGTACTGCGCGAGGTGCTGCACCGAGAAGGGGTCGGTCGCCAGGATCGCGTCGAGTTTCCCCCTGGCCATCGGGCGGGTGATGATCACGCCGCCGATCCGCGGGTTCCGGCGGCCCGAAGCGAGGAAGTGACCCTGTTCGTACTGCTTCGCGAGCCACTGCGCGTGGTCCGGCAGCACGTAGTCGATCTCCTCGATGGGAGCGGTGTAGTTGAGCAGCACGACGAACATGCCCCGACGGTAGCCCCGGGACCGCCCCACGGCATCCGGATGTGCCCTAGACTGTGACCCATGCTCGCGCCGAACAACCAGTGGTGGCCGCCCTCGGCGGCCCCCGTGTTCTGCGCTGACGAACCAGTTCTGCGCTGACAACCAGCGAAGGCCGCCCCGGTGGGCGGCCTTCTCGCTTTCTGCGGGTCTCCTCCCGGGGCACATCCAGGGAGAGGAAAGACCCATGGTCCAGCTGTCCGGCATCACCCCGTCCGGCCACACCCAGCTCGGCAACCACCTCGGCGCGATGCGCCGCTGGGCGGCCGAAGGCGGGCCCGACGACCTGTACTTCGTCTCGGATCTGCACGCCATGACGACCCAGCACAACCCGGCGCGGCTCCGCTCGCTCGCGACCGAGCAGCTCGCGGTGCTGGTGGCCTCGGGCATTCCGCCGGAGCGCGTGTTCGTGCAGTCCGACATCGCCAAGGACCTGGGCGCGCTGACCTGGGTGCTCGAGTGCACCTGCGCTTATGGCGAGGCCGCACGGATGATCCAGTTCAAGGAGAAGTCGGCCCGCGGTGAAGCGGACGGGAAGCCCGGCGGCCAGGCCGGCGTCCGGCTCAGCCTGCTGACCTACCCGGTGCTGATGGCCGCCGACATCCTGCTCCAGGGCGCCGACGAGGTGCCGGTCGGCGAGGACCAGCGGCAGCACGTGGAGCTGGCGCGGACGCTGGCGAAGCGGTTCAACACCACGTACGGCGAAGTGTTCACCGTCCCGACGGCTGTGCTTCCTCTGACGGGCGCGCGGGTCAAGGACTTCGCTGACCCGACCAGGAAGATGTCGAAGTCCGCGCACGACTCGGCGGGGGTGGTGTTCGTCCTCGACGAGCCGGACCAGGTGCGCCGCAAGATCCGCCGCGCGCGCACCGACGGCGGCTCCGTGCCCGCGTACGCGCCGGAAACCCGGCCGGGGATCGCGAACCTGCTGGAGGTGCTCGCCGCGTGCACCGGCGGTGATCCCACCGCGCTGGCCGACGAGTACCCGTCCTACGGCGTGCTCAAGGACGCTGTCGCCGACGCCGTGATCGAGGAGCTGCGGCCGATCCGGGAGCGCACGAAAGCGCTACTCGGCGACGTCGCGGAGCTGGAACGGGTGCGCAAGGCCGGTGCCGCGCGGGCGTCCGACCGGGGCGCGCACCGCGTTTCGGCGGCGCTGCGGCTGATCGGCGCCGGCTGAAGGGCCGTGTCCGATCGAAGGATGGCGCTTTCGCTTGTGCGGCAGGCGAAAGCGTCATCCTGGACGCTTCAGACGAGCAGCGCGCGCAGGTCCGGGATCAGGCCGCGGTCGGCGGGCAGCCAGTCGACGTCGTCGAGGTCTTCGGGGCCGACCCAGCGCAGCGCGGTGTGCTCGACGGCACGCGGCTCTTCCCCCGGCGAGATCAGCGCGGCGGTGTACACCCGCAGCACCTTGCCGCCGGGCAGCGGCACTTCGGCGCCCACGCGCTGCCCGATGGTGACGGCGACGTCCAGCTCCTCCTGGCACTCGCGCGCCAGCGCGAACGCCTCGGTCTCGCCCTCCTCGACGCGCCCGCCGGGCAGCTCCCACTGCCCCGCGTGGTGCGGCGGCCACGCCCGCTGCTGGGCAAGCAGCTTTCCGTCGCGCACCAGCGCGGCCCCGACGATGACCCCGTCCATCCGGACAGTCTCCCGCACCCCCTGACTCGTGAGTGTTCAGGCCGGTTCTAACCGTCATGACGCTTCTATGTGTGTCAAGGGTCGGTAGGGTGTGGTGGCGGGCCCGGGAAGTGACTTGTCCGAAGAGCTGGCTGTTCGGGGTGCGAGGCTGGCCGCGCTGGACTCAGAGACGCCCCCGTGTGTCCTCCCGGGTCCGCCTGACGTCCCGGTTATTCTGGCGTGGCTGTGGCGTTGAGGGCGCGGAACAGTTCGCGGGCGACATAGCGTTTGAGGATGCGGCGGATCTCGCGGGTGGAGCGGCCTTCGCTGCGGCGGCGTTCGATGTAGGCGCGGGTGCGGGGGCAGCTGCGCCAGCGGGTGAGCACGATGTTGTGCAGGGCGCAGTTGAGTGCGCGGTCGCCGCCGCGGTTGAGACGGTGACGGGTGGTGCGGCCGCTGCTTGCCGGCAGGGGGCTGGCGCCGGCCAGAGCGGCGAAAGCCGCTTCGGTGCGGCAGCGGCCGTGGTGCGACCAGGACACGATGGCCTGGGCGGCCGAGATGGGTCCGACACCGAGTTTGGCCAGCAGTCCCGGTGCCAGGTCGGTGACGATCTGCAGCAACTGGACCCGGTTGGTGGCCAGATCAGCTCCGGTGTCGCGGACGCGGATGGCCAGGCGTGTGGCCTCGGTGCGGCGCACGTCCTGCTCACGGGTCTCGCCGGGGACCGGGCCGCGGTGGATGAGGGCCTCCAGTCGCGCCTGGCCGAACTGTTTGGTGCGGGCGAGTTGGCGGTCGATGTCGTTACCGGTGATCAGCAACGCGCGCAATTGGTTGAGCGCTCGCCGATGGGTCACGCCCAATTCCTGGCGTGCGCCCAGCAGGATCCGCAGTGCTTCGCGGTCGCCGTCGGCGCGTGGGGTGGGCAGCCGGTCGGCGGGCAGGCGCAGGGCGTGGATGACGGCCAGGTGGGCGTCGATCGCGTCGGACTTGCCGCGTCGGCGTTCCCGGCCGCGGGGTTGTTCGATCTCGATGACCTGGATGCCGGTGGCGGCCAGGGCGCGGGCCAGGCCGACGCCGTAGCTGCGGCTGCCTTCCACGGCGGCGGCCACGCGGGGGCCGGGGGCGTGTTCGCGGATCCAGGCCAGCGCCTGGGCCGAGCCTTCGTCGGTGTTGGCGATGGTCATCGTGGCCAGGGTGATGCCGCTGGCGGTGGTGATCTCCAGGGTGTGGGTGTCGCGGTGGGTGTCGGCGCCGACTGCGGCGTCGATGACATCGGCCAGCACAGCCATGCCGTGGTCACGCTCCTTCCAGGACGTGGGACAACGTCGACGCCGGCCTGGTGCAGGACCGCAGAGTGGCACTTCTGTGAGGAGTCACGCGGGCAGGCCCGTGGACAGGCTTCTGATCAAGCCAACCAGCGGCGCAGGTCGGCGCCGATGGCCGGGAAGACATGTCATGACCAAGACACGCCTCGCTGCCGAAGCGGCCAGAACACTTGCGAGTCATTCCCGATCACCGGCACCGATCCTGCTGGCGGACCAGACCGGAACCGCCTAACGACACACTCACAGAACACTCACGAGCCTGGTTCAGCGCGCTGCCCGCCAGGACACCTCGAACCGCGCTCCGCCGTCCGGGGACTCCCCGACGCGGACGCGCCCGCCCCGCCGTCGCACGGCTTCGGCGACCATCGCAAGCCCCAGGCCGGTGCCGCCGGACGCGCGCGCCCGGTCGTCGGACACGCGGTAGAAGCGGTCGAAGACCTTGGCCCGGTGCTCGGGCGCGATGCCCGGCCCGTCGTCGTCCACGACCACCCGCACGAGGCCGCGCGAGGCGAGCACCGAAACCACGATTTGCCCGGTGGCGTAACGGGAAGCGTTGCGCAGGAGGTTGTCCAGCACCAGCTCCACCTCCGCGTGCGCCGCCGAAGCCCAGGCCTGCGGAACGGCGGTGCTCACGCGGGTTTCCGGTGCGCCGGCGGGCAGCCGGCCGACGGCGGCGCGGACCTCCGTCACCACCTCCACCGGCTCGGCAGGCGGCACCTCGCCGGCGTCCGAGCGGGCCAGCGCCAGCAGACCGTCCAAAAGGGACGAGAGCCGTTCGGCCTCGGTAAGAATGTCCGAAAGCGTCTCCTGCGCCAGCTCCGGATCCGGGTTCGTGACGGCGACCTCGGCCTGCACCCGGATCGACGCGACCGGCGAACGCAGCTCGTGCGCGGCGTCGCCGGTGAAGCGGCGCAGCCGGTCGCTCACCTCTTCCTGCCGGACGAGCAGCGCGTTGAACTCCTGCGCCAGCGCACGCAGCTCGTCGTGCGACGTCGGCAGCGGCAGCCGCGAGCCCGGCGGCAGCGCCCGCACCAGCCCGCGCATCCGCGCCACCGGCCGCAGCGCGAACCGCACCACCAGCCACGTCGCGATCCCCGCCACCGCCGCGCCCACCAGCGCGACGACCACCAGCCAGATCCCGCCGTACTCCACCGCCGCGGCGAAGCCGACCAGCCCGGCGCCCGCGAGCACCAGCCGCTGCGCGCCGTCCGGCACGGTGACGACCTGGCCGCGCCAGCGCGAACTGCCGGTCTGCACGGGCAATCCGGCCTTGAGCTGCATGAGCTGCGCGGAGTCCAGCGTCGGCGCCGCACGGCCGTCGAGGGAGCCGCCCGCGATGTCCAGCACCCGCACGGTGACCGGGTCCCGCGCGGTCAGCGGCTGCCCGGCCGAAACCTCCGCCGTCGCCGGGCCGAGCGCGGCGGTCAGCTCGTGGTCGACGGAGTCCACCAGCAGCGGTTCCAGCCGGTTGGCCGCCAGCGTGGCCAGCCCGAGCAGGCAGGCCAGGGTGATCGTGGTGGCGAGCACCGTGATTCGCACCTGAAGCGAGCGGCCGCGCCACCAGGACAGCGAGCCGATCACAAAACCTCGTCCAGCTGCGCGTCCGAAGCCAGGTAGCCGTGCCCCCGGACGGTCCGCAGCAGCGAACCCGCGCCCACGGCGTCGAGCTTGCGCCGCACGTAGCCGACGTAGACCTCCACCAGGTTGCGCGTCACGGCCTGCTCCTCACCCCACACCGCGCGCAGCAGCTCGTCCTTCGTCACCACCGTGCCGGCCCGGCCGACGAGCACCTCCAGCAGCGCGAACTCCCGCGGGCTGAGCGGCACCTCGGCGCCGTCCCAGCGCACCTGCCGCAACGCCCGGTCGACCTCCAGCGCGCCGAGCTTCAACGCGCCGCGCGAGGCGTCCGGCCCGGCGCGCCGCAGCGTCGCGCGCACCTGCGCGACCAGCACGACGAAGGAGAACGGCTTCACCAGGTAGCCGTCGGCGCCGAGGTCGAGGCCGTCGGCCTGGTCGACCTCGCCGTCCTTGGCCGAAACGAGCAGCACGGGGGTGATCACGTTCTCCGCGCGCAGCCGTTCCAGCACGCGGTAGCCGGACAGGCCGGGCAGCATGATGTCGAGCAGCACCACGTCGAACGTGCCGGTGCGCGCGAGTTGCAGCCCGGTCGGCCCGTCGGCGGCCGTGACCACGTCCATGCCCTCCGCGCGCAGCCCGCGCTGAAGTGCCTTCCGCACGCCGGGCTCGTCGTCCACCACCAGCACTCGAGGGTTCACGGGCCTCATCATGACCGGTTTCCGCTGCTCCTGCGCGAGCTCTCAGCGCGATCTCAGCCGCGACGGCCGAGCATTCAGGGGTATCTCAGTCTCGGCAGGGAAACCTCTGAGCCGGGAGCCGGGCACACTGGGGTCCGGAAACACAGGGAGAGACACCATGGATCCGAAGAAGAAAGCGATCACCGCCGCAGTCGTCGGCACCGCGCTCGGCGTCGGGGGCCTCGTGGTCGTGGCCATGCCGGCCTCGGCCGGGGCCGCGCCGAAGCTGCCGCAGGTCAGCGCCGAAAACCTGGTCCAGTCCGTGATGACCGCGAAGCCGGGGGCCTTCGACGGAGCAGTGAGCGTGAGCAACAACCTCGGGCTGCCGAGCCTGGGGAACGCGATCCCGGGGGCAAGCGCGCTGAACGTCGACTCCGCGCACGTCTTCAGCGACGGTGCGGGCAAGTCGAAGGTCTCGCTCACGCAGGGCAGCTCGCAGGAGACGATCATCCACGACGGCACCACCGTCTGGGACTACAACTCGCAGAAGAACACCGCCACGAAGACGACGATCCCGGCGAATGTCGCCGCGAAGCCCGGTGCGGGCGCGGACGCATCGAAGATGACGGACCCGGCCACGGCGGCCCCACAGCTGCTGGCGAAGGTCCGCGAGACCAGCACCGTGTCCGTCGACGGCACGGCCACGGTGGCCAACCGCCCGGCCTACGAGCTGGTGCTGACCCCGAAGCCGACCGAGCGCACGCTGCTGCGCGAGATCCGCGTCGCGGTCGACTCGCAGACCCGGATGCCGCTGCGGGTTTCGGTGCTGAGCAACGGAACCACCACCCCGGCGCTGGAGCTGGCGTTCTCGGACATCCAGTTCACGCCGCAGGCGGCGAGCGAGTTCGCCTTCACCCCGCCGCAGGGCGCGAAGGTGACCGAGAAGACGGCCAAGGTCGACGACAAGACCAAGGCTGAGGCCGAGCAGGCCCAGCAGGCCACCAAGGTCGTCGGCGACGGCTGGGACACCGTGGTCACGGGCAAGCTGCCGGCCGACGCGCTCGCGCCGAAGCAGCAGTCGTCCGGTTCGGCCGAAGGCCGGGGCATGGACCCGCAGAAGCTGCTCAGCCGGGTCGCCAAGCGCGTCAGCGGCACCTGGGGCAGCGGCTACCTGTTCACCACCAAGGTGGGCGGCGCGGTGCTGACCGACGACGGCCGGTTCGCCGCCGGTGCGGTGCCGGAGCAGGTCCTTTACGAAGCGCTGGCCACCAGGTGACGGACACAGCGACCAGCTCGCTTGAAACCGGGGCGGACACCTCTCAGGAGGCGTCCGCCCCGGCGGTCCCGCTCGCCGCGCGGACGCGAGGCCTGCGCAAGGTCTACCGCGGCACGGTCGCCGTGGACCACGTCGACCTCGACGTGCCCGAAGGCGCGGTGCTCGGCATGCTCGGCCCGAACGGCTCGGGCAAGACCACCACGATCCGGATGCTGCTCGGGCTGGTGCGCCCCACCGAGGGCGAGGTGGAGCTGCTCGGCCGGCGGATGCCGGACGGCGCGGCCCACGCGCTGCCCGACGTCGGCGCGCTCGTCGAGGGGCCGGGCTTCCACCCGTTCCTTTCCGGGCGGGACAACCTGATCCGGTTCGCGGCGGCCGAGCCGCGGCTGACCTCGGCGGGCATCCCGGCCGCGGTCGACACGGCGCTGGAGCGCGTCGGCCTCACCGATGCCTCGCGGCGCCGGTACAAGGGCTATTCGCTCGGTATGAAGCAGCGGCTGGGGCTCGCGGGGGCGTTGCTCGTGCCGCGGAAGATGATCGTGCTCGACGAGCCCACGAACGGCCTCGACCCTGCTGGTACCAGGGAGATCCGCAGGATCGTGGCCGAACTGCACGCCGACGGCGTCACGGTGCTCGTCTCTTCGCACCTGCTCGCCGAGGTCGAGGCGACGTGCACGCACGTCGCGGTGCTCCAGTCCGGCAACGTCGTCGCGCAGGGGGAGCTGGCCGAGCTGCTGGAGTCGGGGAACGCGGCGCTGCTCGTGCGCACGCCCGACGCCGAGCTCGCAGTGGAGACGTTGCGGGACAACCGGATCGGTGCTCGGCTGACGCCGGACGGGGTCCGCGCGGACCTCACCGCGACGGCCGCGCCCCGGGTGCTGGAGGTGCTCGTGGGCGCGGGGGTCGCGGTCCACGAGGCCACGCGAGCGCGCACGGGCCTGGAGGACCTGTTCGCCCGGCTCACCGAAGGCGCTCCGGCGGCCGATTCTTCCGCTCCAGCCGATTCCGAGGGGGACGCATGACCACGCAGGCACTCGCGGCTCCCGCGCCGCGCCTCGGCCACGACACGGTGCCGTTGCCCAGGCTGGTCGCGGCCGAGCTGCGCTGGATCTTCCGGCGGCCGCGCACGCTGGCCGTGCTCGGGCTGCTGGCGCTGATCCCGATCGTGATCGGCGTCGGGCTCACGCTGGTGAACCAGGGCGACGTGAGCAGCGGCCCGAGCGACAGCGGCGCCGCACTGGTGGGGGCCGCAGTCAACAACGCGCTGGTCCTGCCCATCGCCGCGATGGTGATGACGCTGACGCTGCTCCTGCCACTGGCCTCGGCCATGGCCGGCGCGGACGCCATCGCCGGCGAAGCCGCCCACGGCACGTTGCGAGGCTGGCTGATCGCCCCGGTCAGCCGGGGCCGGCTGCTGGCCGTCAAGGCCTTCGGCGTCGCGACGGTCTCGGTCGTCGCAGTACTGGCCATGTGCGTGACCGGTGTGATCACCGGGCTGATCATCAACGGCACCGGCGGGCTGTTCACCCTGTCCGGCACCACACTGTCCCTTGTGGACGCACTAGGCCGGATCCTGCTGGCGGCCGCCTGGATCGTGCTGCAGCTGTGGGCAGTGGGCGCGGTGGCGCTGGCCGTGTCCAGCTTCACCGAGCACCCGATGCTCGTCGTGGCTTCGGTGCTGGCCGGGAACATCGTGTTCACCATCCTCGGCTTCCTGACCTCGCTGAACTGGCTGCACCCGTTCCTGCTCACGCAGAACTGGACACTGGCCCCGGCCGAGGTGCTCCAGGATCCGATGTCGTCCACGATGCTGGGCGAAGGCGCCCTGCGCGCGGTCTGCTACATCGTGGTGGGCCTCTCGATCGCGTACGCCCGCGTCACCACGCGCGACGGCTGAGTACTCAGCGCTCAGCCGACAACGGCGATCCCGTCCGGGTCCAGAGTGAGCCGGACGGGATCGCCCGCGCGCAGGTCCGCCGCCACCGGCGCGACGGCGTCCACAGTGGACTCGCCAACGGAAACCACCAGCCGCACGTGCTCGCGGCGGTGGACGGCGGCCGTCACCTCGCCCTCGATGCCCGTTTCGGCGACACGCAATGCATGCGGCCGCAAACCCAGCCGCACCGGTCCGTCCGGGATCGAGGCGAGTGCGACGTCACCGAGCGGCGTGCGCACCATCCCACCTTCCGCGACGCCGTCGGCGAACGAGGTCACGCCCAGGAACCGCGCCACGCCGTCGTCCACCGGCTGTTGCCACACGGACCGGACCGCGCCCTCCTGACGGATCTCCCCGGTGTCGAGCACGGCGACGCGGTCGGCGAGCGTGAACGCCTCCTCCTGGTCGTGCGTCACCAGAAGTGCGGTGATCTTGTTGCGCCGCAACAGCTCCGCCAGGTCGATGGCGAGCTGCTCACGCAGGCCCGCGTCCAATCCGGACAGCGGCTCATCGAGCAGGAGCAGCCGCGGCTCCGGCGCCAGCGCGCGGGCGAGCGCGACACGCTGGGCCTGGCCGCCGGACAGCTCCGTCACGCGCCGCCGTTCGAAGCCGGTGAGCCCGACCAGTTCCAGCAGCGCCCTCACGCGCGCGGCGTGCTCGCGCCGTGGGACGCCGTGCATCCGCAGCCCGAACGCGATGTTGGCGGCGACGTCGCGGTGCGGGAAGAGCTGGCCGTCCTGGAACACCAGGCCGAAGCCACGCCGGTGCACCGGGACCGGCGCGAGGTCGGTGCCGTCCCATCGCACCGAGCCCGAAGTCGACGGCTCCAGCCCGGTGATCGCGCGCAGCAGCGTGGACTTCCCCGAGCCGGACGGGCCGAGCAGTGCCAGCACCTCGCCGTCGGCGATGTCAAGGCGCGCGCCGCGCACCGCCGCGAACGATCCATAGTGGACGGTCAGGTCCCGTACCGAAAGTGCCACTAGAACTCCCCCACCGAGCCGTGCCCGCGGACCGAGCCGAAGCGGTCGATCAGCGCGACGGCCGCCACGGTCACCACCATCAGCAGCGCGCACGCGGCGTACGCCATCTGGTTGTTCAGCTCGCCCGGCCGCCCCATCAGCGTCGCGACGGCCACCGGCAGCGTCGGCGCGTCCGGGCGCGCGAGGAAGCTCGTCGCCCCGAACTCGCCCAGCGCCACGACAAAGCCGAACCCCGCCGCCGCCACCAGCGAGCGGGCCGTGAGCGGTAAGTCGATCTCGCGCCACACCCGCGCCGGGCTCGCCCCCAGCGTCGACGCGGCCTGGCGCAGCCGGACGTCCACCGCGCGCAGCACCGGCAGCACCATCCGCACCACCAGCGGGATGATCACCAGCGCCTGCGCGAGCGGCACGAGCATCGGCGACGTCCGCAGGTCGCCGGGCAGCGCGTCGAGCGTGATGAGGTAGCCGAAGCCCACCGTCACCGCGGAGACGCCCAGCGGCAGCATCAACGCCGCGTCCATCGTCTCGCCCATGCCGCGCGCGAGCCGGCCGGGCGCGCGGCGCAGCGCGACCAGCACCACGCTGGCCAGCACGCCCACGGCCATCGCGAGCAGCGTGGCGTCGGTGGCCGCGGCCAGCGAGTTCTTCGCCGCCGTCCAACCGGAAACCTGCAACGCGTCGTTCGCGCCGGTGCCGGACAGCGCGCGGTACCCGGCCAGGCTCCAGCCGGTCTCGCCGGAAACCGACTCGACCAGCAGCGCGACGATCGGCGTCATCAGCAGCGCCAGCACGACGACGGCAGCCCCGACCGTCCACCACTCCCCTCCGCGCGGCCGGCGGGCCGTGACCAGCGCGGACCGCAGCCGGACGGCGTTCTCCCGGCGCCGCCGCGCCATCGCGCCGAGCGCCAGCGCCGCCAGCACGGCCGCGAACTGGATCAGCGAGAGCGCGGCCGCGCCCGAAAGGTCCAGCAGGTCGACCGTGCGCAGGTAGATCTCGGTCTCGAGCGTGCGGTACTGCCCGCCGCCGAGGATCAGGACCACGCCGAAACTGGTGGCGCAGAACAAGAACACCACCGCGGCCGCGGACGCGACAGCCGGCCCGAGCGCGGGCAGCGTCACCGTGCGGAACGCCCGCCACGGCGATGCCCCCAGTGCCCTGGCCGCCTCCGTCGCGCGCGGATCGAGGTGCGACCACAGCCCGGCGACGGTCCGCGCGACCACGGCGACGTTGAAGAACGCGTTGGCCAGCACCAGCGGCAGCACGCCACCGTCCGGCCAGATGGCGCGGAATGCGAGGCCGACGACCACCGTCGGCAGCACAAAAGGCACCAGCACCAGCGTGCGCGCGAGCCCGACGCCGGGCAGCCGCACGCGCGCGAGCAGGTACGCGACCGGCAGGCCGGCCAGCAGCGCGACCACTGTGGACGCCGCCGCGCTGGCCAGGGTGAACCCGGCGAGCCGCCACGTCTGCGGGTCGGCGAGCACGGTGTCGACGCCGCCCGCGGAGAAGCCGCGGCCGACGATCGCCACCACCGGCCACGCGAAGAACACCACCAGGAACGCGACGGGCAGCAGCCCGAGCAGCGCGAGCCCGGCCGTGCGGAGGGTGCGCGCCGGGGTCAGGCCCCCATGAGCGAGCGCCATGCACCGATCCACTTCTCACGGCCGGCCTGCACCTGGTCGGCGGGCAGCGTGGCCGGGTTCGAGGGCAGCGGCGCCACCTGCGCCCAGGCCGCGGGCAGGTCGACGCCCTGGCGCGCCGGGTAGACGTACATGTTCGCCGGCACCGTGGTCTGGAACTGCTGCGACAGCAGGAAGTCGACCACCTTCTGCGCCTGCGGCAGGTTCTTGCTCCCGGTCAGCACACCCGCGTACTCGACTTGGCGGTAACAGGTGCCGAGCAGCGCCTTCGTGCGCGGCTTGCCGTCTTGGCCCACCTCGGCGGCGGGCGAGGAGGCGTACGAGACGACGATCGGCCGCGGGCCCTTGCCCGACGAACCGGAGAAGTCCTTGGTATAGGCCTCTTCCCAGCCGCTGTCGACCTTCAGGCCGTTGGCCCTCAGCTTGGTCCAGTACCCCTGCCAGCCCTGCTCGCCGAACTTCGCGATGGTCCCCAGCAGGAACGCCAGGCCGGGCGACGCGGTGGCCGGGTCCTCGGCCACGGTCAGGTCCTTGTACTTCGGGTCGGCCAGGTCGTCGTAGGTCTTCGGCTCCGGGATGCCCTTGGCGGTGAAGTAGCCGGCGTCGACGTTCACGCAGACGTCGCCGAGGTCCACGGCGGAGAGCCGGTGCTCGGGGTCCACGGAGTAGCGCTGCGGCCCGCGGTCCGCCTCCGGGCTGGTGTAGGGCTGGAAGACGCCCTCGCCGAGCGCGCGGGAGGCGAACGTCGAGTCGACGCCGTACGCCACGTCGCCGATCGGGTTCGCCTTCGTGAGCACCAGCTTGTTGGTCAGCTCGCCGGCATCGCCGTATTTGACGACCTTCAGCTTGAGGCCGGACTGGCGCTGGAAGGCGTCGAGCACGTCCTGGGGCGCGACGAACGAGTCGTGCGTGACGAGCGTGACCTCGGGGGTCTGCTGGGCGTCGCCGCCCGAGCCGCCGGACAACGAGCAGGCACTCGCCAGCACGGTGACCGTGGCCACCGCCAACGCCGAGCGTGCGGTCCGCGGATTCATCTGCTGTCCTCCTGCACTGGCCGGCGGCAGGAGAACGGGCCTCCCTGCGCCGGCATGATCCGGATTCAGGTGCGAACGGTCGCGGGTCTACGGGCACCCGCCTCTCAGCCCGGCGTACCGGACTCCCGTGGCAACCGTGCAGCCTAGCCCAGAGGGGATCACCATTGGGTACATGGCGAAAATCATGAACGACTCGCAGGCCGACGAAGCCCTCCGAAGCTTCACCGACTGGCACCGCTCGGACGTGACGATCGTGCGCACGGCGTCGCTGGCGAGCTTCCCGCAGGCGATCGAGGTGGTGAACCGCGTCGCCGCGCTGGCCGAGGCCGCCGACCACCACCCGGACATCGACATCCGCTGGCGGACGCTCACTTTCCGCCTCAGCACCCACTCCGAAGGCGGCCTGACACTGAAGGACTTCGCACTGGCCCGGCAGATCGACGAGGTGCTCACAGCCCTCTGACCAGGTGTGATCTCCGATACGACGGCAACACCTGCGGCCCTCTCGCGCGTCCTCCCTACGAGGTTTCAGCAACGCAGGGAGGACCAGGGGATGACTCAGGCAATCGTGGTGGGAGCCATCTCATTCGGCTTGATGGTCGCGGCCGCGGGCGGTGTGCTCTGGCACACCGTGCGTAACCGTCGTGATCTCGGCCACAGGCGGTAACACAGTCCATGATCGATGCGCTATTCCAGCGGAATATCCGGCACTCGCCCCGCTAGGACACGTCATGAACAGCACTTCCGTCGCCCTCTCCAGCTCTCAGCGCGCGTGGGTCACGACCTTCGCCACGGCCGTCACCCTGCTCGC
>DASXYS010000213.1:0-2164 GCA_036502365.1 Amycolatopsis sp.
GAGCGGCTCGCCGAACCGGTTGCGGTGCCATCCGGCGCAGGCCGCCGAGCCAGCGCCCGAGCAGCAGCGCGCCACCGGGCAGGCTGGACACCAGGCCGAGCACGCCGTAGACCACGGCCACGGTCAGGCCCAGCTGCGCGCCGAGCCCGGCCGCGGCGAATGCCAGCGCCGCAACGCCTTCACGCGGCCCGAAGCCGCCGACGTTCACCGGCAGGCCCATCGCCAGCAGCGCGAGCACCAGCAGCGGCAGCACGGTCGTGAGCGACGCCGTCACCCCCGCGGCCCGCGCGGCGACGACGAACAGCGTCAGGTGCCCGGCGAGCGCGAGCAGCGAAAGCGCCGTCACCCGGGGCCAGGCGCCCAGGCCGAGCAGCCCGGCGCGCACGTCGGCCATCGAGACGGCGAACGCGCGCCGCCACCGTGACGGGCTCTCCAGCCACCGCGAACCGCCGGCGAACGCCACCGCGAGCACCACCACGGCGATCGCGAGCACGACCGCGCCGGACACCACGAGCACGTCGTGCGCCACCGGCGGCACCACCGCCGGGCGGAAGACCAGCACGACCACCCCGGCGAGGACGACCACCACCTGGCCGGCGGTCCGCTCCAGCACCACCGCCCGCACGCCGCGGCCGACGTCACCGGATTTGCGCCCGTGCTGCACGGCGCGGTGGACGTCGCCGAGCACGCCGGCCGGCAGCACGCCGTTGAGGAACTGCGCGCGGTAGTAGTCGCCCACCGCGTCACGCAGCGGGAGCCGCAGCCCGAGCCGCGACGCCACCAGCCGCCAGCGCCAGGCGCTCGCCACCGTGGTCAGCAGGCCCAGCGCAAGCGCGGCGAGCAGCGGCCACGGGCCGATCACGCGCAGCCCGTCGAGGAACGCGCCGGTGCCCAGCCGCCAGGCCAGCCCGCCGAGAATGGCGAAACCGCCGAGGATCCGGAACCACACCCAGAACGTGCGCATCTGTCAGGCCACCTCGATCGGAATGGAGGGATTGTGGACACACCATCGCGACAGCATGTTCACGACCCCGACCGGGTGCGGGTGTCCCGCACGGACACAGAACGGAAATGAGTGAGGACTTCGGTGAGCCGGCGGGCGGCGCCGTCCCAGTCCTCGAGGGTGCCGGCGCGCTCCAGCGCGGCGGCGCGAAGACGGTCGCGCAGATCGGCGTCGTCCGCCCAGCGGCGCAGCGCGCTCGCCAGCGCGCCTACGTCGCCGGGCGGCACGAGCAGGCCGGGCACGGTGCCGCCGGGCGAGGTGCCGAGCGCGTCGCGGACCCCGCCGACGTCGGTGGCCAGCACGGGGATGCCGCGGGCGAGCGCCTCGGTGACGACCATGCCGTAGGTCTCGGCGTGGGACGGGAGCACCAGCAGGTCCGCGGTGTCGTACGCGGCGTCGAGGCCGGCACCGGAGCGGGGCCCGGTCAGCCGGACCCGCCCGTCCAGGCCGAGGCGTTTGACGGTCCAGCGCAGTTCGTCGGCGTAGTCCGGCTCCCGGGTGAGCGAGCCGACGCACTCGGCCGTCAGATCGTCCACTTGGGACAGTGCCTCCACGAGCAGGTCCTGCGCCTTGCGCGGCGTCACCGCGGCGACGCACAGCAGGCGGGAAACGCCGTCGGACCCGGACGCCAGCGGCGCGCGGTCGGTGCCCGGCGCCACGACCTGCACACGGGACGGGTCCAGCTCGTGCCGCCGGACCAGGTCCCGCCCCGCGGCCGGACTGGTCGCGACGACCAGCCCGGCCAGCCGCAGCGTCTCGCGCTCGAGGCACTCCAGCTCGGCGGCGCGCCCCGGGTCAAGACCGGTTTCGTCGGCCAGCGGCAGGTGGACCAGCACACCGAGCCGCAGCCGCCGCGCGTGCGGGGCGAGGATCCCGGGCACCCCGCAGGCCACCAGCCCGTCGAGCAGCACGGTGGCCCGGTCCGGCAGGTCGGCGAGCGCCCCGGCCAGCCGCGCCCGCGCCGTCGGCCCCGGCTCGGGCCAGCTCCCGGGCACCGCCAGCTCCAGCACGGCCGTCCCGGCCCCCGGCAGGCTCCCGCACATCCGGCGGTCGTAGGTATTGCCGCCACTGGGCTCGGTGAGGTCGTCGACGTTGCCCGGCAGCACCAACACCACCGGCCCGTCCTGGTGGAACCGCATCCTGGCCTCCTGCCCGTTCGCC
>DASXYS010000214.1:0-6450 GCA_036502365.1 Amycolatopsis sp.
GGATCACCTTGCCCTGGGCCGCACCGTCGTCGGCGTTGGCGGCCGGAGCCGCCACCAGCACCGCGGCGGCCGCGGCGAGCACCGCGATCCCGCCCTTGACCAGCCCTGACCTGCCGTGCATAAGTCTCCTATCCGAAGCCCCGAACCCACCAGACCGTGACGAGCCGCGTGAGACCACAATCCCCGATCACCCGGCCACCCATTTGGGCGAATTTCCACCCATTCAAGCGATACGGGAGCATACACGCGTCACACACACGCTCACTCGGGGTATGCCTAAAGCTGCCACCTCGTCCGTTCGGGCAGGTTGCCGCCATTAGTCAAGGGGTCGAGACGTCCATTCCAGACGGACGTTCACCGGTCCACCGCCGCGCGTTCACCGGCCTTTTCCGGAACAAAAACGGTGCGGCTGCGGCCATTCAGCCGCGGGAACTGCGCCGGTCGGCGGACGCGCCGGGCCACAGTTCCGGACAAGTTCGACGGCGGCGGTGATATGTCATTGAATGTCCGAATCTGCACTGTTGGGCCGGGACCCCTCCCGCGCTCACGGCGTTAGCCTCATGGCGGTTCCGCACTGCCGACAGCCCGGGGAGACGTGATGAAGGCGTTCGCCGTTCTGCTGCTGGCCCTGGGCGAGCTGCTGATGACCGTGTCGAGCGGCACCGGGGCGCTGATCGGCCTCGGCATCTGGTGGTTCGCCGTGCTGGTGCTGCTGGACCTCCTGATCGGCGGTGGCCGGCGGGCTCAGATCCTGTGGGCCGTCGCGTCCGCGGGGACGGTGCTGGTCACGTCCACCGAGCTGCCTCAAGCCGCTGTCTCGGACTCCGGGCAGCCGGTCATCTGGGTGGCGGCCGGCGTGATGGCCTTGTCCGGACTGCTCCGCATCGCACCCGGGGCCAAGACCGAAACCGGTCCTGGGCCCGAGAGTGACGCGGAGCCCGGGGCCACGGGCGGGCTCAGTTCCCGGCCACCGGACCGGCCCGAGCCGTAACCGCCGGGATCAGGAAGCCGCCTTCGCGCCGGGAAAGAGCCGGCGGTACCGCATCGGGGACAGGCTCGTCGCGCGGCGGAAGTGCTGGCGCAGGTTGGCCGGGGTGCCGAGCCCGACGCGAGCGGCGATCTCCTCGACGGTCAGGTCCGTGGTCTCCAGCAGTTCCTTGGCCCGGCCGATGCGCTGCTGGTGCAGCCAGTTCAACGGAGTCACCGACGTCTGCTCCAGGAACAGGCGGTGGAAGTGCCTCGGTGACAGGTGCGCTTTCGCCGCCATCCGGGCCACGGTGACGGGTTCGTCCAAATGGGACAGCATCCACTGCTGCGCGGCGGCCAGCGCGTCGTCGCCCGGTGGCACCGCCGGGGTCTCGATGAACTGCGCCTGCTCGCCTTCACGGCGGGGCGTCGCCAGGATCCGGCGGGCGACGTGGTTGGCGACCGAGGCGCCGAGGTCCTTGCGCAGCATGTGCAGCGCCAGGTCGACGCCCGCGGTCACGCCGCCCGACGTCAGCACGGAACCGTTGTCCACGAACAACGCCGCGGGGTCCACCGTCACACCCGGGTACTGGCGGGCGAGGGCTTCGCACAGGGACCAGTGGGTGGTCACCTTCAGCCCGTCGAGCAGGCCCGCCTGCGCGAGGGCGAACGTGCCGGAGCAGATCGACACCATCCGCGCGCCCCGGTCCGCCGCCGCCTTCAGCGCGCCGAGGGTCATCCGGTCCAGTCCACCGGCCGCCGCCCCGCCGTAGCCGGGCACGATCACGGTCTGGGCCTTACGGAGCAGGTCCAGACCACCGTCGGGGACCACGCTCAGCCCGCCCGCGACGCCGGCTGGGCCGCCGTCCACGGTCGCGGTCGTGACGTCGTAGAACTCGGGCGCCTCGCGGGCGAAGACGTGCATGGGGATGGCGAAGTCCAGCGGCAGCACCTGTTCCAGCAGCACCACCGCGATCCGATGCCGGCTCATGCGCCGAAGCCCAGCTCACTCATGGCAGCATCCTATCGCCAGCCGTCAGTACTGCCACTGTCCGGCCGAGCCCGCCACGAGCCATGATCGGGGAACAGTCCCTACTGGCGAAGGAAAACACCACCGGGCCCGAAAGCCCCCCGACGATCGTGCTCGTCCACGGCGCCCGCACCGACGCCGCCCATTCCTGAGCGGCCCGGCCATTTCGCCGAGGTGTAGGCCGCGGACTCGATCCCGACAGAAGCCTTGCGCGACACGGCAAAGCGGTCATCCTCGCGGCCACCGCCCGAACACCCTTGAAAGGCAGACCTTGTCCAACAACACCGTCACCGACACCAACCTCAACCGGCTGCTCGACCGCAACCGCGTCTTCGCCGCGACCGACGTCCGGACCGAAGTACCCGTGCTCCCGTTCCTCCCGCGGCAGGGCCTGTACCTGATCACCTGCCTCGACTGCCGCGTCGACCCCGCGCAGGTGCTCGGCGTCGGCATGGGCGACGCACTGGTGCAGCGCAACATCGGCGGTCGCGTGACACCGTCCGTCCTCGGCGATATCGCTTACGCCGCTTACCTCGTCGGGGCCAAGGCGCCCGAAGGCCCGTGGTTCGAGGTCGCGATCATCCACCACACCGGATGCGGCTCGGCGCTGCTCGCGGACGACTCGATCCGCCGCGGTTACGCCGAACGAATGGGCCTCGACGAGCGGGCCCTGCTGGACACCGCCGTCCTGGACCCGGCGCACACCGTCGCCGTGGATGTCGAACGCGCGCGGCAGTACCCGCAGATTCCGGAGGAGGTAAAGGTTTCGGGCCACGTATACGACCTTGAATCCGGCCTCGTCACCACGGTCGTGCCCGCCGGCTGAGCACCGCGTGCGAGGATCGGGGCGTGAGTGGCCCAGCCCGCCGCGTGGCTGGTCAAGGTCACCACCAACCTGTGCCTGAACCGGCTCGAGTCGGCGCCGAGACGCCGGGAACGGTATGTCGGGCAGTGGCTACCGGAACCGGTGCTGACGACCGGCGACGCGCTCGGGCCGATGGAGACCGCCGAGCAGCGGGACACGGCGCGGTTCCGGCCGGTCGACGTCGGCGAGGTGGCCGACGCGCTGGTCACGGCCGCGACCGGGACCGCCGCGCACCGGCTGCCGGATCTCGGCGGCCCGGACGAACGGGAAGCCGCCGACCTGGCCCGTCGCTACCTGAAGGCGACCGGACGCCGTCGGCCGGTGTGGGCGGTTCCGTTGCCCGGCAAGGCGATCCGGGACTTTCGGGCGGGCCGTCACCTCACCCCGGACCGGGTCGGGCGGGTCACCTTCGACGACTTCCTCGCGGCCGGGCGGAACCGGTGATGCGGCAGTGGCTTCGCGCCGGGCTGGAGTTCCTCGCCGCCAGCCAGCTCTTCGCCGGCGCGTGGGCGCTGTTCCTCCCGACGCGGTTCTTCGCGCTCGACGTGGTCGGCATGGGCATGGCCTACAACGAGCACCTGATGCGTGACTACGGCGCCATGACGTTGGCCGGCGCCGTGGCGCTCGGCGCCGCGACCATCCACATGGGACAGTGGCTGATCCGTACCGCGCTCGTCATGTACCTGGTCTGGGCAGTTCCGCACTTTTTCGTGCACCTGACCATGCTCGATCACCTCGCGCCCGCGACCGCCACACTGCTCGTGGTCGCACTCGGCCTGGCGATCGCCCTTCCGGCCGGGCTGCTTTTGCTCACCAGGCGGTCGGAAACGGCCCCGTGAGCGGGCTCTACCCGGCCGGCGCCACCCGCACATGGGCGCGTTCACCCTGCCGCCCGATGAGACTGAGGAACTCGGCCGGACCCGCGCTGGTGGCGCCGAACCAGTGCGGGGTGCGGGTGTCGAACTCCGCGGCCTCCCCCGCTTTCAGGATGAGGTCGTGCTCGCCGAGGACCAGGCGGAGCGTGCCGTTCAGCACGTACACCCAGTCGTGCCCCTCGTGCGTACGCAGGCTGGGTTCCGCGTCGTCACGGCCGGTGGGCAGCACGAACTTGTAGGCCTGGATGCCGCCCGGCCGCCGGGTCAGCGGCAGGACCGTCGAGCCGTCCTGGCAGGCCACCGGGCGCAGGTTGATGCGGGGGTCGCCGGTGGCCGGGGCGTCGACCAGCTCGTCGAGAGTGACGCCGTACGCCCGCGCGAGCGGCAGCAGCTGTTCGAGCGTGGGGCGGCGCAGGCCCGCCTCGAGCCGGGACAGGGTGCTGGCCGAGATGCCGGTCTGCTCGGCCAGCGCGGTGAGCGTGATCCCGCCCTGCGTCCGGAGGCGCTTGAGCCTCGGCCCGACGGCGTCCAGGGCTCGATCGATGGTCTTGTCCATGCACCCAGTTTGCCATTTGGCAAGAAGCTTTGCCATCCTGGCCGAGGCCGGTGCACGGTGGTACTCGAACGAGAACCACCAGGAGGACACCGGTGAACGAGCACCAAGAGACCCACGACTTCGACCGGCCCTACTGGGAACAGCACTGGCAGCAGGCCCACCGGCGCGCGGCAGTGGACCCCAACCCGTACCTGATCCGCGAAACCGGCGACCTGAAGCCGGGCACGGCGCTCGACGCCGGATGCGGTGAAGGCAGCGAGGCCCGCCGGCTGGCCGAGCACGGCTGGGACGTCACGGCCGCGGACATCTCCGCCGAGGTCCTGGCCCGAGCTGGCCAGGTCCCGAGCCGCGTGGCTTGGGTCCAGGCGGACTTGACCGTCTGGACGCCCGGCCGTCAGTTCGACCTGGTCATGACGCACTACGCGCACCCGTCGATCCCGCAGCTGGCCTTCTACGACCGGATCGCCGAATGGGTCGCACCCGGCGGCACCCTGCTGATCGTCGGGCACCTCCACGGCGCCGGGCACGGCCACCACCCCGCCGAAGCCTCCGCCACGGCCGCGAACATCACCGCGCGCCTGGACTCCGCGAAGTGGGCCATCGTCACCGCCGACGAGCAGGCCCGCACGCTGACCACCCCGGACGGCCGGAGCGTCTCGCTGCACGACGTCATCGTGCGCGCCACCCGGCACCACTGAGCACCCCGATCCGAGCACCCCAGCGCCGCGGCCTTCCGGGCACCGGCGCCGATGCCCCCTGCCCGCAGGAGAAAAAGTCATGCGTACCGAACCCGCGCCCCTGGAACGAAAGGGCGCCACCACGACCATCGACGACCCACGCCGGCGCCGCGCGATCCTGATCGCGGTGAACATCGCCCTGATGGCCGTGATCGCCTCCGTCTCCGGGCTCAACGTCGCCCAGCCGGAGATCGCGCTCGAGTTCGCCGCTTCACAGGGCGCCGTCCTGTGGATCATCAACGTCTACCCGATCACCTTGGCCGCGCTGCTCCTGCCGCTCGGCGCGGCCGGTGACCGATGGGGCCGGAAACCGGTGCTGCTCGCCGGATTGGTCCTCTTCGGACTGGCGAGCCTCGCCGCGGGCCTCGCGCCGTCCGCCGGGATCCTGCTGGCCGCCCGGCTGCTGAGCGGCCTGGGCGCGGCGATGATCATGCCGGTGACGCTGGCCGTCATCACCTCGACCTTCCCGGACGGCGAACGCGCCAAGGCGATCGGCGTGTGGACCGCTGTCGCCGGCGGTGGCGGCATCCTCGGGATGTTCCTGTCCGCCGCGCTGGTCGACCTGGCGAGCTGGCGGTGGCTGTTCGTCCTGCCGATCGTCCTGGTCACCGCGGCCATCACCGTGACGCTGCGGTCGGTGCCGAACTCCCGCGAGCCCTCACCGCACAGTTTCGACGCTCTCGGCTCGGTTCTGGCCATGGTCACCGTGGTCGGGCTCGTGTTCGTCCTCCAGGAAGGACCCGAACGCGGGTGGACCGCGCCGGTGACGCTCCTGAGCCTGCTCGCCGGGATCGCCGGCGGGATCGGGTTCGTCGCCTGGGAACTGCGCCGGCCGGCCCCGCTGCTCGACGTCCGTCTCTTCCGCACCCGGGGCCTCGCCGGCGGTTCCGTGGCCCTGCTGGTCGTTTTCGGTGTCCAGGCCGGGATCTTCGTGGTCCTCTTCCCCTACTTCCAAGCGGTGCTCGGCTGGTCCGGCCTCCACGCGACCCTCGCGCTCATGCCCACGGCGCTGCTGATGATGGCCGCGTCCGGCCTCGCCCCAAGGGTCGCGGCCCGCATCGGCGGCCGCTCGACGATGGTGACCGGGATCGTCGTGGGCACCGCGGGCCTGGCCCTCATGGCCGCCCTGGTCTCCGTCGACGGCGGTTACCTCTCGGTCCTGCCCGGCATGCTCGCCATGGGGCTGGGCATGGGGTTGACGATGACGCCCTCCACCGAAGCCATCACCAGCTCGCTGCCGCGTGACCGTCAAGGCGTGGCGTCCGCGCTCAACGACGTCACCCGGGAACTCGGCACCGCCCTCGGCGTCGCGTTGCTCGGCACCATCCTCGCCGCCGGCTACCGCGACGCCATCAGCTCCCGGCTCGCCGGAGTCCCGGCCGAACTCGCCGACACCGCCCGCCACGGCGTCGCCAACGCGG
>DASXYS010000215.1:0-31758 GCA_036502365.1 Amycolatopsis sp.
CGAGTCGCTGGTGATCGCGCCGTGGCCGAAGCCGTTCGAGGGCTACGCGGACGCGGTGGCCGACGCCCGGATCGCCGACGTGCAGAAGCTCGTCACGGAGGTCCGCCGCTTCCGCGCCGACCAGGGCCTGAAGCCGGGCCAAAAAGTAGCTGCCCGCGTCGCGGGCGCGGGCTTCGCGGAGGTGTCCGGGCACGAGGCCTCGATCCGCTCACTGGTCCGGCTGACCCCGGCGGAGGAGGGCTTCTCCGCGAGCGCTTCGCTGGAGGTCGCACTGGCCACCGGCATCGTGACGGTGGAGCTGGACCTGTCCGGCACGGTCGACGTCGCCGCCGAGCGCAAGCGTCTGCAGAAGGACCTGGGCGTGGCCGAGAAGGAGCTTTTGCAGACCGAGGGCAAGCTCGCCAACGAGTCCTTCATCGCCAAGGCCCCGGCGCCGGTGATCGAGAAGATCAAGCTGCGCCGGGAAACCGCCGCGGCGGACATCGACCGCATCACGGCTCGCCTGGCCTCCCTCCCTGCTTCTTGAGGGTGACCCATCGCTTCCCGACTCTGCCGGTCGGGAAGCGATGGGTTCCGGTCAGAGCTGTCCGGCGATCACCGCGGCCATTCCGGCCATCCCGCGCGCCAGCGGGTGGTACGCGGCGGCGGCCAGCAGCAGCGTGTCCTTGCCGTTGATCCAGGCGGCGCCCCCGGCGCACGCGTCGTGCCCGGCCGACGGGCCGAAGGTGTCCACATAGGACGCAGCGCCGTCGGCGGCCACGGCGTTCGCGATGGCCGAGTTCAGCGCCTCCTCGACGCTGGAGAGCCAGGCGTAGTCACCGTCGGCGAAGGGCAGGGTGTCCGGGCAGTAGCCGGACGCCGGCGCGATCCGCGGGTAGCCGACCGCCACGACCTTCGCCTGCGGCGAGCGCGCGTGGATCCCGGCCAGCACCGTCCGGACGCTTTGCTGTGTGGCCGCCAGCTTCGCCTTGATGGTGTCCACGCCGTTCGAGGTGAAGTGCTGCTGGCACGGGTTGCCGGTGGGGTCGCTCGCGCGCAGCGTGGGGCAGGTGCCGACCAGGGTGCCGAACACGCCGGAGTCGTTGCCGCCGATGCCGAGCGTCACCAGGTCGGTGTCGGCCCGCAGTGCGCTCAGCTGCGGCGGGTTCACGCCGAGCGGCACGCTCTGCGCCTGCGACATGTCCGAGGTGTCGGCGCCGGAGCAGCTGATGTCGGTGTAGGTGTCCACATGCAGCTTGCCCGCGAGGATCGCCGGGTAGTTGCCCGTCGACTTCAGACAGCCCAGCGGGTCGAGCCGCGGCAGCGGGATGAGCGGGCCGGCCGTGTACGAATCGCCGAGCGCGACGTAGTGGCGGTAGTGCGTCGTGTGGGGAGCGGCCGACGCGGCGGTGGCCGAGGCGGCGAGCAGGACCACCGCCGCGAGGGCGGCGAAAACGAGCCGGGTGAAACGCATCAGGACCTCGTTCTCCGGGGCGGATCACGGACACCGTTCACGTTTGCCCAGCCCGGCGCCGGTTGCCTGCCGCCGAAAGGGTGGTCGCGGCCGCACTTCACCCGGCAATGGGGTGACATTGGCGGTGGATCACCCGTCTCCCAACGGTTTCCGGTACGTCAGCAGGTAGCGCCAGAACAGCAGCGGCCGCACCGTGCTGCCCGGCAGCAGTCGCCGCGCGTCGGCCCGGACCTCGGCGAACCGCGGGAACTCCAGGTGCACGGGAGCGGGCGGCAGGGCGTCCACGCCGCCGTTGAGCCGGTCGGCGGCGTAGCAGAACAGCCGTGCGGCGGCGTTCACCGGGACCGCCGAGAGCAGCCGCGCGTGGTCGGCGGGCGTGCTTGGCCGCGCCAGCCCCAGCACCGCCAGCACCCCGCCGGGCTCGAGCGCCTCGCGCAGGGCCGTCACCGTCTCGAACGGCACGTGGTGCAGCGAGGCCAGGCACGAGATGAAGGAGTAGTGCTCGGACGGCAGGGGCTGGGTGGTGATGTCGGCGCGGCGGAAGCCGATCTCGCCAGGACCGGGGGAGCCGGTGGCCTCGGCCAGCCGGATCATCGGCGCGGACCGGTCGATCGCGTCCACGTCCAGCCCGGCCGCGGCGAGGCGGCGGGCGAAACGGCCACTGCCACAGCCGACGTCGAGCGCCCGCCCCGGTCCCGGTGGCAGCTGGGCCAGCAGCAGCGGGTGGTAGTGGTGGTTGTGGTCGAACGGCATGGCCCGAGACTGCCAGGAACCGCGGACGTAGACTCGTCTGGTCAGGTGAACCAGGGTGTCGAGGGGAGCGGTCGCGTGCCGCGTGGTGAGGACGAGCCGTTCGGAGCCGAGGAGCTCGACGGCGATTTCGAAGGCGGCCGGGAGCGTCGCCGGGACCTCGCGGATCCGGACAGCTTCGCCGGCGTCGACGAGCTGGGCCCCCGGGCTCACGCTTCCGACGAACACGACGAATCCGACGACATCGACCCCGATCTGGACGCCCCCGACGCCGCGTACACCGTGGGCGGCGGCTCGCGCGGCGGCATCGGCGGCATCGGGCAGCTGGGCGACAACCTGGCCACCGGCCCGGTGCCCGACCTGCTCGGGGCCGAGGACGCCGAACTGCACGAGCTGGACGACCAGGGTGTCGAGGAGCGGCCGTCCGACCCGAACGGGCAGCAGGCGCGCCGTGAGCTGATGGCTGTCGAGGCGGAGCTGAACCAGCGCTGGCCGGAGACGAAGATCGCGCCCTCGCTGGCGCGGATCCAGGCACTGGTCACGCTGCTGGGCGAGCCGCACCGCGGGTACCCCGTGCTGCACGTGGCCGGCACCAACGGCAAGGGCTCCGTCTCGCGCATGATCGACGCGCTGCTGACCCGGATGGGCCTGCGTGTCGGCCGCTACACCAGCCCCCACCTGCAGCTCGTCACCGAGCGCATCGCGCTGGACGGGCACCCGATCTCCGCCGCGAAGTACGTGGACCTGTTCCGCGACGTCGCCCCGTACGTCACGATGGTCGACGGCGCGAGCGAGGACGGCGTGCCGATGAGCAAGTTCGAGGTGCTCACCGGGATGGCGTTCGCGGCGTTCTCGGACGCGCCCGTGGAGGCCGCTGTGGTCGAGGCGGGCATGGGCGGCGCCTGGGACGCCACGAACGTCGCGGACGGCGACGTCGCGGTGATCACCCCGATCGGCATCGACCACGTCGAGTACCTCGGCCCGAAGGCCGTGGACGCGGCCCGCGAGAAGGCCGGGATCATCAAGCCCGGCTCCGTCGCGGTGATCGCCGAGCAGGACCAGGACGTGCTGAACGTGCTGCTCGAACGCGCGGTCAAGGTCGACGCCGCGGTGGCGCGCGCCGGCAGCGAGTTCGGCGTGCTGGAGCGCGAGGTCGCGGTCGGCGGGCAGCTGCTCAAGCTGCAGGGCCTCGGCGGCGTGTACGACGACATCTTCCTGCCCCTGCACGGCGCGCACCAGGCGGCCAACGCGGCGCTCGCGCTCGCGTCCGTCGAGGCGTTTTTCGGTGCGGGCAAAGACAAGAAGCTGGTCATCGAGGCCGTGCGCGAAGCGTTCGCCGAGGTGGAGAACCCGGGCCGGCTGGAGCGCGTGCGCGCGGCGCCGACCGTGCTGATCGACGCCGCGCACAACCCGATGGGCGCCCGGGCGCTGGCCACCACGGTGGCTGAGGAGTTCGCGTTCCGCCGCCTGGTCGCGGTCGTCGCGGTGATGGCGGAGAAGGACGCGCGGGGCATCCTCGACGCGCTGGAGCCGGTGGTGTCCGAGGTGGTGATCACCCGGAATTCGGCGCTGCGTTCGATGCCGCTCGACGAGCTGAACGAGCAGGCGATCTCGATCTTCGGCGAGGACCGCGTGCTCGCCGAACCGGACCTGGAGACGGCGGTGGAGACAGCGATCGGGTTGGTGGAGCAGTCCGACGACCCGGAGGAGCCGCTGGCCGGCGGGGGCGTGCTGATCACCGGCTCGGTCGTCACAGCCGGCGACGCGCGCACGCTGTTCGGGAAGGAGCCCTCGTGAGTGAGACCCCGGAAACCCCGGCGGCCGAGACGGTCACCCCGCCGCCCAAGGACCCGATGAAGGGCTTCCGCGGTGTCGTCGCGGGCACCTTGATCCTGGAGGCGATCACCGTGGCGCTCGCGCTGCCGGTGATCAACAAGCTCGGCGACGGCATCACCAGCTTCCTCGGCTGGACGGTGCTCGGCATCGCGCTGATACTGCTGGTGCTGTGCGGGGTGCTCAAGCGCGTCTGGGCCCTGCCCGTGGTGCTCGTGCTGCAACTGGGCCTGATCGCGATGGCCGGTGCGCTGCCCGCGATCGCGATCATCGGCGTGGTCTTCCTGGCCGTGTACCTGTGGCTCCTGTGGCTGCGCCGCGATGTCGCCCGCCGGATGGCCGCGGGCACCCTGATGAGCCAGCGGCAACAGCCCCAGGCCTGACCCGCAGCGGAGCGGATGACGCTTTCCCCTCGCTCAGTGCAGCGAAAGCGTCATCCGCTGCAAGCCGGGCCCGAATCTAGTTCACTCCGGCGTCAGGCGGAGTTGGCCACCGCGCCGTCAGGGCGGGATAGAACGTCCGGCATGACCGAATCGACCCACTCCCGCCGCGCGTTGCTCAAGGCCGGGCTCGCGACGTCCGCACTGGCCGGCGGCCTGCTCCTGCCCGGGATGACGGGCACGGCAGGCGCCGCGACCGCGCCGCTGGTCCGCCGCGGCCGTCCGGTGCTCACCCACGGCGTCGCGTCCGGCGACGTCACCACCGGCTCCGGCATCGTCTGGTCGCGGGCCGACCGGCCGTCGCGGCTGATGGTGGAGATCGCGCGCGACCCGTCGTTCCGTGACGTCCGCCGCGTCGCCGGGCCGGTCGTCTCGCCCGCCACCGGCGGCACCGGCAAGGTGCGCCTCGCGGGCCTGCGGCCGGGCACCGGCTACCACTACCGTGTCACCGCCGTGGACCTCGACGGGCGCACCGCGAGCGAGGCGGTGACGGGCCGGTTCGCCACCGCGCCGCTCGGCCGCGCCGACACGCGGATCCTCTGGAGCGGCGACGTCGCGGGCCAGAACTACGGCATCAACCCGGGCCTGGGCGGCATGACGATCTTCGGCGCCATGGCCGACCGCCGCCCGGACCTCTTCCTGCACAGCGGCGACACCGTGTACGCCGACGGCCCGTTCACCGAATCCGTCACCCTGCCCGGCGGGGGCGGCGTCTGGCACAACCTCGTGACGCCGGAGAAGTCCAAGGTCGCCGAGACCCTCGACGAGTTCCGCGGCCAGCACGCCTACAACCGGCTCGACGAGCATTTCCGCCGCTTCGCCGCCGAAGTGCCCAGCGTGATCCAGTGGGACGACCACGAGGTCACCAACAACTGGTACCCGGGTGAGGTGATGAACGACCGTCCGGAATACGCCGAGAAGCGGCTGGACGTGCTCGCCCCGCGCGCCTACCAGGCGTTCCACGAATGGCACCCGATCGACCGGCGCCAGGCCGTCGACGGCCGCGTGTACCGCAGCTTCCGCCACGGCAGCCGCGTCGAGATCTTCGTGCTCGACATGCGCACTTACCGCAACGCCAACACCGCGGACCAGGGCGCGCCCGGCTACATCCTCGGCGACCGGCAGGCGCGCTGGCTCGCCGACGCGCTCGGCCGCAGCACCGCGACCTGGAAGATCGTGCAGGCCGACATGCCGATCGGGCTCGTGGTGCCGGACGGCAAGGCGATCGAGGCGGTCGCGAACAACCGGCCGGGCGCGCCCGGCGGCCGTGAGACGGAGCTGGCCTGGGTCCTGCGGGAGATCTCGCGCCGCCGCGTGCGCAACGTCGTCTGGCTGACCGCCGACGTGCACTACACCGCCGCGCACCACTACTCGCCGGACCGGGCCGCGGTCGGCGACTTCGACCCGTTCTGGGAGTTCGTCTCCGGCCCGCTCAACGCCGGCGCGTTCGGTCCCAACGTGCTCGACCCGACCTTCGGGCCCGAGGCCGTGTTCGTGCACGCCCCGGTGACGCAGAATTCCTCGCCCGCGCAAGGGTTCCAGCACTTCGGCGAGCTGAACGTCGACGGCTCGAGCGGCGATCTGACCGTCGACCTGCGGGACGGCACGGGCGCCTCGCTGTGGTCGAAGACGTTCCAGCCACAGGACCGCTGAGCAGGCCGCACGGTCTGGGCAACCGCGAATCGCGACGACCAGCCGCCGACCGCACGGGGCGCCGATCCCCGCGCCGATCCCGAACGTGACCCACCGGAACTGTGACGCATGCGCTTCCGATGTAACCGCACGCCGGGGCGGACGTTCCGGGCCCGTCGGCTAGGCTCGGCACCCGTTAACACGAATCCTTACAAGGAGAAACACCGTCGTGACTGAACGCACGCTGGTCCTCGTCAAGCCCGATGGCGTCGCGCGCGGCCTCGTCGGCGAGGTCGTCTCGCGCATCGAGCGCAAGGGCCTGAAGCTGGCCGCCCTCGAACTGCGCACGGTCGAGCGCTCGCTGGCCGAGGAGCACTACGCCGAGCACAAGGAGCGCCCGTTCTTCGGCGACCTGCTGGAGTTCATCACTTCGGGCCAGGTCGTGGCGCTCGCCGTCGAGGGCCCCCGCGCCATCGCCGCGTTCCGCCAGCTGGCCGGCGGCACCGACCCGGTCGAGAAGGCCACGCCGGGCACCCTGCGCGGCGACTTCGGCCTGGAGACGCAGTACAACCTGGTGCACGGCTCCGACTCGCCGGAGTCGGCCGAGCGCGAGCTGAAGCTGTGGTTCCCGGACCTGTGAGCCGCGCGGTGAAGCCGGGGTGGGGCCGAGTGCCCTGCCCCGGCTTTTCCTTTTCCTGCAAGCACTTTCCCCGGTGAGGTTGCCGATGACCGCGTTGCCGCCCTCCGCGTACCTGCCGCATTTGCGCACGCTCACCGAAGCGTTCGCCGCCGAACTGCGCGTGGGCGAACCGGACGCGGCGGTACCGGCCTGCGGCGACTGGACGCGCGCGGATCTCGGCACGCACCTGGGTAACGTGCACCGCTGGGCGGCCACGGTCGTCCGCACCGGCGAACCGCAGCGCCAGGCGTTCGAGAGCACGCCGCCCGCGGACCTCGCGCAGTGGTACGCCGAGAGCGCGGAGTTGCTGCTCGACGCTCTCGCCGAGGCGGATCCGGCCGCGCGGTGCTGGCACTTCGGCGGTACTGAGAAGACCAAGGCGTTCTGGTTCCGCCGCCAGGTCCACGAGACCGCGGTGCACCTCGCTGACGCCGCCCGCGGCCCCGCCCCGGAGCTGGACCCGCTGATCGCCGCCGACGGCGTCGACGAGGTCTTCGGCGCGATGCTGCCGCGGATCACGCGCTGGCACGCCGTCCCGTGGCTGGCCGCGCCGATCACCGTTCGCGCCACCGACACCGGGCATTCCTGGACGCTGGTTCCCGGCGAGCCGCCCGCGCTGGGCGAGGCCGAGGCCGCCGCCACCGTCGAGGCCCCGGCGCAGCAGTTGTTGCTGCGCCTGTGGAAGCGCCCCGCGGCCGAGCCGCGGATCACCGGAGACGAAGCGCTCGCCTCGGCGTTCCTGCGGGCTCCGCTCACCCCTTGACCTGAGCCATTCAGGCGACGTTCACTCGCGAAGCCTTCCGCCGGTCTCGCCGGTGGACTTTTCTGGGCGAAGTCACTCACTCGATACTGGGGTACCAAGTGAATAAGTCGCCTTTCGTGCTCGTCTGCGCGCTGCTCTGCGTCCTGACCACGATCCCGGCCACCGCCATGGCGGACCCGCTGGCCGCGCCGCTCGGCCCGCCGCCGGTCGAGGGCGCGCCCGCCGCGTCTTCGGCCCGCGAGGCACCGGTCACCTATGCCGCCCCGACACCGGACGACGGGCTCATCACCAGCAGCGCCGAGACGGCCGTCGCGCCTGGTCTGGACCTGACGCAGTTCGACCGCTTCGACCCGAAGGGCTGGATCCGCGGCGACACGCTGAGCGTCGACCTGTCCAGCAAGGTGCTGAAGCCGACCTACCTGAGCCCTGGCACGGTTTCCGCGCGAACGCCGCTGTCACAGCAGGTCGCGCGGACGGGCGCGGTCGCGGGCGTGAACGGCGACTTCTTCGACATCTCCGCCACCGGCGCGCCGATCGGCGTCGGCATCGACCACGGGCAGCTCCAGACCGCACCCGCCGCCGGGCACAACACCACCGCCGCGATCACCGACGAGGGCAAGGCGAAGCTCGCGGACATCTTCCTCGAGGCCACCGTCACGATGCCGGACGGCCGCGCGGTGCCCGCGACCAACTTCAACAGCCCCGTCCTCGGTCCCGACGCGCTCGGCGTGTACACCCCGCTCTGGGGCGCGTCGGCGCGCACGACGTCCGTGGCGGGCGCCCAGCGCGTGGCCGAGGCGGAGGTCCGCGACGGCGTGGTCACGCAGGTGCAGACCGCGCCCGCGGACGGCCCGATCCCGGCCGGCAGCACGGTTCTGCTGGGCCGCGAGGCGGGGGCGGACACGGTGAGCGCGCTGCACGTCGGCGACCGCGTCGGCGTCTCGTACGCGCCGCGCTCGGATGCCGGGAAGATCGCCGTCGCGGTCGGCGGCAACGAGGCGCTGCTCAAGGGCGGCCGGCCGCAGCCGGTCGACGACGTCACGCTCGCGCCGCGCACGGCTGTCGGGTTTTCCGCCGACGGCAAGCGGATGTGGCTCGTGACCATCGACGGCCGCCAGGCCGACAGCCGGGGGATGACCGAGCTGGAGCTGGCCCGCCAGATGAAGGCCCTCGGCGCCGACGACGCGATCAACCTCGACGGCGGCGGCTCGTCCACCCTGCTCGCCCGCGACGAGGGCGAGGCCGCGCCGAGCGTGCGCAACTCCCCGTCGGACGGCGGGGAACGCTTGGTGCCCAACGGCATCGGCGTCGCCACCGTGCCGGGCAGCGGCCGGTTGACCGGTTTCGCGCCGGCGCCCGCGCAGAACACCAAGAACGCCACCAGGGTCCTGTCGGGGCTGTCGCGCGTGCTCGTCTCGGACGGCCACGACGAAACCGGCGCGGCCGTGGCGGCCGACCCGCGTTGGAGCACGTCGAAACCGTGGCGTGGCAGCGTCACAGACAATGTCTTCACCGCGCACGCCGATCTCTTGCACCCGGACGCCCGGACGGACCTGGACGTCACCGCGCGCGACGGCCGGGTGTCCGGCCGGACCGAGCTTTCCGTGCTCGGCACACCGGTCCGGCTCGGCACGAGCACCGAGCAGGTCGCGCTGTCCGGCGCGGGCGCGAAGAGCACGTTCCAGGTCTACGGCTACGACGCCGACGGCTACGGCACCTGGATCGAGCCCCGCGACGTGAAGCTGGACTACGACCCCGCGGTGGTCAAGGTGGAGCCGTCGGCGGACGGGTTCGCCGTCACCGCGCTGGCCGGCTCGGGCGCGTCGGCGATCACGGTGCACGCGGCGGGGCTCACCGCGCACCTGGCCGCGTCCGTGGGCACCGTGCCGCAGATCGCGTCCCCTTTGGACGGTCCGGCCGGCTGGAGTGCCAGCGTGTACCCGGCCGTGGTCGGTGCCGCGCTGTCGGCCGCGCCGGGGCGTGACGGCGGGCAGGGCCTCGCCCTCGACTACCGCCTGACCGGCACGAACGCCACGCGCGCCGCGTACATCAATGCGGCGACGCCGATTCCGGTCCCGGCCGGCACGCAGAAGATCGGGCTGTGGGTGAACGGCGACGGCAAGGGTGCCTGGCTGCGCGCGGAGCTGCACGACGCGGCGAACGTCGCGTCCATTGTGGACCTCTCGCTGAGCGTGGACTGGACCGGCTGGCGCCACGTCACCGCCGCCGTGCCCGCCGGGCTGCCGGCCGGGCAGGCGCTGACCCGCTTCTACGCCGTGGAGAACGTGCCGGACCAGCAGTACTCGGGCCGGCTGGTGTTCGACGACCTCACCTTCGAGGTCGCGCCGTCGGCCACGGTGCCGGCGGACCCGCCGGTGCACGACCCCGCGCTGGTCACCGACGGCACCCTCGGCTCGGGCGGCCTGCGGATCGCGGTGGTCAGCGACGCGCAGTTCACCGCCGACGCGCCGGACAGCCCGCTGGTCGCGCAGGCGCGGCGGGCGATGCGCGAGGCCGTCGCGGCGAAGCCGGACCTGGTGCTGATCAACGGCGACCTGGTCGACCGCGGCACGGCGCCGGACTTCGCGCTGGCGCGGAAGGTGATCGACGAGGAGCTGGCGGGCAAGGTGCCGTGGTACTACGTGCCCGGCAACCACGAGGCCGAGGCCGGTGACGGGCTGGCGCAGTTCCAGGCCGCGTTCGGCGTGACACACCAGGTGGTGGACGTGCACGGGATCCGCCTGGTGCTGCTGGACTCCTCGCGCGGATCGCTGCGCGCGGGCGGCTTCGACCAGGTGCGGATGCTGCGTGACGCGCTCGACGGCGCGGAGCGGGACCCCTCGATCCGCGGGGTCGTCGTCGCGATGCACCACCCGGTGAAGGACCCGAGCCCGACCGGCAACTCGCAGCTGGGCGACCGCAAGGAAGCCGATCTGCTGACCAGCTGGCTCACCGATTTCGAGCAGGCTTCCGGCAAGCAGGCAGCCTCGATCGCGTCGCACGCGGGGGTGTTCAGCCTGTCGCGCACCGACGGCGTGCCGTACCTGGTGAACGGCAACTCGGGCAAGACCCCGGCGGCGGCGCCCGGCGACGGCGGCTTCGTCGGCTGGACGCTGGTGCGGGTCGACCCGGCGGACCGCACGCAGCCGGTGTGGTTCGAAACCCGGCCGAACGTCGACGCGCTGTCGGTCAGCGGGCCCTCGTCGCTGCGGCCCGGCCAGAAAGCCGAGCTGCGCGCAACGCTGACCCAGAATGGGCGCGTGGTCCCGGTGGCCTACCCGGTGAGCGCGGACTGGGGCGGCTCCGGCGTGCACATCGGGCCGTGGCCGCCGCTGCCGTGGGACGTCGTCTCCTACGATCCGGCGACGGGTTCGCTGACCGCGCTGCACCCGGGCGTCGCGCGGATTTCCGTGACAGTGAACGGGGTTTCGCGGGTTTTGCCGGTCAGCGTCGGCCAGTGATCGGCTAAAGCGGTCGAAAACTGTCGGTGGTGGGTCCTAGGGTCTGTCAGGTGGGAGACACAGCGACAGAACCGCCACTGGTCCAGGCCAAGGCACTGGTGAAACGGTTCGGTGACTTCGAAGCGGTCCGCGGTATCGACGTGGAGGTGCGGCCGGGCGAGGCGTTCGGCTTCCTGGGGCCCAACGGCGCCGGGAAGTCCTCCACCATGCGGATGATCGCGTGCGTGTCGCCGCGCACCGAGGGCGACCTGCGCGTGCTGGGCCAGGACCCGGACGTGTCCGGGCCGCGGATCCGCGCGCGGCTAGGGGTGGTGCCGCAAGAGGACAACCTCGACGTCGAGCTGACCGTGCGGCAGAACCTGCACATCTACGGCCGGTACTTCGGGCTGTCGCGGGCGCACGTGCGGCGCAAGGCCGAGGAGCTGATGGAGTTCGCGCAGCTCACCGACCGCGCGGACAAGCCGGTCGATTCGCTGTCGGGCGGCATGAAGCGGCGGCTCACGATCGCGCGCTCGCTGGTGAACGACCCGGAGCTGCTGCTGCTCGACGAGCCCACCACGGGCCTCGACCCGCAGGCGCGGCACCTGTTGTGGGACCGGCTGTTCCGGCTCAAGGCGCAGGGCACCACGCTGATCGTCACCACGCACTACATGGACGAGGCCGAACAGCTCTGCGATCGGCTGGTGGTGATGGATTCCGGGCGGATCGCCGCCGAGGGCTCGCCCGCGGAGCTGATCGCCCGGTACTCCACCCGGGAGGTCGTCGAGCTGCGGTTCCCGGCCGGGGAGCAGGAAGCGGCGGCGCGGCGGGTCGAGGACTTGGCCGACCGCGTCGAGGTGCTGCCCGACCGCGTGCTGCTCTACACCGCGGCCGGCGAGGACACGCTGGAGCGCGCGCACGAGCGTGGCCTGCGGCCGCTGTCCAGCCTGGTCCGCCGCAGCTCGCTGGAGGACGTGTTCCTCCGGCTCACCGGCCGGACGCTGGTGGACTGATGACCGCACCCGCAACCGGCCGCGTCGTCGGCCGCTGGCACGGCGCCTGGCTGCGCGTCGAGGGCCACTGGACCTGGTACCGGCGATACTGGCTGGCCACGCTGTACTCCACCGGCCTGCAGCCGGTCCTGTTCCTGGCCGCGATGGGGCTGGGCTTCGGCTCGCAGGTGCAGGCGGGCCCGGCCACCGGCGGCCTGTCGTACCTGCAGTACGTGGCGCCGGCCCTGCTCGTCGCCGGCTCCGCCCAGATGGGCGTCAGCGATTCGAGCTACCCCGTGCTGTCGGGGTTCAAGTGGCAGAAGGACTATCTGGCGGTCACGGCCACGCCGGTGTCGCCGGGCCAGGTGCTCGGCGGGCACCTGATCTGGAGCGCGCTGAAGCTGACGCTGGCCGGCTCGATCTACGCGCTGGTCGCCGTCTTCTTCGGCGCCTGGGCGAACTTCGGCGCGCTGGCCGTGATCCTCGCGGGCACCCTGACCGGCCTCGCCTGCTCGGCCCCGATGGCGGCGCTGGCCGCGAAGACCTTCGACGAGGGCACCCGGTTCGGCCTGATCTTCCGCTTCGTGGTGATCCCGATGACGCTGTTCTCGGGGACCTTCTTCCCGATCACGCAGATCCCGCTGTACCTGCGGTGGCTCGCCTGGATCTCCCCGCTGTGGCACGGCACGCAGCTGTCCCGCGCCGTCACCCTCGGCGGGGTCGGCACCTGGCCTGCCATCGGCCACGCGGCCTACCTCGCCGTCCTGGTGCTGGGCGGCTGGGCGCTGGCCCACCGCTTCTTCCGGCAACGGCTGGTGAACTGATGCCCCAGCCAGAGCTGTGTGCCCAAGTCGCCGTCCCGCGCCCGTACCGAAAGCCGGTGAACCGATGACCCTGCTCGACGCCCCGCAGCGGCGCGGCCTGATGCTGCGCGTCCTGCCGCCGGGCATGTACAGCGGCCGGGCGAGCGCGCTGATCGAGCGGGCGCTCACGGTCTACAGCCGGTCCTGGATGATCCTGCTGTCCGGGGCTCTGGAGCCGCTCTTCTATCTGGTCGCGTTCAAGGTCGGGTTCGGCAAGCTCGTCACCAGCGTCGCGGGCCCGGACGGGCGGCCGATGAGCTACGTCGCGTTCGTGGCGCCTGCGTTGCTCGCGTCCTCGGCGATGAACGGGGCCGTCTTCGAGTCCACGTACAACCTCTTCTTCAAGCTCCGCTACGCGAAGACGTACGACGCCATGCTCGCCACCCCGATCGGCCCGCTCGACGTGGCGCTCGGCGAGATCGGCTGGGCCATGCTCCGCGGCGGCATCTACTCGGTCGCCTTCATGGCCGTCACGGGCGCGATGGGCCTGCTCACGTCGTGGTGGGCGCTGCTGCTCCTGCCGGTATCGCTGCTGGTGTCGTTCGCCTTCTCGGCGATCAGCATCACGCTGGTGAGCTTCCTGAAGTCGACCTCGCAGTTCGACTACATCCAGCTCGTGCTGATGCCGATGTTCCTGTTCTCCACCACGTTCTTCCCGCTGTCGGTCTACCCGGAGGCGCTCCAGTGGGTGGTCCGCTGTTTCCCGCTGTACCACGGGATCGAGCTGATGCGTGGCCTCGCGTCGGGGTTCCTGTCCTGGAGCCTGCTCGGCAATCTGGCCTATCTGCTGGTGCTGGCCGGCCTCGGGGTCTGGGGCTCCACGAGGAGGATCGCCAAGCTCCTGCTCACCTGATCGCCGTGCTCAGCTGATTGCCGGGCTCACCGCGCGGCGGGGTCGGACGGCCCCGCCGCCGGCGTCTCCACCGCGGCCAGCGCGTCGGTCATGCCGTGGCCGTAGAACCCGTTGTAGTCGTCGTAACCCGCGCAGTACGCGTCCTGCGCGCCGTCGCCGGTCAGGTCGTAGTCGTCGGGACACGGCAGGGGCGCGGCCCCGGTCTCGAGGGCGCGGCGCAGGTCCGCCGGGGAGTCGGCCGGGTGGACGGACTTCAGCAGGGCCAGTACCCCGGCCACGTGCGGCGCCGCCATCGACGTGCCGCACAGCGGCGCGTACCCGCCCGGCACAGCGGACACCACGCACTGGCCCGCGTCCCCGCCGGGAGCGGTGACGTCGACCACGCCGAGGCCGTACGAGCTGTAGCCCGTTTTCACCCGGTCCGTGCCGACCGCGGAAACCGCCACCACATCACGAAGCCCGGCCGGCAGCGCCTCGCACCGGCCGGGGCCCGAGGGCACGCCCGAATGTGCCGAGGGGGTCAGGTCGACGGCCTCGTTCGTCGCCGCCGCGACGTTCAGGGTGCCTGCCGAAGTCGCGTACTCCGCCGCCCGCGCCAGCACCTCGTGCACCACGCCGTTGTCGTCGCCGCGCACGCACGAGAGGGACCACGGGTTCACGAACCAGCTGCTGTTGGTCACCGGCAGGTGGTGCGCCGCCGACCACATCAGCCCGCAGACGGCGGCTTCCGGATCGGCGTTGCCGCGGTCGTCGATCACCTTGACCGAGGCGATCCGCACGCCGGGCGCGACCCCGGTCACGCCCTTGCCGTCGTCGGCCGCCGCGATGATGCCGGCCACGTGCGTGCCGTGCACCGAAGTGGTGGGCCCCCACGCCGCCGGCCGCGGGTCGGCGGCGCCGGTCAGGCAGCCCGCGGAGTCGCCGGCGTCCATCGCGCCCGCCAGATCCGGGTGGCGCGGGTCGACGCCGGAGTCCAGCACGCCGACCACCACGTCACGCCGGCCCTCGGTGACCCGGTGCGCCGCGGCCGCGTTGATCGCGCGCATGTCCCACTGCTCGCCGGACAGGTCGGCGGCCGGCACCCGGGCCGGGTCGGTGGGGGAGAGCAGGGCGAGCGCAGGCCGGGCCGGGTCGGTGCCAGTCGCGCGCTGAGCCGCCAGCCTGGTCCCTTGTGCACTGAATGCCCGGTCTGCCCCGATATTCGCGGTGAACCCGGGATCCGCCGACGTGGCCACTGCCACAGCGATCTGCGGGTAGTACACGGTCGTGTCCCCGCAGGCGGTGGTGACCTGTTCGCGTGCGTCCGGTTCGGGCGTGCCGCGGCCGAACGCGACGACGTAGCGCAGCACCCGGGCCCCGGGGGCGCAGGAGCCCCCGGCCGAGGCCGCGGCCGGGCCGGCGGCGAGGCACCCGGAAAGCGCCACGACGGTGCACACGGCCGCCCGCAGCGGCCGCGCCAGCAGGGACACCGGACCTCCCACCGGACGCAGGAAACGCCGGGCACCGCGACGACCTGCGCACACGTGCCCGAGCCGCACGGTAGCCACCGGCGCGGCACCGGGACAAGCGCTGCGCCGAAGTTCGCCCGGGTGCATGAGCGCGGCACGCCTGCTCGCCTGGGTGTGGCACCGAGTACACCGGGTGCACACCCGGGTGTGGGATACTCAAGTCGGCCGCTTCGGCGACGGGCATCCCGCCCGCGTCCTGAGCGGCCCGGTGGAGTGCCGGACCGGCACCACGTGCGTCGCACCCGGGAGGCCGGGCAGCTCGACGTCGTGGTGGGTGGCCTGCGGGGTTGCGAGCCAGACCGGCGCACCGCCGAGCAGACCTTGCCATGCGTGTCCCGCCGACCGGTGGACCGCATGGCTGTTGGCAAGGATTCCCGCCGGTGGACACCACCTGGCGGGCACGAAACAGAAAGGGCCCCTGCGCGGCCGCGTCGTCACCGGTGCAAACCGGCCGACGCGCCCGGGGGCGGAGGAGAAACATGTCGAACGCGGAATCACCCGCCGATCAGGCCGGCGGGAACACCGCCGCACCCACCACCAGCCCGCTGGGGGAGCTCCCGCCGCGCATCCGTGTGCACGCGCTCGCCAAGCTGCTGGGCTCGAACAGCCGCGAGATCCTCACCAAGCTGACCGAGCTGGGTGAGAGCCCGCGCAGTGCGCAGTCCAGCGTGACCCGTGAGGTCGCGATCCGCCTCGCCGAGGCGCTCTCCGCCGACGCCACCGGCGAGGAGGCCGGGCAGCCCGCCGCGGCCGAGCCCGAGGCCACCCCGGCCGCCGAAGCCCCCGCGGCCGAAGCCCCGGTCGCCGAAGCCGTCGAAGCCCCGGTCAGCGAAGCGCCCGCCAAGTCCGGCAGCCGCCGCACCGTGCGTCGCGGGGCCTCCCGTGCGGCCGGGCAGCCCGCCACCGAGCAGCCCGCCGAGGGCCGGCAGACCTCCGAGCAGCAGGCCGGCACCCAGCCGGCCGAGCCGCAGGCCGCCGAAGCGCAGGCCGAGCCGTCCGCCGCCGAGCCGGCTGAGCGGCCCACCGGCCGCCGCAAGCGCCCGGTCCACGTGCCGGTGTTCGCCGCGCCGTCGCCGGTGTTCCTGCCGCCGGAGGCGGAGCCCGCGTCGGCCAAGCCCGCGCGCTCCAAGCCGGGGCCGGTCTTCGGCGTGGTCGAGGAGCGGGCCGACGAGGACCAGGTCGAAGAGACCACGGACGAGCAGGACGACCGCGACAACCGCGATGACGACGACAGCGACGAGGCCGCCGGCCGCCGTCGCCGTCGTCGTGGCCGCCGGGGCCGTGGCCGCGGCAAGGGCGGCGACGAGGGCTCGGGCGAGGGCGAAGACGAGTCCGCCGACGAGCCGGCGCAGCCGCAGGGCCGCAAGCGTGGCCGCGGTGGCGACACGAACGAGGACGACAAGCCCGCCGAAGCCGAGAGCGCCGAGTCCGAGGACAGCTCCGACAACGATTCCGACAACGACTCCGACGGTGAAGGCGGCAACAAGCGCCGTCGCCGCCGTCGCCGCCGCAAGGGCGGGGACGACGACAGCTCCGACGGCTCGGGTACCGACGACCCGCCCAACACCGTCACCCACGTCCGCCAGGCCAAGGCCGAGCAGCAGCCCGCCGAGCGCCCGGCGCGCGACGAGGTGCGCAGCGTCCGCGGGTCCACCCGCCTGGAAGCCAAGCGCCAGCGCCGCCGGGACGGCCGCGAGGCCGGCCGCCGCCGCGCCCCGATCCTGTCCGAGGCCGAATTCCTGGCTCGCCGGGAAGCGGTGGAGCGCACCATGGTCGTCGCCGAGAAGGGCGACTCGACGCAGATCGGCGTGCTCGAGGACGGCGTGCTGGTCGAGCACTTCGTGACGTCTTCGGGCACCGGCTCGATCGTCGGCAACGTCTACCTCGGCCGGGTGCAGAACGTGCTCCCGAGCATGGAGGCCGCGTTCATCGACATCGGCCGCGGCCGCAACGCCGTGCTGTACGCTGGCGAGGTCGACTGGGATGCCGCCGGCCTGGAGGGCAAGGCCCGCAAGATCGAGCAGGCGCTCTCCACCGGCGACAGCGTGTTGGTGCAGGTCACCAAGGACCCGGTCGGGCACAAGGGCGCCCGGCTGACCACGCAGATTTCGCTGCCCGGCCGCTTCCTCGTCTACGTGCCGGCCGGCGGGGCCACCGGCATCTCCCGCAAGCTGCCGGAGAACGAGCGGCGCCGGCTCAAGGACATCCTCAAGCGGATCGTGCCGGAGGACGCGGGGGTCATCATCCGCACCGCCTCCGAGGGCATCGTCGAGGAGGAGCTGGACCGCGACGTCCGCCGCCTCAAGGCGCAGTGGGACGTGATCAAGGAGAAGGCCGGGTCGGGCCAGCCCAAGAAGGGCGGCGCGCCGACCATGCTCTACGAAGAGCCCGACCTGCTGGTGAAGGTCGTGCGCGACCTGTTCACCGAGGACTTCGCGAAGCTCGAGGTCCAGGGCAGCCGGGCCTGGGACACCATCCACTCCTACGTCGAGCACGTGGCGCCGGACCTGATCAGCAGGCTCAAGCGCTACACCGGGACCGGCGACGCGTTCGCCGACCACCGGATCGACGAGCAGATCACCAAGGCGCTGGACCGCAAGGTCTGGCTGCCCTCGGGCGGTTACCTGGTGATCGACCGCACCGAGGCGATGACGGTGATCGACGTCAACACCGGCAAGTTCACCGGTTCGGGCGGCAACCTCGAGGAGACGGTGACCCGCAACAACCTGGAGTCGGCGGAGGAGATCGTCCGCCAGCTCCGGCTGCGCGACATCGGCGGCATCATCGTGATCGACTTCATCGACATGGTGCTGGAGTCCAACCGCGAGCTGGTCCTGCGCCGGCTGACCGAGTGCCTCGGCCGCGACCGCACGCGCCACCAGGTCGCCGAGGTCACCTCGCTGGGCCTGGTCCAGATGACCCGCAAGAAGATCGGCACCGGGCTGCTCGAGGCGTTCTCCACGCCGTGTGAGCACTGCAAGGGCCGCGGCGTGGTCGTCTCGACCGAGCCGCAGCGCACCGGTGGCGGCGGCAACGGCAACGGCGGGAACAACGGCCACAACCACGGCGGCGGTGGCGAGAGCAAGAGCTCCCGCCGGTCGCGCGGCGGGCGCGGCAAGGGCGAGGACAGCCCGCAGCAGGCCGAGCCCAAAATGGAAGCCACCCAGCCGGCCCCGACGCCGGAGCAGCGCGAGTCCGTGGTCACGGCGGTGCAGGCGATGGCCAACGCGGCGAAGGTCGTGTCGGCCAAGCCGGAGTCCGAGGAGCACCCGCCCGAGGTCACCGACACCGCTGAGACGCCGGAGGTCCACGAGGCTGCCCCCGCGGTCCCGGAACCGGCCGTCGAGGTGGCCGGGCAGCCGGTCACCAGCCCGGCCGACGAGGTCGAGGTGCCGCAGGAGGAGCCGGTCGTGCCGGCCACGCCGGAGCCCGAGCCGGCCGAGCAGCCGGTGACCTACAGTGGAACTTCGGCCGAGGCGGATCAGTCCGCCGCGGCCGGATCCGAGATCGACGTGCCGGCCCCGGCCGGGCGCGGCACCCGGCGCCGTCCGCGCCGCACGGCTTCGCGTCCGGCGGGTCCGCCGGTGCACGCCTCGGAGCAGAGCTGAACCACCACGTAGGGGACCCCGGTGTCCATCCACCGGGGAACCTCACGTAACCTGTAGTACGGCCCGCCACCAGAGCTGGCCGCTGCGCGAGAACTTGGACCGCCTTCACGGTGGGCCGTCCGCGCTAGCCCCCACCCGATTGCCTAGTAGTTACAGGGCCGAGATCAATGCAGGAGACTTCCGTGTCGGCGTACGCGATCGTCAAGACCGGCGGCAAGCAGTACAAGGTGGCCGTCGGCGACGTCGTCGAGGTCGAGAAGCTCGAGGGCGAGCCGGGCACCGAGCACACCTTCCCCGCCGTGCTGTTCGTTGACGGTGGCGAGGTGACCACGGACGCCGACGCGTTGGCGAAGGTCTCGGTCACCGGCAAGGTCGTCGAGCAGACCAAGGGTCCGAAGATCCGGATCCACAAGTTCAAGAACAAGACCGGCTACCACAAGCGCCAGGGCCACCGGCAGAAGCTGACCCGCGTCGAGGTCACCGGTATCTCCCAGTAGTTCTTCGGATCTTCGTAAGTCTGTCTTAGAAAGAGGCTTGAGCGATGGCTCACAAGAAGGGTGCGTCCAGCTCCCGCAACGGTCGCGACTCCAACGCCCAGCGACTGGGCGTGAAGCGCTACGGCGGCCAGGAAGTCAACGCCGGCGAGATCCTGATCCGCCAGCGCGGCACCAAGTTCCACCCCGGCGTGAACGTCGGCCGTGGCGGCGACGACACGCTGTTCGCGCTCGCCGCCGGTGCGGTCGAGTTCGGCACGAAGCGTGGCCGCAAGACGGTCAACATCGTCGTGCCTGCCGCTGTCGACGCCTGATCCAGGCTTTCGACACGCACGATTCTCCGAACGAGGGGTGGAGCCGGAATATCCGGCCCCACCCCTCGTTTGTTTTGTTCGGTACTTTTTTCGCGAGTGAATAGAGGCTTGTCATGGCGTCCCGGTTCGTGGACCGCGCGGTGATCCACCTGACCGCCGGCGACGGTGGGAACGGCTGTGCCTCGGTGCACCGCGAGAAGTTCAAGCCGCTCGGTGGCCCGGACGGCGGCAACGGCGGCAACGGCGGCGACGTCACCCTGGTCGTCGACCCGAACGTGCACACCCTGCTCGACTTCCACTTCCGCCCGCACGCCCGCGCCGGCAACGGCAAGATGGGCCAGGGCAGCAACCGCAACGGCGCCGCGGGCGACGCGCTGGAGATGCACGTCCCGGCCGGCACCGTGGTGTTCACCGAGGACGGTGAGCTGGTCGCGGACCTGGTGAACGTCGGCACCACGTTCGTCGCCGCGCAGGGCGGCCGTGGCGGGCTCGGCAACGCCTCCCTGTCGTCCAAGGCCCGCCGGGCGCCCGGGTTCGCGCTGCTCGGCGAGCCGGGGGAGAGCCGCAACCTGGTGCTGGAGCTGCGGTCGGTGGCCGACGTCGGCCTGCTCGGCTTCCCGTCGGCGGGCAAGTCCTCGCTGATCTCGGTGCTGTCCGCCGCGAAGCCGAAGATCGCCGACTACCCGTTCACCACGCTGGTGCCGAACCTCGGTGTGATCACCGCCGGCTCGACCGCGTTCACCATGGCCGACGTGCCCGGCCTGATCCCCGGCGCGTCCGAGGGCAAGGGCCTCGGCCTGGACTTCCTGCGCCACATCGAGCGCTGCGCCGTGCTGGTGCACGTGGTCGACTGCGCCACGCTGGAGCCGGGCCGCGATCCGGTGTCCGATGTGGACGCACTGGAGTCCGAGCTGGCCAAGTACACCCCGGGCCTCGGCGGCAAGCTCGACGAGCGGCCGCGCGTGGTGGTGCTGAACAAGATCGACGTGCCCGAGGCCGCGGAGCTGGCCGAGTTCGTCCGCTCGGACTTCGAGGCCCGCGGGCTCCAGGTGTTCGAGGTGTCGACGGCGTCGCGCAAGGGATTGCGCGAGCTGACCTTCGCGCTGTCGAAGGTCGTCGAGGAGTACCGCGAGGCGCAGCCGGTGCTGGAGGCGGAGCGGATCGTGCTGCGGCCGATGGCGGTCGACGACAGCGGGTTCACCGTCGAGGCCGACCCCGCGGAAGAGGGCGCGTTCATCGTGCGCGGCACCCGGCCCGAGCGCTGGATTCGGCAGACCAACTTCACCAACGACGAGGCCGTCGGCTACCTCGCGGACCGGCTCAACCGGCTCGGCGTCGAGGACAAGCTGGCGAAGCTCGGCGCGCGGCCGGGCAGCCCGGTCACGGTCGGCGACGTGCAGTTCGAGTGGCAGCCTTCGACCCCGGACGTGCACGTGCACCTGTCCGGGCGCGGCACGGACGTGCGGCTGGAGCGCAACGAGCGCATCGGCGCGACCGACCGCAAGGAGGCCCGCCGGATCCGCCGCGATGGGCCCGACGGCGGCTCCGAATTCGACACCGCCCTTGAATTCGACACTGCCTTTGAATCCGACACTGCCCTTGAATCCGACACCGAGTCAGTCACAGACTCTGGTGCGGACTTCGACGCGGCCGGCCCGGACACCGGCTTCACCGGGGATTCGGTGGAGCTGGACCGGTGAGTGGTACCCGGCAGGAGATCGCCGAGGCGCGCCGGCTCGTCGTCAAGGTCGGGTCTTCGGCGCTGACCACCGCGGGCAGCGGGCTCGACGTGGCGCGGCTGGACACGCTGGTCGACGCCATCGCCGCCCGGGTGGCACGGGACGCGCAGATCGTCCTGGTCTCCTCCGGCGCGATCGGCGCGGGCCTCGCGCCGTTGTCGCTGGGCAAGCGCCCGCGTGACCTGGCGACGCAGCAGGCGGCGGCGAGTGTCGGGCAGCTGGCGCTGGCCCACGCGTACGCCGAGTCGTTCGGCCGTTACTCGCTGACCGTCGGGCAGGTGCTGCTGACCTCCGACGACGTGGTGCGCCGCTCGCACTACCGCAACGCGCAGCGCACGTTCTCGCGGCTGCTCGCGCTCGGCGCCGTGCCGGTGGTGAACGAGAACGACACCGTGGCCACCCAGGAGATCCGCTTCGGCGACAACGACCGGCTGGCCGCGCTCGTGGCCCACCTGATCGGCGCCGACGCGCTGGTCCTGCTGTCCGATGTGGACGGACTGTACGACGGCGACCCGCGTGACGGCGCGACCCGCCGGATCAGCGAGGTGCTGAGCGAGTCCGATGTGGAGGGCATCAGCGTCGGCATGTCCTCGTCCGGCCTCGGCACGGGCGGCATGGTCTCGAAGCTCGCGGCCGCGCGCACGGCTGCGGGCGCGGGCATCCCGGTGCTGCTCGCCGCCGCCGCGGACGCCGCGGGCGCCCTCGGCCCGGCGGATGTCGGCACGGCGTTCGCCCCGGCTGACACCCGCCTGTCCGCGCGCCGCTTCTGGCTCGGCTACGCCGCCGACGCGTCCGGCCGTCTTCGCCTCGACGACGGCGCCGTGACCGCCATCGTGCGCCGACGCCGCTCGCTGCTGGCCGCCGGCATCACCGGCGTCGAGGGCGAGTTCCAAGCCGGTGACGTCGTGGACCTGGTGGACGCCAAGGACATCCCGGTGGCCCGCGGCGTGGTCGCGTTCGACGCGGGTGAGCTGCCCGGGCTGATCGGCCGCTCCACCCCCGAGCTGCCCGCCGAGTTCCGCCGCGAGGTCGTCCACGCCGACGACCTGGTACCACTGCGTCGTTAAAGCAGGTCGTCAAAGCAGGTCGTCAAAGCAGGTCGCTGAAGCAGGCCGGGTCAGCGCCGGTCAGAGGCTGATCAGCCGCGCGCCACCGTCGGTCTCCAGCACGGTGCCGGTCACGTTCGCGTTGGTGGCCATGAACACCACTCCGTCGGCCACGTCCTCCGCGGTCCCGACCTGCCGGGTGGGCAGCGCTGCGGCGAGCTGCGCGAAGTACGGCTCGCGCTGCTCCGCGGGCATGGTGCTCCACCACGCGGTGTCGACGACGCCGGGTGAGACGGCGTTGACGCGGATCGGCGCCAGCTCCGCGGCCAGTGGCTTGACGGTGGCCTCCAGCGCGCCGTTGATCGCCGCGAGCCCCGCGGTCCCGGGCATTCCGGTGCGCGCGCTGATCGCGGTCAGCAGCGTGATCGACCCGGTCGGCGTGAGCCGCGGCAGCACCGCCTGGATCGTGGTGAGGTGCGCCCAGAACTTCGCGTCAAAGGCCCGGCGCAGCCGATCCAGGTCCAGCTCGGCGATCGGGCCCGCGCCCTCGGCGCCGCTGAGGCTGACCACCAGCACGTCGACCTGACCGACGGATTCGGCCACTGCCGCCATCGCGGCGGCGTCCCCGCCGTCGGCCTGGTGGCCGGTGAGGTCCGGGTCGCTGGCCGCGATGTCGTCGAGCTTTTCCTTGCCGCGCCCGGTGATGTGGACGTCGTAGCCCCGCTCGCGCAGCTTCCGCGCGGTCGCCAGCCCGATGCCCGAGGTGCCCCCAGCGACGAGGGCCGTGCGCTTGCTCATGTGTTCTCCAATTTCGAACCGTGACGTCTCGTCTCGAATTAAGCTACCATCGTTTCCCATGACCGACCAGCCCCCTCGTCCCGGCCGCAAGCGCAGTGCCCAGAGCCGCGACGCGATCCTCGCCGCCACCCTGGAGCTGATCGTCGAGGTCGGGTACGCCGGCCTGACGATCGAAGGCATCGCCGCGCGTTCGGGCGCGGGCAAGCAGACCGTCTACCGGTGGTGGCCGTCGAAGGCCGACGTGCTGATGGAGGCGCTGGCGACGAAGGCCGACCTGATCGTGCCGGTGCCCGACCACGGCTCGTTCGCCGAGGACCTGCGCGAGTTCCTGGTCGCCACGTTCGCGCTCGGCACCAAGCAGCCGGTGAGTGACACGCTGCGGGCGCTCATGGCCCAGGCGCAGCTCGACCCGGTGTTCGGCGACCGCTTCCGGGAGGACTTCCTGTCGCGCCGCCGCGAAGTGCTGGACCGCATCGTCGCCAGGGCGGCTGACCGGGACGAGCTGCCGGACGGCGTCGCGCGGGGCACCGTGCTCGACGTCGTCTTCGGCATCCTCTGGTATCGGCTGCTGGCGACGCACGAGCCGCTGGGCCCGGAGCTGGCCGACGAGCTGGTGGCGCTGCTCGCTAAGGCTTGAGGTGCCGCACCACGCGGGCGAGCTGCTCCGCGTAGTCCTCGGCGAACTCGGGTGACGCGGGGTCCCGGCCGGTGACCGCGCGGGCGACCCGGGGGAACGCCAGCGACGCGCTCGCCGCCGCCATCAGCATCAGCATCAGCGCCGCGGGGTCGACGTCCTCCGGGAAGTCGCCGGCCTCTTGCCGGGCGCGCACGTAGTCGACCTGGCCGCGCAGGAACTCGCGTTGCGCGTCCACGCCGACCGCGTCCGGCGCGCCGTCGGTGAGGTTCTCCCACAGGAAGAGCCGGCCGAGGTCGGCGTCGGCGAGGCCGGTACGCACGAAGTCGGCCGCGACCTCGGCGAGTGGCCGGTCCGTCGCCGCGAGCGCGGAGAAACCTTGGTAGACCGGGCTGTTCAGCTCGTTGTACAGGCCTTCTTTGCCGCCGAAGTAGTACGAGATCAGCTGTTTGTTGACACCCGCGCGGTCGGCGATCTCGCCCACGCGCGCGGCGGCGTAACCCTTGCTGCCGAACTCCGCCTTTGCCGCTTCGAGGATCCGCGCCCGCGTGCGTTCGCGGTCGCGCTGACGCTCGCCGGGGCGGGGGGAGCGGCGGGGACTGTTCTCGGGCACGCGCTCAGCCTAGCCGATGACTCAATCATCATTACGGTTGACTTAATCATCCATTCGGATAATTATGGATGTCACGACGAAGGGGAGTGACCATGAGCGAGAATCTGAGGGTGGCCGTGATCGGCGGGGGCACCGGCGGGCTGTGCCTGGCGCACGGGCTGGCGGCGGCCGGCGTGGAGGTCGCGGTGTACGAGCGCAGCCGCGCCCGCACGGAACGGCTGCAGGGCTACCGTTTGCACATCAACCCGCACGGCTCGGCCGCGCTGCACGAATGTCTGCCGGCACCGGAGTGGGAGCGGTTCCTGGCCACGCGCGGGAAGGGGACGGGCGACTTCGCGTTCGTCACCGAGCAGCTGCGGGAACTGGCCGTGATCGACGAGGAGACGGGGGCGGACCCGGCGGCCGCGCACCACTCCGTCAGCCGGATTTCGCTGCACCAGGTGCTTTCCGCCGGGCTCGACGGGATCCTCTGGTACGACAAGGAGTTCGTCCGCTACGAGACCGGGCCGAAGGGCGTCACGTGCTTCTTCGCGGACGGCACCACGGCCGAAGCGGACCTGGTCGTGGGGGCCGACGGCGCGAATTCACGCGTGCGCGCGCAGCTGCTGCCGCACGCCGGGCGGGTGGACACCGGGATCACTGCCGTCGTCGGCAAGTATCCCTTGACCGCTGAGACCCGGGGGCTTGTGCCCGCCCGGCTGACGGCGGGGCCGAACTTCGTGCTCCCGCCGCGCGGCCGCGCGATGTTCACCGCACCGCACGAGTTCGCCGGCGCCGAGGTGAACGACGAGACCGCCACCATCGACCCGGTCCTGTTCGACAACACGGGCAGCTACGTGACCTGGGCCTACGGCGCGTCGGCCCGGCGTCTCCCGGACGGACTGTCCGAACTGGACGGTGCCGGGCTGCGCGCCGTGGTGCTGGACCAGATCCGGGGCTGGCACCCGGGCCTGTCCCGGCTGGTGGAGCTGTCGCCCGAGGGCACGGTGAGCCGCCTGCCGATCAAAACCTCCGTGCCGGTCGGGCCGTGGGAGACCGGTCCGGTCACCCTGCTGGGCGACGCCGTGCACAGCATGACGCCGTTCCGCGGGATCGGCGCGAACACGGCGTTGCGGGACGCGCAGTTGTTGTGCCGCAACCTGATCGGCCCTAACCTGATCGGCCCTAACCTGATCGGCCCTGACCTGATCGGCCCTGACCTGATCGGCTCTGGGGACGTCCGCGCGGCCGTCGCGCACTACGAGCACCGGATGCGCGAGTACGGCTTCCAGGCGGTGCGCGCGTCGGCCCGCAGCGCCGAGGATTTTGTCACCGAGAACCGCTTCGCCCGCGCGATGTCCCGCAGCATGTTCGCGGTCGTCGGCTCGGTGCCCGCGCTGAAGCGCCGAATGTTCGCCGAACACGGCGAGTCGTGAGTCAGAGCCGGCGCGGGGCCTCGATGCCGAGCAGGCCCAGGCCGAGCACCAGTGTTCGCGAGGTGAGCGTGGCGAGCTGGACGCGTGACGTGCGCAGCTCCGGCGTCGCGGCGGCGAGGACCGGGCACTGTTCGTAGAAGCGCGAGAAAGTCACCGCCGTCTCGTACAGGTAGGTGCACAGCTTGTGCGGCGCGTACCCCGAGGTGGCGGCGCGCAGGGCTTCGCCGAAGCGAAGCAGGGTGAGGGCCAGCGCGCGTTCGGCCGGTTCGCCCAGCAGCACGGGCGCTGCCACCGGCTGCGCACCCGCCTTGGCGAGGATCGACTCGATCCTCGCGTGCGCGTACTGCAGGTAGACCGAGGTGTTGCCGTCCTTGGCCAGCATCCGGTCCCACGCGAACACGTAGTCGCGCTCGCGGTCGCCGGAGAGGTCCGCGTACTTCACCGCGCCGATGCCGACGGCCCGCGCCACCGCACGCTGCTCGTCCGCGCTCAGCTCGCTGCGCTCGGCGACCACGGCCGCGGCCTGGGTCACGGCCTCTTCGAGCAGGTCGGCGAGCTTGGTCGTCTCGCCGGCGCGCGTGCGCATCACCTTGCCGTCCGCGCCGAGCACGGAGCCGAAGCCGATGTGCTCGGCTCGCACGCCGTCGAGCCAGCCCGCCGCACGGCAGACGGCGAACAGCATGGCGAAGTGCTGTGCCTGCGGCGTGCCGACGACGTACAGCAGATCGGTCGCGCCGCGCTCGGTCGTCCAGTACTTCGCGGTCGCCAGGTCCGTCGCCGCGTAGCCGTAGCCGCCGTCGCGCTTGCGGACGATCAGTGGCAGCCGGTCGCCTTCACGGTTGTGGAAGCCTTGGGGGAACACACAAACGGCGCCGTCGCTGATCTCGGTGAGGCCGTCGGCCTCCAGCTCGTCGACGACCTTGCCGAGATACGGGTTGTAGAAGCTCTCGCCGTAGATGTCGGCGTCGGTGAGCGTGATGCCGAGCAGCCGGTAGACCTCGTTGAAGTGCCGTGTCGATTCGTCGACCAGCTCCTGCCACACGGCGAGCGTCTCGGCGTCGCCGCTCTGCAGCTTGACCACGCGCTCGCGGGAACGCGTGGCGAACGCCTCGTCGGAGTCGAACTTCCGGCGCGCGGCTTGGTAGAACGCGTTGAGGTCGCCGATGCCGCTGGGACCCGCGGGCGGCTCGTCCAGCAGGTGCTCGATAAGCATGCCGAACGGCGTGCCCCAGTCGCCGAGATGGTTGTGCGGCAGCACTTCGTGGCCGGCGAACCGCAGCAGCCGCGCGATCGCGTCGCCGATCACCGACGAGCGCAGGTGCCCGACGTGCATCTCCTTGGCGACGTTCGGGCTGCTGTAGTCGAGCGCGATCCGGCGCGGCGCGGCCGTGGGCGCGACACCGAGCCGGTCGTCGCCGCCCAGCGCCGTCACGCGCTGCTCCAGCCATTCCTTGCGCAGCACGAAGTTCAGGAACCCGGGCCCCGCGACCTCCGGCGTTTCCGCGACGCCGCCGAGTTTCAGGTGCGCCACGATCAGGGCCGCGACCTCGCGCGGCGGCCGGCCGAGCCGCTTGCCCAGGCTCATCGCGAGGTTGCACTGGTAGTCGACGCCCTCGCGGGTGGAGACGGCGATCAGCGCGTCCTCCGGGGCGATCTCGACGTCCAGGGCGCGGTGCAGGGCGTCCACCACGCGTCGTGCCAGTTCCTCGCTCACCTCAGTCGCCTGCATGGTGTCCCTCCTTCGCGTTGGTCGAGTCGCTGAAGCCTAGCGACCCGCCCCGCGCGGGACCGAGGGGATTACCGCAGCTCACTGCCCTTGGTCTCAGGCATCCGCAGGATCACGAAAAACGCGATGGCGGCGGCGACCGCGACGTACCAGAAGAAGACCACTGACGCGCCGGCCGCGGAGAGGGCGCTCAGCACGAGCGGCGCGGTGCCGCCGAAGACGGCGACGGTGAGGTTGTACCAGGCGCCGATGCCCAGCCCGCGCAGTTCGGTGGGGAAGAGCTCACTCATGACCGCCGGTGCCAGCGACGTCATCGCCGTGTAGAGCCCGAGCCCGACGCAGAACACCACGAGCACCCCGCCCAGCCCCGGCCGCACGAGGTAGGACAGCGGGACGATCACCAGCGCCGTCACCCCGGCCCAGACCAGCAGCTGAGGCTTGCGCCCGGCGCGGTCGGCGAGCGCGCCCATCGGGTACTGCAGCGCGACGAACAGCGCCGTGGCGATGGACAGCGCGAGGAAGGCGTCGACGTCGCTGACCCCGCGGGTCTTCACCGCGAAAGACGTGAGAGCGCTGAAAAACGTGTAGTAGCAAAGGGTCGAGAGCATCGTGAAGCCGATCAGCTGCCCGACGGCCTTCGGGTGCTGGGTCAGTGTGGTCCGCAATGGGCGTTCGACCCGCTTCGCCGCGCCCTTGTTCTTCTCGAACAGCTCGGTCTCGGCGAGACTCCGGCGCAGCCACAGGCCGATCACCCCGAGCACCCCGCCGAGCAGGAACGGGATCCGCCAGCCGTACGAAGTCAGCTCCGCCTTGTCCATCGTGCGCGCCAGCACGAAGCCGAGCACAGTCGCGAGCAGCACGGCCGAGCCGGTGGAAATGTAGAAGAAGGACGAGTACCGCCCGCGGCGCTTCGGCGGCGCGATCTCCCCGAGGTACGCCGACGCGTTCGACACCTCGCCGCCGAGCGAAAGCCCCTGCGCCACCCGGGCGAGCAGCAACAGGATCGGCGCGAGCCAGCCGACCTGCTCGAACGTCGGCAGCACGCCGATCGCCACCGAGCCGCCCGCCATCAGCACGATGGTGAGGATCATCGCGGGCTTGCGCCCGTGCACGTCGGCGAACCGGCCCAGCAGCACCCCGCCGAGCGGCCGGAAGAAGAAGGCCAGCGCATACGTGCCGAAGGTGTTGATCAGGGCCAGGGTTTCGTTGCCCGACGGGAAGAACGCGCCCGCGAAGTAGATGCTGAACGTCGCGTAGACCGTCCAATCGAACCACTCGAGGGCGTTGCCCGCGCTGGCGGCGAAGAGCTTGCGCACCGGAAGCCGGTGCCGCGCCTGCACATCCGCCGTCGGTCCGGCCATGGCGACCTCCACGTCCACGAGCGTGGAACGGCACTTTGCCAGAAACATTCCGTTATCGGTAGATCCGGGCGGGACTTTTCCCGCCGGGTGGACTGCCGGTGTGCGACTTCCCGGCCGGGCCGCCCGCCCCGGCTGTCTCAGGCCGTGCTGGCCAACGCGAACGGCAGCACCGCCTTCGCCCCGGCCCGGCGCAGCAGCCGGGTGGCCAGGGTCATCGTCCACCCGGTGTCGATGACGTCGTCGACGAGCAGGATCGGGCCGGTGGTCGCGGCGACGCGGGCGGCGACGTCTTCGGGCAGGCTGAGGCGGCGCCACAGGTCCGCGAGCCGCTGGGCGCTGTTGGCCTGCCGGGGCGGCGGGCCGGCCGACTCCAGCGAGCCGAGGAACTCCAGCCGCCCGATCTCCGACAGCTTCGCGGCCAGGCTGTGCGTCAGCCGCGGGCGGGTCACCGACGGCACCTCCACCACTGCCACCGGGCGCTCCGCCCACTGCCACCCCGCGAGTACCTTCACGCAGGCCTGGAAGACGCTCTCGGGCACCTCGACGTCCGCCGCGCCCGGGCCCAGCAGCTCACGCAGCCGGGAACCCCAGCCGACGTCGGTCAGCCGGCCCAGCACCTGGCCCGCCTCGGCCTGGTCGCCCGCCGCGATCCGGCCCGACAGCGGGACGTCGAGGCCGCTCATCCCGCTCGGCCACTGCTTGCGCGGGGCCACCGCGACGCCCGGCCGGTCCAGCCGTTCGCGCGTCGCGCCCGCGACCTCCTCCGACACCGAGGTGTCCCAGTGCTGTCCCGTGCAGTTGTCGCACCGGCCGCACGGCGCGGCGTCCGGGTCGTCGAGCTGGTGGCGCAGGTACTCCATCCGGCAGCCCGTGGTCGCGATGTAGCCGAGCATCGCGTCCTGCTCGGCCGTCCGGGCGGAACTCACCCGCGCGTACCGCTCACGGTCGTACTCCCACGGCTGCCCGGTGCTTTCCCAGCCGCCGCGCACCCGCCGTACGGCGCCGTCGACGTCCAGCACCTTCAGCACCATTTCCAGCCGCGAGCGTGACAGCTCGACCGTCGGCTCCAGCGCGGCTGTCGAAAGTGGACGGCCGGCGTACGCCAGCGACTCCAGCACCTGCGAAACGCGCAGCTCGTCCGGGAACGCGAGCGAGCCGAAGTACGCCCAGATCGCCCGGTCCTCGCGCCCGGGCAGCAGCACGACCTCCGCCCGCTCGACCCCGCGCCCGGCGCGCCCGACCTGCTGGTAGTACGCGATCGGCGACGACGGCGCGCCCAGGTGCACCACGAACCCCAGGTCCGGCTTGTCGAACCCCATGCCCAGCGCCGAGGTCGCGACGAGCGCCTTGACGCGGTTGCCGAGCAGGTCGTCCTCCGCGGCCTGCCGGTCGGCCGGGTCGGTCTTGCCGGTGTACGCCGCGACCGGGTAGCCGCGCTCGCCCAGCAGCGCCGCCACGTCGTGGGCCGCCGCGACGGTGAGCGTGTAGATGATCCCGGACCCGGGCAGCTCCGCCAGGTGCTCGGCGAGCCACGCCAGCCGCGCCTGGTCGGTGGGCAGCTCCGCCACCGCCAGCCGCAGGCTCTCCCGGTCGAGCGGGCCGCGCAGCACGAGCGTGTCCCCGCCGTTGCCGATGCCCAGCTGGTCGGCGACGTCCGTGGCGACCCGGTCGTTGGCCGTCGCGGTGGTGGCCAGCACCGGCACGCCGTCGGGCAGGTCGCCCAGCAGCGTGCGCAGCCGCCGGTAGTCCGGCCGGAAGTCGTGGCCCCAGTCGGAGATGCAGTGCGCCTCGTCGACCACCAGCAGGCCGGCGCTTGCCGTGAGCTTGGGCAGGACGGCGTCGCGGAAGTCCGGGTTGTTCAGCCGTTCGGGGCTGACCAGCAGCACGTCGATCTCGCCCGCGACGACGGCGGCCTGCACCTGGTCCCACTCCTGCGCGTTCGCGGAGTTGATCGTCGCCGCCTGGATCCCGGCCCGCGCGGCGGCCGAGATCTGGTTGCGCATCAGCGCGAGCAGCGGCGAGACGATCACGGTCGGGCCCGCGCCCTCTTCCCGCAGCAGGGCCGTGGCCAGGAAGTACACGGCCGACTTGCCCCAGCCGGTGCGTTGCACGACGAGCGCGCGCCGGTGGTGCGCGACCAGTGCCTCGATGGCCGTCCACTGGTCTTCGCGCAGGGTCGCGTTGTCGCCGGCGAGCGCACGGAGCAGGGTCTCGGCGCGTTCGCGCAGGGCTTCGGTGGTGTCCACGCCCCCGGTCTACCCCATCACCCCGACAGACCGGGAACCGACGGTGTCGTGAACGGTCCGCTCACACCCGGAAACCCACCGTATTGTGACTCCAATCACCATCAGGACCCGCGTAAGGACGGCCGGGCTCGCACCTCTCCCGGGCAACCGGTCCCTCTCGGGGGAGGCGACGGGTTGCCCGGCGATGGACCCCCCTTGACCGCCGGGCGCGGTGCGCGGCCGGCTTCCTCCGGGGAGCGGGGAGGCCGGGCCGTGCACCGCGTTACCGATCCGGCCGAAAGCAGGCGGACACGGGCCGCAGCCGACCTGCTCGGCGAAACCGTTTCCGCCGTGGCTGCCGTCGGATCGGTAACCAACGGCACAGTACCCACATCGCAGCCGAGCGGCAGGCCTCCGCGCGCCCGCGCGTATAGGCTCACGCGTTATGTCACCACGCCGCATCGGGGTCATGGGCGGCACGTTCGACCCTGTGCACCACGGCCACCTCGTCGCGGCCAGTGAGGTCCAGTCGCGCTTCGCGCTGGACGAGGTCATCTTCGTGCCCACGGGACAGCCCTG
>DASXYS010000216.1:0-23311 GCA_036502365.1 Amycolatopsis sp.
GCCTCCTCGACCTCCACGATTTCCTCGCGCTCCTCGTAGGCCTTGACGATCTCGGCCGGCAGCCTGCCCCGGTCGGAGACCGCGAAGCCGTTGGCCTCGGCCCACTCGCGCATGAGCCGGTTGCGCTCGCGGTCGGCCGCGGACGACGTCGGACGCGGGGCCTGGCCCGCGGCGATCCGGACCTTGCGGCCACCGGTGCGGCGGGAGGCGGCCACGTAACGGGCCAGCTCGTCACGAAGCGCGGCGGCGTTGTCCTCCGACAAGTCGATCTCGTAACTAACACCGTCGAGACTGAACGGGACGGTCTGCTCGGCGATGCTGCCGTCGATGTCGTCGACCATCTCGACGTGAACCTTCTGCGCCATGGTTCGTCGTTCCTTCACCTTCTACAGGATGTGCCTGGGCGAACCCTATCGTGTCGACTAATGTCGCGCTCTGTCACACGCCCAGTCCTCCCTGGACAGCGCGTACTCGACATCCCCGTGTTCCGCGCCCTCGATGTATTCCGGCCACTCGAGGAAGAAGGTGCGCACGAGCGTGAGCCCGGCCTTCTCCAGCACTCGCCGGGAACGCGTGTTGACGGTCATCGTGGTGGCGACGACCCGGTCCGCCCCGGGATCGGTGAAAACCCGGTCGACGAGCAGGCGCAGCCCTTCGGTCGCGAAACCGCGTCCCCACACCGCCGGCCGGAGGCGATAGCCCACCTCGATGCCGCCGTCCAGCCCGGCGCTCACCGCGGGGCGCGCGGAGAACCAGCCCAGGAACCGGTCCGTCGCGATTTCCTCCGCGACGAAACAACCTTGTCCGCGGGGAAGTTCGCGGTATTCCGCCAGAAACCCCGGAAGCGTCGAGTTCTCGACCACCTCGCGCGGTACCGGTTGCCCGTCGTCGATGAACCGCATCACTTCCGGGTCGCCGTGCAGCTCGGCAAGAGCGTCCGCATCGTCCGGAGTGAACGGGCGCAGCCGGAGCCGTGGCGTTTCGGTCCAGTTCGTCACCCGCGGATAACACCAGCCGCAGGCCTTTTCGCCAACGCCTTTTCCCGGCGCGGCGAGCGGGAATCGTCTCCCACGACGAAGGCCACCGGGCAGGATCGCCCGGTGGCCTTCGGCTGGAACAGTTACCGCGTCAGTGCTGACCGCCCGGTGCGGCCGCACCCGTCTTCGGGTCCAGCGGGAGCTTGCCCGCCTGCGGCCACCGGAAGTTGAACATGTTCCACAGCCCGCCGGCCCGGCTGTCGAACGAGGAGTCGCCCACGCGGCCGGAGAACCAGTTGTCCTCGATGAACTGCAGCACCGAGGTCTGGTCGGTCCGGGTGTGGTCGACGTAGTTCACCTTGCTGTACGGCGAGACGACCAGCAACGGCAGGCGCGGGCCGTAACCGCAGCGGTCCGCGTACGTGCCCTGCGTGGTCGGCTTGCCGGTGCACACCGACTGGTCCTGCGACACGTCCTGCGAGCCGTTCACGATCGGCGCGCTGACGTGGTCGTACCAGCCGTCCGAGTCGTCGTAGGCCAGCACGACGGCGGTGGAGCGCCAGTCCGGCGACTTCTGGATCTGGTTGATTTCGTTCACCACGAACTGCTGCTCGTCCAGCGGGTCGGAGTACCCCGCGTGGCCGTCCTGGTACTCGGACGCCTTGAGGAAGCTCACCGCGGGCATCGAGCCGGCCTTCAGCGAGTCGTTGAAGTCGCTGACGTCGTACTGGTGGTTCGCGCGGTCGGTCTGGCCGATCGCCTGCACCGAGGTCGGCGGCAGGTGGTGCGGGTTCGCCGTGGACGCGTAGTACTGGAACGGCTCGTGGTGCGGGCTGTAGTCCACGGAGGACTGGGCGCCCACGTTCGCGTGCTTCGCGCCGCAGACCGCATAACCGTTCGCGGTGCCGGTCGGCTTGAAGCCGCCCTGGAACCAGCCCCACGTGACGTGCCGCGAGTTGAGCAGGTCACCGACGTTGCGGCCCTGCATCGCGCCGAGGTTGTCGGTGGCGGTGTGGTTCTTGTCGGAGCAGTCGTCCCACGCCGGGTCCGGGTCGTTGATCACCGTGCCGACGCCATTGGCGTCCGGCGACTGGGTGACGTAGGCATCGGTGGTCGGCTTGTGGGTGACCGGGTCGACCGCCTGCATCCCGTGGGTCTGACCCGAGATCAGGTTGATCGCGCCCGGGGTGGACGGGCCGAACACGGTGTTGAACGAGTTGTCGCTCAGCGCGTAGTTCTGCGCGTAGTTCCACATGCCGGTGACGGTGTTGCCGTCGTAGTAGTCCATCACCAGGCCCGGCTCGCCGAACAGCACAGGCTGCCCGGTGCACTTGTCCGTCTCGGTCTTCTCGACGAACTTGTCCATCTTCCCGCCGTTGAAGGCGGCCTGCTCCGCGCCGTAACCGTGGTTCTGGTCGCAGGTCAGCGCCTGGCTCGGGCTGAGCCGCTTGGGGTTGTAGACGTTCGGGTTGTTCGTCAGGAGCTGCTTCGACAGCCCGTTGACCTTGGGCGTGCCGGGCGCGGCCTGGAACGGGGTGCCGTCCTGGTTGGCCGCCTTGGGATAGGTGCCGAAGTAGTGGTCGAACGAGATGTTCTCGCCGAAGATCACCACGACATGCTTGATCGGGGTGAGCGTCGGCAGCCATGACGCGGGCTGGGCGTGCAGCGGCTGGGCGTCCGCCGACGTCGCCGCGGAGCCGGTGACGATCACCAGCGCGGCCGCCGAAGCGAGCGCGCCGGCGCCGAGCAGCCGCCGTGACCGGCGACGCCGTCTGCCGATTCCTGTGTCCACTGGGGAATCCTCCTGATCTCGGTGACCTCGTGGTGGGAACTGTGGGGCCGGCTCAGGCGAGCAACGCCCGGCCGAAGTGGTCGTCGGGACCGGTGACCCCGGGCAGCGCGAAGAAGTAGCCGCCGCCGAACGGGGAGATGTAGTCGACCAGCGGCTCGTCGGCGAGCCGCTTCTGGACCGCCTCGAACTGCCGCTCGAGATCCTGCTGGTAGCACAGGAAAACCAGGCCCATGTCCAGGTTGCCGTTGGAGTCCACGCCGCGGTCGTAGTTGACCGCGCGGCGCAGGATCCGGCTGTTGTCGGTCTCCGCCGTGCGTGGGTTCGCCTTGCGGATGTGGCTGGTCAGCGGGATCACCGTGCCCACCGGGTCGTCGGCGTAGCGCGGCACGTCCTGCTCGTTCGCGCCGTCGAGCGGGGCGCCGGTGTCGCGCCGCCGGCCGAACATGTTCTCCTGCTCGGTGAGCGAGACACGGTCCCAGAACTCCACGAGCATCCGGATCAGCCGCACCACATGGTAGCTGCCACCGGTGGTCCACGCGGGCTCGCCGCCCCCGGACACCCACACCAGGTGGTCCATTTCGGACTCGGCCGGGTTGACGATGCCGTCCTTGAAGCCCATCAGGTTGCGCGGGGTGCCGGACGGGCGCGGCTGCGAGCTGAACCCGTTGATCTTCCAGCGCAGTTGCATGCCGCCGCGGGTCGCGCGGGTGATGTCGCGCAGCGCGTGCAGCACGGTGTCGGCCGAATCGGCGGAGAGGGTGAGCGACAGGTCGCCGTGGCACTGCGCCGCGTCGAGCGCGTCGTTCGGGAACATCGTCATCGGCTTGAGCTTCGCCGGCTTGCGGCCGGCCAGCCCGTACCGCCCGTCGAACAGCGACGAGCCGGCACCGAGCACCACGCCGAGGCTGCCCGGCGGCACCACCGGACCGAGCACGCCGGAATCGGCCGGCGGCGCGGTGATGCCGAGCGCGGCCGGCGCCCCGCCCGTGGTCAGGAACCGCGAGCGGTCGGTGATCTCCCGGAACAGCTCGGTCAGCTCCGCGCGGTTCTCCGCGATCACGTCGAACGACGCGACCACGCTCTGCGCGGGCGGCTGCCGCAGGATCGCGGCCTGGCGCGCACCGTGGAACGGAACCGCTTGGCTGTCCTGGCTGCCGGCCGCGGTTGCCGCCGAAGCACCGACTCCGACCCCGGCGACAGCCGTCAGCCCGGCCCCGACCACGGTGCGGCGCAGGAAACTGCGGCGCGAGGATTCGGTCATGATGCCGCCTCCGCAGGAACGAGTGCGTCGGCAGTGTTGCATGCCGCCTCCGCGGGAAGGAGTGCGTCGGCGGTGTTGGATGCCGCCTCCGCGGGAAGGAGTGCGTCGGCGGTGCTCACGAAACCCTCCTCGGCTCGGCGATGGCCGCGATCGGGGCCAGCTGCTCGGTCAGCTCGGCGACGTCGCCGTTGATCTTCTGGCGCTGCGGCGCGCTCAGCTGCCCGACGGGCGTCCAGCTGCCGTCCGCGCGGCGAGCGCCGTCCAGCGCGGTCTCGGCGCGCTTCATCCAGCTGTCTACAGTGGACAGCTGCGGGAAGCGCGGCACGAGAACCGGGCGCAGCACGTCGAGCACGGCCTGGACGCCGTCGAGATTGGCGCGCGCCGTGGCCAGGTTCGTGCCGCTGCCGTAATCGGTACGGCCGGTGAGTTCGAGCTGCAGGGCGTTCTCCACGATCTCGTGGGCGCGCAGGCCGAGGTCGTTGCCGTCCACCCGGCTCTGGGCGAACGACTGCTGCAGGGCGTGCGCGTCACTGTCCAGCTGACCTGCGACGGCGCCCAGCGCACCGAGGTCTTCGCCGTGCCAGAGCCCGTATTCGAGCCGGTGGAAGCCGGTGAAACCCGGGTCGGTCACACCGCCGGGCAGGCCGGCGGTGGTGCCGTTGAGCGCGCCGTCGGAGTCGCCGAACGCGTTGTACGCGGCACCAAGGCGTTCGTAGGTCAGGTGCGCGGTCAGCCACGCGGCCTGGGCGCCGGCGCGATCCCCGCGGTGCACCGCGTCCTTGACCGGGCCGAGGTCGCCGATCAGCTGGACCAGCCCCTGCGTCACGTGCGCCTGGTACGCCTTGAGCGGCTGGAGCAGGTCGTTGCTCGTCACCGGCGCGACCCCCGGGCCACGCTCGGCGCCGCCACTGACCGTGCTCACCGGGCCCACGATCGCCGACGCGTCCTCCGGCAGGCACCGGAACGCGTACTTTCCATTACCGAGTGTCACCGGAAGCGGCCGGGTGGTCCCGGCGCCGAGCCCCTCCACCTCGCCGTAGATCACACCGGTGCCCGGATCGATCAGGTCGACCTCGGAGGTCACCGAACCGGTGTTGTGGAGGGTGAAGGTCTGGGCCCCCGGCTTGGGATCAGTCCAGCCCTGACCACAGGAGGAGCGGGAAATGGCGATCTCCGGATCCTGCGCCGACGCGCCGTCGGGCCAGACCGCGATGGCGATCCCCGCGACCGCCACCAGACCGACGGCCCCCACCACCCAGCGGGCACGCACAGACCCCGGCACCTGAAGACTCCTGCCACTCGTTCGGACTACCGGATCGAAATTATGCGTGCGGAAAGTGAAGAAGCGAGAGACCGGGGAGCCCACTCACCCGGAATTCACCAGGACTTCAGCCAAGGAAGCGCCAAATCGGAGAAAGCGAACAAAGCGTTCACGGCCATTACGTCCGGTTCGAGCCGTATGGCGGATTCGCTCGCGGGCGCGGAAAGAGGCGGACGCCCGGGCTCCGGTGTGGTTGGCTGCCGGGATGACCACCCCACCCGGCTATCACACCGTCACCCCGCGAATGGTGGTCGCCGACGTGGCGGCCGCCGTCGACTTCCTCGTCTCGGTCTTCGCCGCGACGGCCCCGGCGCCGGACGGCGGCCCGGTTCAGGTCCGGCTCGGTGATTCGCTGGTGCTGGTCTCGCCGGCGGATTCCCGTGAATTGTTCCCCGCCTTCCTCTACGTCTACGTCGCCGACGTCCAGGCCGCCTATGCCCGCGCGCTGGCCGCGGGCGCGACCTCGGTGGAGCCGCCGTGGGACACACCGTACGGCGATTTCCGCGCGATGGTGCGGGATCCGTCCGGGAACCTGTTCCAGCTGGCCGCACCGGCGGACACCGGGCGAAAGGGTCAGCACTGATGGACAGCACGGAGCTGCGCCGCCGTTTCGAAGGGCTCACCACCGCGCACCTCGCCGACGCCTGCGTCCGGGCGCGGTTGCAGGTCCGATGCGCGCCGGCCGGGACGCGAGCGGCGACGCCGGGCCAGCGGGTGGCCGGACGGGTGCTGCCGGCGCACCACGTCGGAAGTGTGGACGTTTTCCTCGAGGCGTTCGCCGGCAGCGAGCCGGGCGACGTGCTCGTGGTGGACAACCAGGGCCGCCTCGACGAAAGCTGCGTCGGCGACCTCGTCGCGATCGAGGCGGCGACCGCGGGGATCGGCGGCATCGTGATCTGGGGGCTGCACCGCGACACCGCCGACCTCGCCGCGATCGGGCTGCCCGTGTTCAGCCTCGGCTCGATTCCGACCGGGCCGTTGAGTGTCCACACCCGACCGGACGACGCACTCGAATGCGCCACCGTCGGCGCCTGGACAACGACCCGCGAAGACCTGGTGTTCGGCGACGAGGACGGCGTGCTATTCGTGCCCGGAAGCGAGGCCGAGGACGTTTTCCGCCTCGCCGAGTCCATTCGCGACACCGAGCACCGTCAGGCCGGGCTCATCCGCGGCGGCACCACGCTCCGCCGGCAGGTGCGGTTCGACGACTTCCTCCGGCAGCGCGCGGAAAACCCCTCGCTCACGTTCCGCGAGCACCTGCGCACGGTCGGTGGCGCCGTTGAAGAGTGACCCCCAGCTCCTCACCAGCAACGGCGGGTTCTCATGAATGGCACCGAAACTCACCCGGACAACGTCAGGCACTCACGCGCCAGTTGCTCCGCCCGGCGCCGCAGCAACGAGCGGGCATCGGCGACGCAGCGGGCCGGGTCCGGGTCCAAGTCGGTGAGGGCGTAAACGGCTTCGAAGCCCGCCGCCCGCCAGTCCTCCGGCGAGAGCAGGCAACGGCCCGTGACCGCGACCACCGGGACGCCCGCCGCGGCCGCCGCGCGTAACACCCCGATCGGCGCCTTGCCCCGCAACGATTGTCCGTCGAGCGAGCCCTCGCCGGTGACCACCAGCCGCGCGTCCCGGACCGCGTCGGAGAAGCCCAGCAGGTCCAGCATCAGGCTGCTGCCCGGGCGCATCCAGGCACCCAGCACCGCCAGCGCCGCGAAGCCCACGCCACCCGCCGCGCCCGCGCCCGGTTCCGCGGCGAACTCCGGGCCGATCACCTCGGACCACCGGCGCAGACCGTTTTCCAGCGTCAAGACATCGTCGATCGACGCACCCTTCTGCGGCCCGTACACCGCCGCCGCGCCAGAAGGACCCAGCAGCGGGTTGTCCACATCGGATGCCAGCGACACCTCTACCGGAGCCACACCAGATAAGTCCACAGTAGACAGCGATGCCAACGCAGCCCCACCGGGCGGGAGAACGGCGCCGGAGGCGTCCAGCAGACGCGCTCCCAGCGCCGTCAGCATCCCAGCTCCGCCGTCCGTGCAAGCGCTGCCGCCGACCCCGAGCACCACCCGCGAGGCCCCCGCCGCCACGGCCGCGGCGATCAGCTCGCCGGTGCCGATGCTGGACGCCGTCAAGGGTTGCGGTACACCGCCGGGCAGCCGGTGCAGGCCGGAAGCCTCGGCCAGCTCTACCACGGCGACGTCGTCCAGGAGCGCGAAGTACGCCGTGACGCGACGACCGGTCGGGCCGTGCACTCGCGCCGGCACGCGGCGGAAGCCCGCGGCGACGGCGGCCGCGACCGTCCCGTCACCGCCGTCCGCCACCGGCAGCATCCGCACCGGTTCCGGCGAAACCGCCGCGAAACCCTCGGCCACCACCGACGCGACTTCCGCCGCGGTCAGCGAACCCTTGAACTTGTCGGGGGCCACCAGCACCGTCACGGGAGCGACCCGGCCGTCACGCCGCTTCCCGGCCGGCCAGGTAAGCGCGCCAGTCACCGATTTCCGTGATGTCACGCAGCTGCACGTGGGAAGTCTGGGGACGGCGCAGCAACATCGCGAACGCCGAGCTGCCGTCCGCCAGCTCGATCACGCCCAGCTCCAGTTCCGGCGGCTCGGCCGGCAGCACCCGGTCGCGCAGGGCGTCCAGCGAAACTTCGTAGACCTCGCCACTCACGGGTGCGCCACCGTGGGCCACCGGGACCAGCGCGGGGCACTGGCCGCCGACGGAGTAGAAGCGGTACTTGGGCGCGGTGGTCGTCGCGGTGACCAGCGGCGCGCCGTCGAGCAGATGGTGCAGCGGCTCGCCGCGCATGGCACCGCCGTTGAGGAAGATCAGGGTCACGGAAAGTCCTTTCTAGAGGATCGCCTTGACGACGTCGACGCCGAAGTAGACGGTGAAGACGAGTGCCAGCACGGTCAGGATCCAGCCGGCCTCGCGCCATTTCCCCTTGCAGGTCTTGATCAGCACGTAGGCGATCAGGCCGGCGCCGACGCCGTTGGTGATCGAGTAGGTGAACGGGATCAGCGCGACGGTGAGGAACACCGGGATCGTGTAATCCGGGTCGTTCCAGGGGATGTTGCGGCACTGCGCCACCATCATGCCGCCGATCACGACCAGCGCGGGCGCGGCGGCCTGCGCCGGCACGATGCCCGCGATCGGCGTGAACAGCAGGGTCGCGGCGAACAGCACACCGGTGACCACGCTCGCCAGCCCGGTCCGCGCGCCCTCCCCGACCCCCGCCGCGGACTCCAGGAACACGGTGTTCGGCGACGAGCCGGACAGCCCGCCCGCGATCGCGCCCGCGCCGTCGACCAGCAGGATGCGGCCCATCTTCGGCACGCGGCCGTCCTTCGACAGCCCGGCTTCGGCCGAAACGCTGGTGATCGTGCCCATCGCGTCGAAGAAGCCGGAAAGGACCAGCGTGAACAGGAAGATCGTGGCCGTCAGCGCGCCCGCCGAGGCGAAGCCGCCGAACAGGTCGACGTGTCCGAGCAGCCCGAAGTTCGGGGCCGCCACGACGTGGCTGGGCAAGGTCGGGGTGGTCAGGCCCCAATTGCCGACGCCGAAGCCGTCGTGCAGCACCACCGCGACCACAGTGGACACCGCGATGCTGATCAGCACCGCGCCGGGCACCTTGCGCGAGGTCAGCACGGTCATCAGCAGCAGGCCGAAGCAGAACACCGCGATCGGCCAGCCGTTGAGGTGCCCGTCGAGGCCGAGCCGGACCGGGACGGTGGTGCCGGCCGCGTCCGGGGTCCGGGTCACGAATCCGGCGCTGACCAGGCCGACCAGGGCGATGTACAGCCCGATGCCGACGGTGATGGCCATCTTCAACGGCGCCGGGATCGCGTTCATGATGCGTTCCCGGATCCCGCTGACCGCCATCAGCACAATGCAGACGCCTTCGAGCACCACCAGCCCGAAGGCCTGCGCCCAGGTCATCGACGGCGCCATCTGGAACGCCACGATGCCGTTGATGCCGAGCCCGGCGGCGAGCGCGAGGGGCGCGTTGCCGACCAGTCCCATGAGGATGGTCATCACCGCGGCCGCCAGCGCGGTGGCGGTGGTGACCATCCCGGCGCTGAGCTTCGCGCCGGTGATGTCGGCGGAGGCGCCGAGGATGAGCGGGTTGAGCAGCACGATGTAGGCCATCGCGACGAACGTGGTGACGCCGCCGCGTACTTCCCGGCCGACGGTCGTGCGCCGCGCGGTCAGGTCGAACAGACGGTCCAGAAGGGACTTCCGGACCGGGTCTTTCTCCGGGCTCACAGCGTCTTCGATGTGTACCTGGGTCATGCGTCCTCCCCTTGCCGGTGGGTGTGCTGCACCGCGCCCCGAAAACGATCGGGGCATGGCCAGCGGGACGTTTCGGTTTTTGTGGTGCTCCGGTCAGCACCGGGATGGGCCCGGGGTGCGGGATTCCGGTGTTGGGGTGGATCGATCCCTAGTAGCCGACGCGGTCCGGCCGGTCCAGCCAGGCGTCGAAGGGTGCGAAGCCGTCCTTCAAGGACAGCCGGGACACGGGTACTTCCCAGTTTTCGCGGGGATTTTCGAACAGTTCGTAGAAGGCGCGGTCGTCGAACCCGGCCTTGGCGGCGTCGTGGCGGTCGGCCGCGTAGAGCACGCGGTCCACCCGCGCCCACAGTGCGGACGCGAGGCACATCGGGCACGGCTCGCACGAGGAGACGAGCACGCAGCCCGTCAGCTTGAAGTCGCCCAGTGCCTGGCAGGCCGCGCGGATCGCAACGACCTCGGCGTGCGCCGTCGGGTCGAGCGAGGGCGTGACGCGGTTGACGCCGGTGGAGATGATCTCGCCGTCCTTGGCGACCAGCGCGCCGAACGGGCCGCCGCCGTCGGAGACGTTGCGGGTGGCGATGCGGACGCTTTCGGCGAGCCAGCCGTGTTCCAGGTCGGCGGCGGCGGAAACGATCATTTCTTCAGCTCTCCCAAGGGGTTTTTCAGGTACCGGTGAGGTGCTCGGGGCGGATCGGGACACGGGGCAGCTCGAGCCCGGTGGCCGCGCGGATGGCGTTGGCGATGGCCGGCGTCGCGGAGATCGTGGGCGGTTCCCCGACGCCGCGCACGCCGTACGGGGAATGCGGGTCGGGCCGTTCCAGCACGTCGATCCGCATCGGGGGCATGTCGAGAACGGTCGGAATCAGGTAATCGGTGAAGGACGGGTTGCGCACCTTGCCGTCGACGACCTGGATCTCCTCCATCACGGCCAAACCGAGGCCCTGCGCGGAACCGCCCTGGATCTGGCCGAGCACGGCGTCGGGGTTCAGCGCCTTGCCGACGTCCTGCGCGCAGTCCAGCTGCACGACCTTGACCAGGCCCAGTTCCACGTCGACGTCCACCACCGCGCGGTGGGCGGAGAAGCCGTACTGCACGTGGGCGTCGCCCTGACCGGTCTCCGGGTCGAGCGGGTAGGTCTTGCGGTGGTGGTACTCGCGGGTCTCCTCCACGATCTCCTCACCCAGCAGCTCGGCCAGCCCGGTGAGCACCTCGCCGTCGGCGGCGACGATCTTGCCGCCGGCCAGCGACATGCCGCCGGCCGGGCGGGCGAGCCGACGCTCAGCCAGCGCGTACACCGCTTCGGCCACCGCGCGACAGGCGTTGCGCACCGCGCCGCCGGTGATGTAGGTCTGGCGCGAAGCCGAGCTGGAACCCGCGTCCCCGACGCTCGTGTCGGCCGGGTGCACGGTCACCCGCGGCACGCCCAGCTCCGTCCGCGCAATCTGCTGTTGCAGTGTCACGAGGCCTTGCCCCACTTCGGCCGCGGCGGTGTGCACCATCGCCACCGGCTCGCCGCCGATGACCTGCAACCGAACGCGAGCGGTCGAGTAGTCGTCAAGGCCCTCGGCGTAGGAGATGTTCTTGATGGTCACGCCGTAGCCGACGCCGCGGACCACCCCCTCGCCGTGCGTCACGTTCGACGCGCCGCCGGGCAGGTCCCGGATGTCCACGGCACCAGTGCGTTCCGGCGGCAGCGGCATGTCCTTCAGCCGCTGGACCAGCTCGCCCACCGGCGCCGGGAAGTCCACGACCTGGCCGGTGACGTTGGTGGAGCCTTCGCTCATCGCGTTACGGATCCGCAGGTCAGCGGGGTCCATCCCGAGCGCGGCGGCGAGTTTGTCCATTTGGGACTCGTACGCGTACGTCGGCTGCACCGCGCCGAGGCCGCGCATCGCGCCGCACGTCGGGTTGTTGCTGTACACGCCCCAGCCTTCGATCTTCGCGTTCGGCACGTTGTACGGGCCGACGCTGAGCGTCGTGCCGTTGCCGACCACCACCGGAGTCTTGGACGCGTACGCGCCTCCGTCGAAGTACATCCGCGCGCGGACGTACACGAGGTCGCCGTCCTTCGTCGCGCCGTGCTCGTAGTACATCTTCGCCGGATGACGGTGCACGTGACCGAAGAAGGACTCTTCGCGGTTGTAGACCATCTTCACCGGACGGCCGGTGCGAAGCGCCAGCAGGCACGAGTGGATCTGCATGGACAGGTCCTCACGCCCGCCGAACGCGCCGCCGACGCCGGAAAGCGTCAGCCGCACCTTCTCCGGCGGCAGGCCGAGCGCCTTGGCCGTCTGCCGCTGATCGACGTGCAGCCACTGGGTGGCGAGGTAGAGGTCGACCCCGCCGTCGTCGTCCGGCACGGCCAGCCCGGACTCCGGGCCGAGGAACGCCTGGTCCTGCATGCCGATCTCGTAAATACCGGAGACCACCACCTCGGCGGCCGCGTCCGGATCGCCCTTGAGGATCCGCTGGTAGCGCACCACGTTCCCGTCCGGGTGCAGCTTCGGCAGGGTGGCGTCGTGCGCGGCGCGCTCGGGGTCGGTGATCGGCTCCAGTACCTCGTACTCGACCTCGATCTCCTTGAGCGCCTGCCGCGCGATCTCGGGGTGGTCGGCGGCGAGGATCGCCACCGGCTCGCCCTGGAACCGCACGCGGTCCTCGGCCAGCGCGGGAGTGTCCTGGTACTTGAGGCCGTAGAGGTTCTCGCCCGGCACGTCCTCGTGCGTGAGCACCGCGTGCACCCCGGGCTGGGCCAGCGCACGGGATACGTCGAGGCGCACGATGCGGGCGTGCGGGTGTGGGCTGCGCAGGGTCGCGCCCCACAGCATGTCCTCGTGCCACAAGTCGGACGAGTACGCGAATTCGCCGCGCACCTTGAGCGTGCCGTCGGGACGCAACGGGCTCGCGCCGATGCCGCCGCTGACGGTGCCGGCCAGATCCTGCGGGGACCGGGCCGGGGCGGACCTGGTCATGCGTTCTCCTTACGGGCAGCGGCCAGACGCACTGCGTCCAGGATCTTCTCGTAACCGGTGCAGCGGCACAGATTGCCCGCCAGCGCCTCGCGGATCTCGGCGTCGCTCGGGTCGGTGGTACGCGCGACGAGGTCGTGCGCCGTCACCAGCAGGCCGGGGGTGCAGAAACCGCACTGGACGGCGCCACACTCCACAAAGGACTCCTGAATCGGGTCCAGCCGGTCGCCGTCGGCGAGGCCTTCGACGGTACGCACCTCGCGGCCCTCCGCCTGACCGGCCGCGACCAGGCACGAACACACCGGCACACCGTCGAGGTACACCGTGCAGGAGCCGCATTCGCCTTGCTCACAAGCGTTCTTCGAGCCTGCGAGGCCCAGGCGCTCACGCAGCACGTACAGCAGGCTCTCGCCTTCCCAGACGTTGTCCGCCTGGCGCTTTTCGCCGTTCACCACCACGTTCACGCGCATTCGGCCTGCCTCCCGCCGCAGTAGTCGGTCCAGGCCCAGGTCAGCGTCCGCCGGGCGAGGACGGACAGGGCGTGCTTGCGGTAGTCCGCGCTGCCGCGGACGTCGTCGATCGGGGCCGCGGCCTGCGCGACCAGCTCGCCGAACCGGCGTTTCACCGAGTCGGCCAACGCGCGGGGCCGGTCCCACTGGTCCTCGGCCGCCAGCTCCCCGGCGATGAACTCCTCGGCGTCGACAGCCCGGCGCGGGGTCGGGGCGGCCGAGCCGACCCCGGTCCCGACCTGGCGCTCGCCCGGGTGCAGCGCGAGGCCGAAGGCGCAAACGGCGATAACCATCGCGTTACGCGTGCCGACCTTGCTGAACTGCTGCGGCCCGGCGGCCGGCGCGAGGTGGACGGCGGTGATCAGCTCGTCCGGCTCGAGAACGTTGCGCTTCACCCCGAGGTAGAAGTCCTTCGCCTCGACGCGGCGGGTGCCGCGCACCGAGGCGATCTCGACCTCGGCGCCGGCCGCGAGCAGGGCCGGGTGCGAATCCCCCGCGGGCGAGGCCGCGCCGAGGTTGCCGCCGACGCTGCCGCGGTTGCGGATCTGCGGCGAGCCCACCGTCCGGGCCGCCATGGCGAGCCCGGGCAGCCGGTCGCCGAGTTCCGCGATGATCCGCGTGTACGGCGTCGCGGCGGCGATCCGGATCCGGCCGCCCACAGTGTCGTGCCCGTACAGCTCGGCGACGCGGTTGAGGTCGAGCAGCGCGGCCGGGCGGCGGTGGTCGAAGTTGATCTCCACCAGCACGTCCGTGCCGCCCGCGACGGGCACCGCGTCCGGGTGCGCCGCCTTGGCCGCCAAGGCCTCGGCCAGCGAGGCGGGGCGCAGGAACTCCATGACGTCCTTTCAGTTCCAGGCCGGGCCGGCGGGCGGCGCGTCGTCGCGCAGCACGGTGCCCTCGATCAAGCCGTACGGCCGATCGGCGGCGTGGAACACCTCACCGGGGTTGTCCAGCCCGAACGGCGAGAGGTCGGTCAGGAAGTGGTGCTTGTTCGGCAGCGAAAGACGGATCTCGACGATCTCGGGCACCGTCTCCAGTACACGCGTGCCCATCGCGTACAGCGTCTGCTGCAGCGAGAGGCTGTACGTTCCTCCGAACGCGTCGAGCAGCGACGCCAGCGCCGTGTCGTACGCCTTGGTCCAGTCGGCCTCGTCGGTGGCGAAGCGCCAGGTGGCGGACACCGCGGTGGCCAGGATGCGGTCCTTGGTCTCGGCCAGCGTGGTGTACTCCTCGCGCGGGAAGCCCCAGAACTCCGAGCCGGTGGTGTTCAGCACGGTCAGGTCCCGCACGCCGCCCAGCACCCAGGCGCGCTCGCCGTCGTAGGTCACGGTGGTCGCGCGGGTGCCGCCGCCGGAGCGGGCGAACGAGTGGTGCGCGGGCCGGCCGCCGACCTGCAGCCGCTGCCACGGGTACGACTCGACCTCGACGCGCGCCCCGTGGATGCTCTCCTGCGACGTCACGAAGTGGCGGGCCAGGCGCAGCGCGTAGTCCTCGATCTCGCCGATCCCGTCGCGGGCGAACGCGTGCACCGTGTTCTTCTGCGTGTCGGTGGCCAGAACCTTGTCGTTGGCCCCGGTCAGGTGGGTGTCGCTCATGTCGCCGGAGAGCGACACGCTCACGTTGAGGTCGGTGATCCGGTGCTCGTCGCCGTCGCGGTCGACGCGCACGAGCCGGTTCTCCGCCTTCCCGTAGCGGTTGTCGCCCAGAACGATCGCCATGGTCTTCCCTTCCCGCGCTCTGCCTTCGATGTCTTGCAGTACACACGCCGCGACGTGGCGCGGACCACGGCAGATCCACTGAAAGGAGCGGGGTGCACGGGGCCGGATTTCGTAGATTCCTCCAAACGACGCGCCCGGTGGGGTGTGCGGTACTGATGGGGTCTGAACTCGGAAGGAGGTGCGCGGTGCGGCTCGGTGCGCTGCTGGACACGCCGGGGCTCGGGCTGACGCTCCTGGCCGGTGCCGACGCGCTGGACCGCGAGTTCGAGCGCGTTTTCCAGGCGACCCTGCAAGATCCGACGCGGTACCTGGACGGCGGCGAGATCGTGCTGTGCGGCCTGCGCTGGCTGCCCGGTCCCGCCGACGCGGACGAATTCGTCGGCACCCTGGCCGCGGCGGGCGTGGTCGCGCTGGGCGCGGGCACGGCCGAGGTCGGCGGCCCAGTGCCGGAGCACCTGGTGGAGTCGTGCCGCCGGGTCGGGCTGCCACTGTTCGAGGTGCCGCTTTCGGTGTCCTTCGCGACGGTGACGGAACGGGTGATCCTCGGCCTGGCCGCCGAACGCGAAGCCCCGGCGCAGGACTCGCACCGACGGCTGATCGCGGCCGTCACCGAGGGGCGCGGGCTGCCCGCACTGGTGGCCGCGGGCGCGGCCGAACTGGCGGCGGACTGCTGGGTGCTCAGCGCGACGGGCCGCCTGATCGCCGGCCCGGACTCCCTGCCCGCCGATCGGCGCGCGTCGCTAGCCCGGCACTTTTTGCGGGCCGAACGCCTGCCGTTGACCGTGAGTCCCCCGATCGACGCGGCCACCCCGGTCACCCTCCTCGCCGCGGCGAGCCGGTCCGGGCACCGCGTGGCCAGCTGGTTCCTGGTGGTCGACGGGGACTGCTCGGCCTGGCCGCCGTGGCGCCGGGAGCTGGCGCTGGAGCTGGCTCCGCTGGTCGGGTTGGAGCGAACGCGCGTCGACGAGGCCAAGCGCATCGAGAACCGCGCAGCCGAGCCGTTGCTGCGATTGGCGCTTTCCGACTCGCCGACGGCCGAGCTGGCGTCCCGGCTCGCGGCGGCGGAGTTCCCCGCGCGGGAGCAGCTGGTGGCGCTGTCCGCCGAAGTCTCGGGCGGCGGCCCCGGCCTGACGCCGGTGCTGGTCGAGGAGCTACTGGCGGCCGTCTCCGGGCCGACCCTCGTCGGCACCGTGGACGGCGAGACTTTCGGCCTGTTTCCCGCTTTCCTGCGCCTCGACCGCGTCGCGGCGGACCTGCGTGAGGCCGTCCGCATTCTCGAACCGGCGCTGGGTTCGGCGCGGCTGGCCATCGGGCTGAGCCGGGCACCGGACGCGGCGGGGCTGCGCGCGGGAATCCAGGAAGCCCGGCACGCGCGGACGCTCGCGGCGCTTTCACCCGGCCGCGCGAGCGTGCTGGCAGGCGACGAGGTCGCGTCACACCTGCTGCTACTCGCCGCCGTGCCGGACGACCTGCGCCGGTCCTTCGGCGACAAGGTGCTCGGCCCGGTACTGGCCTACGACGCCGCGCACGGCTCCGAACTGCTGCGCACGCTGAAGGCCTTCCTCGAGCACTCGGGCTCCTGGACGCAGACGTCCGCCGCGCTGCACCTGCACGTGAACACCCTGCGGTACCGGGTGAGCCGGATCTCGGACCTCACCGGACGGGACCTGGGCCGGTTCGCCGACCGCGTCGACCTCTACCTGGCGGGCTGCTTCACGCAGGGCTGGGGCTGGTCATGAGCCGCGCCCGTCGTGGACGGCTTCCAGCGCCCACTCCGCGCGAGATTGGCTGTGCAGCCGCCAGTAGTGCTCGGCGATGTCGTCCGGGTCGAACGCGGTGCCCGGGGCGACCGCGCCGGCGACGGTGACCGACGCACAGCGCTGTTTGAAATACGGCGCACCTCCGGGTGCTGCTCGGCGAACAGCGCCACCAGCGTCCGCACGCCCGCTTTGCCCAGCGGAAGACTGCTGTAACCCGCCTTCGGCTCCGGCATTCCGCCGGTGACCAGGAAGGTGCCGTGGCCCCGCGCGGCCATCGCCGGGGCCAGGTGCGCCGCGGCGGCGTATGCGCCCAGCACGTTGACCCGCCACCGGTCCAGGTGCTCGTCGACAGTCAGCTCGCCCGGGGTGTCCGGCTGGATCACGGCGGCGTTGTAGACCACCACCTCCGGCAGTCCGAGGTCCGCGACGGCCGCGTCCAATGCCGTGCGCAACGACTTCTCGTCCGCGACGTCCGCCTGGTACGGCCCGGTGCGCGAGATCAGCCCGGCCTCGAACCCCTCACGCTCGAAGCGGCGCGCCACGGAACGGCCGATGCCCGGCCCCGCCCCGATCACGATCGTCACCGGCATGCCCGGCTCCTTCCCTCGGTCTCCTCGACCCTATGGCCTGACACCAGCGTGAACGTCAAATCCACTGACCGGTTGGTTGCTAGCCTGGGCGCATGGCTCGCGACGCGGAACAGACGAAACGCCGGCTTCTCGACGCTGCCACCGCCGAGTTCTCCGGCTACGGCATCGCGGGCGCGCGCGTCGACCGGATCGCCGCCGCCGCGGGCTGCAACAAGGCGATGATCTACGCCTACTTCGGCAGCAAAGAGCAGCTGTTCGACGCCGTCTTCGACGAGCGGACGAAGGCGTTCTTCGCCGCCGTGCCGTTCGACGCCGGCGACCTCGCCGGCTACACCGGGCGCGCGTTCGACTACTACGAGGACCATCCCGAGACGCTGCGGCTGTCCACCTGGTACCGGCTCGAACGGCCTGCCGACGAGCACCTGCGCGCGATCACCGAGGCGAACGACGTCCGGCTCGGCGAGATCGGCCGCGCGCAGCAAGCGGGCGAGGTGCCGGGGCACTACTCGCCCGTGCAACTGGTAGTCCTGATCCAGGCGCTGTCCGCGGCGTGGCACACCACGAACCCGGAACTCGGCCCGCGGCTGCCCGCCGATCGGGCCGAACGGCGGCTTACCCTCGTCGACGCCGTTCAGGGATTGCTTGCGCGGAAATAGTCAGGACTTTCTTTCCCGCGCAGTGCGGAAAATAACGCAAAAATAACGGCCCCGACGAGAACAGCGAGTGCGACCGCGGACAACCCGGTGTAAACGGCCGGCGCCGAGAACGGCGGAATTCCGGCGAAGGCCTCGATTCCGATGACGGCCGTCAGCACGGCGTCCGCGACTACGGCGAGCCACACCAGCCGGAGCCGCTGCCGCTCGGCCAAGCCGGTGAACCGCAGCAGCCACGCGAGCCCGGGCAACACCAGGATCGCGTGCATCGCCACGGCATGCAGCGGTTTCAGCGCACCCGCCGTCGTGTAGGCCAGTTGAGCGTCGCCGCCGCGCGACTCGCCCACGCCGCGGGCGATCATCACCGCGCCGGTCGCGAGCGCGACCATCAGCACCAGCAGGCCGAACCGCACCGCCAGCCGTTGGCTCGGCGACATCACGCCCGGCGAGAGGAAGGCCGCGACGGTGAAGCCGAGCCCGGTCAGCACGATCACCCCGCCCCCGGCGGCGAGCGCCATCGAAACGGCCGTGTCGAAGCCGGTCTCGAAGTTGAAATGCGACGGGACCCCGCGCCACGCCTGCATGGTCACCAGCGCCACCTCGGCCACGCAGGCGAGGAGGAACGTGCCGAGCAGCACCGTCCGGCCCCGGACCGTGAGATAGGAGGTCGCCCACGCGACCGTCGCCAGGGTAAGGCCGAACGACAACCCGAAGGTGACCGCTTTGCGCAGCGAAACCGGCCCGATCCAGGTACCGCCGGAAGCCAGCAGCACCACGGCGTTCACCAGTCCGCCGGCGAAGAGCACGGCCCCCACCACGTACGCGGCGCGCTCGACTCGCCGGCCGTCCCGCCAGATGCGGCCCACGGCCGCCACCATCGGAGTCATACCCCGAGTCTGGTGCCACGACAACGTTTCGTCGTCGTGCCGGTGTCGACACCGGCGTACGCAGGTTTACGTACGCCGGTCGTTTGAAAAAGGAACAAAAAGCCCCGGTAAAGGAATTCTGGAATTATTGACCGGGAGATGACTTTACAAGTGGGGCGCGACACTCGGGAGGAGGATGCAAGGTCGGCGCCGGAGTTCTACCCTGAAGTGATGTACATAGCCTTGCTGACATACACAGCGCCTCGAAACGAAGTCGACTACGCACTTCCGGAACACGCTGATTGGGTGCGGTCACACTTCTCGCACGGCTTGTTCCTGGTTTCCGGAAAAGGAAACGGGGATACCGACCAGGTCATCCTCACCCGCCCGTGCCTGCGCGGCAAGCTGGACGCCGTGCTCGCCACCGACCCCTTCGTCATCCAGCGCCTCGCGCGCTACACCGTGATCGAGTTCTCCGCCACCCGCACCTCGCACGAATTCCACGCCATCAACGAGGCACTCGCCTCCTGAGTCGGTCGAAGGCCCGCGCGCAGGTGGCCTCCGGCATCGTCGCCCGCCACCTGCCGGCCGTAATGCCGTCGTCTGCTCGCCTATGATCGCGGAGACCGACGCACCGGCACGGGAGAGCACATTGAAGACGCCCGACCTCGTCTTCCGAGGCCGCCGCCTCACCGGCGATCGCGCACTGGTGATGGCCATCGTCAACCGCACGCCTGATTCGTTCTACGACCACGGAGCCACCTTCGAAGAGCAGCGCGCGCAGGACGCCGTCCGCCGCGCCCGCGCCGAGGGAGCGGACCTCATCGACATCGGCGGAGTGCCCGCCGGCCACGGCCCCGAAGTCACCACCGCGGAAGAGATCAGCCGCGTCGTGCCGACCGTCGCCTGGGCCCGCGAGACCTTCCCCGACCTCGTGATCAGCGTCGACACCTACCGCGCCGAGGTCGCGGACGCCGTCTGCCGCGCCGGCGCGGACCTGGTCAACGACAACTGGGCCGCCGTCGAACCGGAGATCCTGGACGTCGCCGCACAGTACGGCGCCGGGTACATCTGCGCGCACACCAACGGTTTGCAGCCACGCACGGAAGCCGTCCGGCCCGAGTACGACGACGTCGTCAAGGCCGTGATCGAGGGCACCACTGCACTGGCCGAGCGGGCGCTGGAGCGCGGGGTGCCGCGCGAGGGCATCATGATCGACCCCTGCATCGACTTCGGGAAGAACTCCTACCAGTCGCTGGAGCTGCTGCGGAACGTCGAGGCGCTGACCGAGACCGGCTGGCCGGTGCTGATGGCGCTGTCGAACAAGGACGTGATCGGCGAGACGCTGGACGTGCCGGTCGGCGAGCGCGTGAGCGGGACCCTCGCGGCGACGGCAGTGGCTGCGCTGCAAGGGGCCGCGATGTTCCGCGCGCACCAGGTGCGCGAGACGCGGCACGTGGTCGAGATGGTGGCCAGCATCGCGGGCACGCGCCCGCCCGCGAACGTCGTGCGTTCGCTGTGATCCGCGAGATCTGGCCCGGCACCCGCGACCTGGCCGACGCCGACCTGGAACTGCTGTACTCCTATCCGGCGGACCCGAAGTGGCTGGCGGTGAACTTCGTCTCCAGCGCCGACGGCGCCGTGACGGTCGAAGGCCGCTCGGCCACGCTGTCGACGCCCGCGGACCGGGTCGTCTACCGGCTGGGCAACGACCTCGCCGACGTCGTGCTGGTCGGCGCGGCGACGGCGCTGATCGAGGGCTTCGAAGGCGGGCAGCCGGACCCGCAGTCGGCCGAGCGCCGCCGCCGTCACAGCCTGGCCCCGATCGCGCCGGTCGCGGTGGTGACTTCGGGCCGTTCCCTGCCACCGGACGCGCCGGTGATCACGAAGGCCACGGTGCCCACGATCGTCATCACCAGCGAGGCCGCACCCGCGGACCTGCGCGCGGCGTGGTCCTCGGCGGGCGCGGACGTGCTGGTCGCGGGCACCGACACCGTGGACTTCCGCGCCGCCGTCGACGGCCTGGTCGCCCGCGGCCTGACCCGCATCGACTGCGAGGGCGGCCCGCACCTGTTCGCGTCGCTCGCCGCCGCCGGAGCAGTCGACGAGCTGCGCCTCACGATCGCCCCGCTCCTGGTCGCCGGCACGGCGTCCCGCATCGCCGCCGGCGCCGGCCTGGACCCGGCCCAGCTGGAGCTGGCCTCGGTTCTGGTGGAAGACGGGACGCTTTTGCTGCGATACCTGCTTTAGCCGCTGCTGCCTGCCTTCGCCGCTTTTGCTGCGGTGCCTCAGCGCTGGTGGTGCTCGTAGAAAGCACGGACGCGGGCAGCCTTCCCCTCGCCGTCCAGTTCCACGACGTCGAGTACGCGATTGCCGTTCTCCCGGCGGTAGAACAGCGCGTAACCGTCCGGGCTATTCAGGAGCGCCTCTTCGGTGAACGTCAAGGCCGGTGCCAGTTTCAGCCCCTGCTCGAAGTGCAGGCGCAGTTCCTCCCGGCCGTGCAGCCGCCCGTCGGCCCGGCCCCACCGACGGACGACGCTGGACGCCACGAAGTCGATCTCCTCGGCGTAACAGGCCATGATCGCGTCGAGATCCCGGTCCTGCCAGGCGGCAAGCCAAGCATCAACGTGCGCCCGAGCATCCATGGTCGCAGTATGCCCGCGCCCGGAGACGTGCGCGATCAAGAAAGACGCATGCGGGCGAGGTTTCCGGGCCAGGACTCAACGCGCCGGGTTCCCGGACTGGGTTTCCCGGACTGGGTTTCCCAGACTCGGCTTCCCGGCGTGGGTTCCCAGACTCGGCTTCCCGGCGTGGGTTCCCCGGACCGGGTTTCCCAGACTGGGTTTCCCAGACTCGGCTTCCCAGGCTCGGCTTCCCGGCGGGGCTTCCCGGACCGGGCTTCCGGATCGGGGCGCCCTGCCTGGGCTTCCCGGCGTGGGTTCCCTGCCTGGGCTCACCGTCCGCGGCTCGGGCCCAGCAACTCGGCGTACGCGGCCGTCCGCAGGTCCCCGCCCTTCAGCTCGGCAGTCCGCTCCGCGCCCAGCACTCCGATCCCCTCCTGGTAGGTCGCGCCGCCGCGGGCACCCAGCGGCAACGAGATCCCCGGCGACGCCGGCCGGTACACCGTGAGCGCCCCACCCTCGATGAGCGCCCGGATGTTCGCGGCCACCACGTCGGCCTGCATTCCGGCCGCCCGCGCCATCTTCGCCTCCGGCAGGTCCACCAGGTCGCCGAGCGCGAAGACCCGCTCGTGGCCGTCGACGCGAAGGTGCGGAGTCACGCGCAGTGTCCCGGCCGCCGTCCGCGCGGGAGAGCCGGAAAGGTAGCCGGAAGCCGGCGCGACGCCGAAGCAGCGGAACCACACTCCGGCGCTCACCCGGTGCCCCGACCGCGTCGTCACGGTGAACGCTTTCGCTTGTCCTGCCTCGGAAACCGGCTCCTCCACCAGGCTGGTCCCCAGGAGCAACGTCACGCCCAGCGCGTCGAGCTGGCGGCGCAGCTCCGCACGGAACTCGTCCGGGTACCGCCCGCCGAGCACGTCCGCCGCGGGGTCGACGATCGTCACGGCCTTGTCCGGCCAGCGGTCCTTGATCTCGCCGGTCAGCTCCAGCCCGACCGGGCCGGCGCCGAGCAACAGCACCGCGCGGGCTTCGGCCACTGCCTCCCCGGCAGTGCGGAGCCGGCCTTTCGCCGCAGTGGTACCGAAAACGTCCATTTTCGCCGGGAACGGGTACGCCGACCCCGTGGCGAGCACGACGTAGTCAGCGACAACCCGCCGGCCCGACGAGAGTGTCACCTCGCCGCCACCGTCGCCGACCCGCACAACGTGGTCGCGGAGAACCCGGCCGTGCCGAAGCAAGTTCCCGTACGGCAGGAAAATCCGGTCCGTCCACTCGGGATCGACCAGGGCGCGCAAGGCCGCATTGTGGTGAACGAACTCCTCCCGCGGCTCGACGAGCACCACCTCCGCCACGTCGTCGAGCGCCTTCGCCACCGCGATCCCGCCGTACCCGCCGCCGGCCACCACCACTCTCGCCATCACGCCCCCTTAGTTCGCCATACGAACAGTTCGTAGTACGAACTTAACGTTAGTTCGTACTACGAACTGTCGTCAAGTAGGCTGGGCACCGGGAGGAGCCATGACGAAGACACTGCCCATCACGGAGATCGAGCTGGCGGGTTCCCTGGTGCGGCTTTCGCATCTGGTGCAGCACGTGTTCGCCGACGTCAGCCGTCAGCACGATCTGACGCCGCAGCAGGCTCAGCTGCTGTGCGTGCTGATGAACGGGCCGCTCGGGATGTCGGAGCTGGGCCGGGTCCTGCACCTGGAGAAGTCCAGCCTCTCCGGTCTGGTCGACCGGGTGGTGCGCCGCGCGCTGGCCACCCGGGGCCAGCACCGCACCGACCGCCGCACCAGCCAGGTCAGCCTGACCGACGAAGGCCGCGCCTTGGCCCACGCAACCCACGACGGCATCACCGCCGAACTGGCCACCCTCCTCGCCGACCTGCCCCCGGCCAACCGAACCCGCCTCGGCGCCGACCTCACCCACCTGCTCGCGGGCACCCACCTGGCCTGAGCCGCCAAGCACCCGAACA
>DASXYS010000217.1:0-5254 GCA_036502365.1 Amycolatopsis sp.
CCCAGACGCTACAAGCGCGGCGGGCCGGGTCACCACTGCCGAAAGTCAACACCGCTCGCTCTGCGCCACCGCGGCACTGGGGCATGATGGGTGACCATGGCCGAGCGCACACTCGCCGAGCAACTCGGCGGCCCACTCCCCGAAGGCATCGAAGCCCTGCCGGAGGAGCAGAAGCGCGACCTCGCCGAGGCCCTGCGCGACGCCCGGCACCGGCAGGCCAAGGCACTCGGCGAAGCGGGCGAGGAAGGCCTCCGGTACGTGCCGGCGCTGCTGCGCGGGGCCGTGCGCAAGGTGGTCGGGCTGTGAACCCGGAGATCCTCAAGCTCGCGCGGGTGTTCGGCGTCGAGCCCGGGCGGCTGGCTTACCTGGCCGATGTGGACATCGCCGACCTGCAGCTGTTCCGCGAGCAGGCGACCACCACGCTGTTCGACGCGAACCTGGTGGTGCTGGAGCGGATGGCGCTGGCCAGCCGGCTGCTGCCCGCGCCGCTGATCGCGAAAATCGCGGAGAAGGTGTTCGGGCCGCTGCTCTGCGCGCGGATCGCCGGGCTGGTCGACGTCTCCCGCGGCGTGGACGTCGCGAAGCGGCTGCCGCCGAGGTTCCTGGCCGAGGTGGCGGCCGAACTGGACCCGCGGCGCGCGACGGCGATCATCACGCGCATCCCGCTCGACACCGTGCTGGCGGTCGCGCGGGAGCTGGCGCGGCGGGACGACTGGATCACCCTTGGCCGGTTCGTCGGGCACCTGCCGGACCCGACCGTGCGCCGCAGCCTCGCCCTGCTGTCCGACGAAGCACTGTTGCGCACCGCGTACGTCCTCGACGACAAATCACGCATCGACCACGTGATGGGCCTGCTGCCCGAAGGCCGTCTGCCCGGCCTGATCCGCGCGGCCGCGGCCGACGAGACGCTGTGGGAGCCCGCCCTCGACGTGCTGTCCCGCCTCGGCGAAACCCGCCGAGCCGCGGTCCTGCCGCTGCTCGACGAGCTTCCGGAAAGCCTGCGCGCCCGCGCTCAGGCCACGATGAGGTAGATCCCGTAGGCGACCACCGCCGTGCAGACGGCGAAGCAGACGACCGAGCCGGTCAGCTGCAGGGTGCCCGTGCCACCTTGGTCCCGCGCCGTCTCACGCTCGGACAGCCCGCGGACGCCGTACGCGAACAGCGTGGTCAGTACCACGGCGGCGACCAGCGCGACGACGAAGACCTCGCCGAGCGCGCCCCAGTTGATGTTCATGCTCGCTCCCTCAAACCGCGACCGGGGCGGCCTCGGCGGCCTCCGGCTCATTGATGGTCTCGGCCGTCACCGGGTTGCGCCGCGAGGCGAGCCAGATGCCCAGCGCGAGGACCACACCGACGCCGCCGACCAGCACCGTGCCCCAGCTGCCCTGCGTCGAGATGACCGCGGCGAGCGCGCCCACGATGGCCGCGGCCGGCAGGGTCAGCACCCAGGCGACGGCCATCTTGCCCGCGACGCCCCAGCGGACCTCGGCGAGCTTGCGGCCGAGACCGGAGCCGATGATGCCGCCCGACGTCACGTGCGTCGTCGACAGCGCGAAGCCCAGGTGCGAGGAGGCCAGGATGACCGCCGCCGAGCTGGTCTCCGCCGCGAAGCCCTGCGGCGTCTGGATCTCGGTGAGCTTCTTGCCCATCGTCTGGATGATCCGCCAGCCGCCGAGGTAGGTGCCGGCCGCGATCGCCAGGCCGCAGGCCACGATGACCCACAACGGCGGGTTCGACCCGGGCGCGAGCGTGCCGCCGGCGATCAGCGCCAGCGTGATCACGCCCATGGTCTTCTGCGCGTCGTTGGTCCCGTGCGCGAGCGAGACCAGGCTGGCCGAGAGCACCTGGCCGGTCTTGAAGCCCTTGCCCACCACGTTCTCCCGCGACTTCTGCGTGATGCGGTAGGTGAGGAACGTGCCGACGAGCGCCACGACGCCCGCCACGATCGGCGACGCGACCGCGGGGATCAGCACCTTTTCCACCACCTTGCCGAAGTGCACGGCGTCGGCGCCGGACGCGATCCAGGTCGCGCCGATCAGCCCGCCGAACAGCGCGTGCGAGGAACTCGACGGCAGCCCGACCAGCCAGGTCACCAGGTTCCAGATGATGGCGCCGATCAGCCCGGCGAAGATCACCACCGGGGTCACCTTGGTGTCGTCGACGATGCCGCCGGAGATCGTCTTCGCGACCTCGATCGACAGGAACGCACCGACCAGGTTCAACACTGCCGAGATGCCGACCGCGACCTTCGGCTTGAGCGCCCCCGTTGCGATCGACGTCGCCATCGCGTTCGCTGTGTCGTGGAACCCGTTGGTGAAGTCGAAGGCGAGTGCCGCCACGACCACCACCAAGACGATCAGGGAAAAGTCCATGCGCGCTCTCCATCTTCGGCCAAGGTGCCGATCCGACGCTACTCACGATCAGCGGACCCCCGATCCCGCCGGAATGTCGAGTTACTGAACTCTGGGTGAACCAGCTTTTCCTCGCCGTACGGAATGTTCGAATTGACGGAATTATTCCTATCGGGCTTCCCTGAAATTCCTTGCTCTTTCCGGCTTACTGTGGGCCCGTGGAACTGCAACGACCTCGAAGGGGCCCGCGCGGTCGCCGCGGAATTCGGTGCCACCGCGAGGAAGTTCGACGCCGGGCTCGAATCGGAGGTGGCCGGCCCGATCGGCTTCGCCACCGAGGTCACCGGCCCGATCGACGTCCACTTCTCCAACGCCGGCGTCCGCACGCTCGTCGAAGGTGCGGACGCCCGATGATCCACGGCATCCACCACCTCGCCATCGCGACGCTCGAAATCAAACGCACTTCGGCCTTTCACGTCGACCTGTTCGGGCACGACTGCTCCACCCACAGTGTCATGCTGCGCAAGGGAAACGCCTACACCGAGCTGTTGAGTACGCCAGCCCCGAGCCCGGCCCCGGCGACCCCGAGCGCCGCGTCTGCGACCCCGGCCTGACGCACCTGTGCTTCGACGTCACCGACCTGGACGCCGAGTACGAACGCCCGATCGCCGCGGGCATGACGTTCCACTGGCTGCCGGAGGAGGCGGCGGACCAGGTGATCCCCTTGGTGCTGAACCACCTGGCTGCCCACCCGGACTGACCGCGGCGTCAGGAGACCGGCCCAGCCCCAGACCGGTCGCGAATTCGGTCACCCCGGCGCCAGACTCCGTACGTGAGCGGAACTCCCGGCCGGTAGGCCAGGTGGGTGACCGACGGCGCGTCCAGCACGTGCACGTCCGCCCGCGCCCCCGCCCTCAGCACACCCACGTCGGCCCGCCGCAGCGCTCGCGCCCCGCCCGCGGTAGCCGCCCACACTGCCTCGTCGATGGTCATCCGCATTTGCAGAACTGCCGTGGCGACACAAAAAGCCATCGACGTCGTGTACGAGCTACCGGGATTGGCATTGCTGGCCAGCGCGACCGTCGCCCCCGCGTCCAGCAGCCGCCGCGCCGGAGCGAGGGACTGGCGAGTCGAGAGGTCACAAGCCGGCAGCAGCGTCGCGACGGTGTCGGACGCAGCGAGGGCCGCCACATCCTCGTCACTCAGGTACGTGCAGTGGTCGACGCTCGCCGCGCCGTGCTCCACCGCCAGCCGCACCCCCGCGCCCTCGCCGAGCTGGTTGCCGTGCACCCGCAGCCCGAGGCCGCGCCCGGCGGCCGCCTTGAGCACCCGCGCCGACTGCGCCTCGTCGAACGCCCCGGTCTCACAGAACACGTCCGCCCACCGCGCGTGGCCCGCCACCGCGTCGAGCATCTCGCCGCAGACCAGGTCCACATAGGACTCCGCGTCGGCGCCCGGCGGCACGAGGTGCGCGCCGAGGAACGTGACCTCGTCGGCCACCGCCGCCGCGATCCGCGCCGAGCGGGCCTCGTCGGCGACGGTCAGCCCGTACCCGGTCTTGGTCTCCAGGCACGTAGTGCCCTGCGCGGCCGCCTCATCGACATGCCGGCTCAGATTCCGGGCCAGCTCGTCGTCGGACGCCGCCCGCGTCGCGCCGACGGTGACGGCGATTCCGCCTGCGGTATAAGGCTTTCCGGCCATCCGCGCCTCGAACTCGGCCGTGCGGTCACCGGCGAACACCAGGTGGGTGTGGCTGTCCACCCAGCCCGGCAGCACCGCCCGCCCCTCGACGTCCACGCGCTCGTCGGCGGCCGGCGCGCGCCCGGCCGACCCGGTCCACGCGACGACACCGCCGTCCAGCACCAACGCGGCGTCAGCCAGCTTGCCCAGCTCGGCGTCGTTCGTGGTGAGCTCGCCGATACCCGTGATCAGAGTTGCCACAACGCCTCGATCTCCTTGGCCAGTACGGTTTCCGGTCGCTCCACCAGCAGGTGCCCGCCGTCGCGGACCACCTCGCGGCCCGCCACCACCACGCTGCGCACGTCGGCGGCCGCGGCCGCGAACACCACCCCGGACGGCTCCGCTCCGGCCGTGCGAACCGAATCCATCGCGACCGTGACCAGGTCCGCCCCGGCGCCGACCGCCAGCTCACCCACCTCCGGCCAGCCGACCGCGGCGTGATCGGTGCCCGCCGCCAGCAGTTCTTCTACGCTGAACCGGCCGCGCTGCTCACTCGCCAGCCGATCGTTCAGTTCCAGCGCCCGGGTCTCCTCGAACGCGTCGACCACGGCGTTGCTGTCACTCCCGATGCCCAGCCGCACCCCGGCGTCGAGCAACGCCCTGGCCGGGCCGATGCCGTCGCCGAGATCCCGCTCGGTGGTCGGGCAGAAACACGCCCCGGCCCGCCCGGCCCCCAGCCGCTCGATGTCGAGCCGGGTCAGGTGCGTGGCGTGCACGGCAGTCAGCCGCTCCCCCACCACCCCATGGCTGTGCAGCAGCTCGGTCGGCGTCATCCCGTACGCGGCGAGGCACTGTTCGTTCTCGGCCCGCTGTTCGGAAAGGTGGACGTGCAGCGGCCGGTCCGCGGGCACACCCTTGTCTACTTCGGACAGTTGATCACCCGGCACCGCGCGGACCGAGTGAATCGCGCCGCCCACCCGGAACCCGGCGTCTTCCTCGAGTGACGAGACGCGTTCCGCCCACCGCTCCGCGGAGCCGTCGGAAAACCGTTGCTGCACTTCGTCCGGCGGCACACCGATGCCGCCCGCGAGGTAGCAGGTGTCAAGCAGCGTCAGGCGAATCCCGGCGTCACGCGCGGCCTCGCGCAGCGCCTCACCCATCGCATTCGGCGACGCGTACGGCTTCCCGCCCGGCGCGTGGTGCAGGTAGTGGAACTCGCCGAC
>DASXYS010000218.1:0-14406 GCA_036502365.1 Amycolatopsis sp.
TTGATGAAGCGGCGTCTTCGGCCGAGGCGGCCGCCCAACCCGAAGCAGTCCAACCGGAAGCAGCCCAGCAAGAAACCCCGGCCGAGTCCGCAACTGATTCCACAGCTGACTCCACAGCCGGCTCCGCAACCGACTCGACAATCGGCTCCGCGGCCGAAGACCAGCTTCCCCTCGACGACCCCGAGTCCGGCCTGGTCGCCGCCGGGGATGAGAACGAGCTGCCTGACGTCAGCTCCGACGAGGCGCTCGAGGCGGCGCTCGAGGCGCTGCTGCTGGTGGTCGATTCGCCGATCAACGAGGAGTCGCTGGGCGACACCGTCGGGGTGTCCGTGGCGCGGGTCACCGTCGCGTTGCGGACGATGGCGCAGAAGTTCACCGAGCGGGCCAGCGGGATCGACCTGCGGCGAGTCGGTGAAGGGTGGCGGTTCTACACTAGGGACACCTACGCCCCGTTCGTGGAGAAGCTCCTGCTGGACGGCCAGCGGTCGAAACTGACCAGGGCCGCGCTGGAGAGCCTCGCCGTGATCGCGTACCGGCAGCCGGTGACCAGGGCCAGGGTCGCCGCGGTGCGCGGCGTGAACGTGGACGGCGTGATCCGGACGCTGCTCGCGCGCGGGCTCATCGAGGAGATGGGCACCGACCCCGACACGACCGGAACGCTGTATGTGACGACCGAGCTGTTCCTGGAGCGACTGGGGCTGTCGTCACTGAACGACCTGCCCCCGATCGCTCCGTTGCTACCCGAAGTGGACACCATCGATGACATCTGACGAACACGCCGACGGCGTCCGGCTGCAGAAGGTCCTTTCCCAGGCCGGCGTCGCCTCCCGGCGCGCGGCCGAGGACCTGATCGTGGCCGGGCGGGTGGAGGTGGACGGCGAGGTCGTCACCGAGCTGGGCCGCCGCGTCGACCCGGTCGAGGCGGTGATCCACGTCGACGGCACGCGCGTGAACCTCCGCGAGGACCTCGTCTACCTCGCCTTCAACAAGCCCAAGGGCGTGCACTCCACGATGTCGGACGACCGCGGCCGCCCGTGCGTCGGCGACTACCTGCGCGGCCGCTGGGAGGAGACCCCCGGCGTCGTCCACGTGGGACGGCTCGACGAGAACACCGAGGGCCTGCTGCTGCTCACCAACGACGGCGACCTCGGCCACCGGCTGATGCACCCCTCGTACCGCGTGCTCAAGACCTACCTGGCCGAGGTCGACGGCCTCGTGCCGCGCGGGCTCGGCAAGGAACTGCGTAACGGCTGGGAGCTGCCGGACGGCCTGGTGAAGGTCGACCAGTTCCGGGTCAAGGACATGCACTCCGGCAAGACCATGGTGGAGCTGGTGATCCACGAGGGCCGCAAGCACATCGTGCGGCGGCTGATGGCGTCCACCGGGCACCCGGTGCGCAAGCTCGTGCGCACGGCGGTCGGCGACGTCCAGCTCGGCAACCAGCGCCCCGGCTCGATCCGCCGCCTGACCCGCGGCGAGGTCGGCTCGCTGTACCGCACCGTCGAGCTGTGACCCGCCCGAAATGACCCGGCACCGCCCGCTTGCACCGTGAAGTCCTGAGCTGACCGGGGTTCGTCGGAAAGGACCCCACTTTCCGCTCTAACGCCCGCACGGCCGCCCTCCTAGCTTGAGCGCATCCGAGACGGCTTGGAGGGCTATTTCATGCGTGTGCTCAGAGGGCTCTGCGCCGCGGTGGTCGTCGCCGCGGTGCTCGTGGTCCCGGTTCCGGCGGCGTCCGCCGCCACCGGCACCGACCCGGTGTACGACTTCGCCGGCGCCGTCCGCGAGACCGTGTGGGTGGACATCGGTCGCGACGGGGACGGTGACGGCAAGCCGGACCGCGTCGCCGCCGACATCGTGCGCCCGAAGGAGCCCGCCGCGCAGGGCGTGAAGGTACCCGTGATCATGGACGCGAGCCCGTACTACTCGTCGGTCGGGCGCGGCAACGAGAGCGAGTTCAAGACCTACGACGCGCAGGGCCGCCCGGTCGGTTTCCCGCTATACTACGACAATTACTTCGTGCCGCGCGGGTACGCGGTCGTGCTCGTGGACCTCGCGGGCACCAACCGCTCCACCGGCTGCGTGGACGTCGGCGGGACCTCCGACGTCCAGTCCGCGAAGACGGTGATCGACTGGCTCAACGGGCGCGCCACCGGTTACAGCGCGAAATCCGGCGGCAGCAAGGTCACCGCCGACTGGACCAACGGCAGCGTCGGCATGATCGGCAAGTCCTACGACGGCACGATCGCCAACGGCGTGGCCGCCACGGGCGTCGACGGGCTGAAGACCATCGTGCCGATCTCCGGGATCAGCTCCTGGTACGACTACTACCGTTCCGACGGAGCGTCGTTCGGCTTCGGCCCGGACGGGCTCGCGCAGACGGTGGAATCACGCAACGGCGGGCAGGACTGTTCGGCGGAGAACGGCGAACTCGCGCAGGGCGCCACCGCGAACGGGGACTACGGCCCGCTCTGGGCCGAGCGCGATTACGTGAAGCAGGCGAAAAACGTGAAGGCCAGCGTGTTCGTCTCGCACGGGGTGAACGACCTGAACGTCAAGACCATCAACTTCGGCCAGTGGTGGGACGCGCTCGCGGCCAATGGTGTGCAGCGCAAGATCTGGCTCGCGCAGACCGGGCACGTCGACCCGTTCGACTACCGGCGCGCGGAGTGGGTGGACACGCTGCACCAGTGGTTCGACCACTACCTGATGGGCATCGACAACGGTATCGAGAAGCAGCCGATGGCCACCGTCGAGCGGCAGCCGGATCAGTGGGCCGACCAGTCCTCGTACCCGGCGGCCGGGGTCGCGGCGACGACGTTGCGTCCGCACGCGGGCAGCACGGCGGGCGTGGGTACGTTGAGCACATCCGCGAGTTCGGGCACCGCGTCGTTCACCGACAACCTCAAGGGAAGCGAGGACGCGTGGGCGGGCAGCCCCGCGGCCACGTCGGCGAATCGCCTGCTGTACAGCACCGGCACGCTCTCGTCGCCGTTGCAGGTCTCGGGCACCTCGTCGATCACCGTGACGGCCACGCCGAGCACGTCTTCGGCGCGGCTTTCGGCGATGCTCGTGGACTACGGCCCCGCCACCATCCGCAATTACGCGGGCGCCGGCGAGGGCATCAAGACCGGCACCAACGAGACGTGCTGGGGCTCGAACGCGCCCGGTGACGACGCTTGTTACAAGGTGACCAGCGCCGACACCACGAACGTCGGCTACACCGTGATCAGCCGCGGCTGGGCGGATCTGGCGAACTACCAGTCGCTGAGCCAGGAGCAGCCGCTGACGCCGGGGCAGCCGTACACGATGACGTTCCGGCTGGCGAGCACCGACCACGTGGTGCCGCAGGGACATTCGCTGGCGCTGATCGTCGGTGGCACGGACACCGACGTGATCACTGGCCCGGCGAAGGGGCCGAAGCTGACGCTCGACCTCGCGAAGACCTCGGTGCAGGTCCCGCTGGTGGGCACCCCGCCGGCTGCCCCGCGAACGGCACCGGCGCCGGCCGGCCCGCTCGCACACGTCGAGAGCCGGGCACCGGTCGACCTCCGCTGAGCCGATCGTGATCCGTGAAGGACTCCTTGCCCGCGTCCCACGCCGGTAAGGAGTCCTTCGCGGAGAACGGGTGTCAGTTGCTCGTCGCCGGGGCGGTCTTGGTGGCCGCCTTTTTCCGTTGCAGCGCCTTGGCCACGGGCTCGACGATCCGGGCCGCGGTCGGGCCGAGGATCGCCATCAGCAGCACGTACGCCGTGGCCAGCGCGGCGAGTTCGCCGTCGACCGCGCCCGCCGTCACGGCGAGCCCGGCGATGACGATCGAGAACTCGCCCCTGGCCACCAGCGCGGCCCCGGCCCGGGACCGGCCGAGCTTCCCGATGCCCTGTCTTCGCGCGGCCCACCAGCCGGTGGCGACCTTCGTCAGCGTGGTCACCACGGCGAGCGCCACGGCCCAGCCGAGCACCGGCGGGATCGACGCCGGGTTCGTGTTCAGGCCGAACACCACGAAGAACACCGCGGCGAACAGGTCCCGCAGCGGCTCGAGCAGCCGGGTCGCGTTGTGCGCCGTCGACCCGGAGACCGCGATGCCGAGCAGGAACGCGCCGACCGCCGCCGAGACCTGCATCGCCGAGGCGAGCCCGGCCACCAGCAGGGCCGCGCCGAGGATCTTGAGCAGGAACACCTCGCGGTCCTCGCTGTCCACGAGCGCGGAGACGTACCGGCCGAACTTCAGCGCGATCACCAGCACCACGGTGATCACCAGCAGCGAGATGCCGACCGCCTCGAGCCCGCCGAGGAAGCTCACCCCGCCCAGGATCGCGGTGAGGATCGGCAGGTACAGCGCCATCACCAGGTCCTCGAACACGAGGATGGACAGCACCACCGGCGTCTCGCGGTTGCCGAGCCGGCCGAGGTCGCCCAGCACCTTCGCGATGATCCCGGACGAGGAGATGTAGGTGACGCCGCCCATCACGATCGCGCCGATCGGGCCCCAGCCCAGCAGCAGCGCGACCGCGGCACCGGGCGCCGCGTTGAGCACGATGTCGAGCAGCCCGGCGGTCCAGGACCTGCGCAGCCCGGTGAACAGCTCGGCCGCCGAGTACTCCAGCCCCAGCAGCAGGAGCAGCAGCACCACGCCGATCTCGCTGGCTAGGTGGGTGAAGTCGCCGATGTCGGTGAGCGGGATCAGCCCGCCGGAGCCGAAGCACAGGCCGCCGATCAGGTAGAGCGGGATGGGGGAGAGGCCGATCCGGCCGGCGAGCCTGCCGAGCGCGCCGAGACCGAAGAAGACCGCTCCGAGTTCGATCAGGGACAGGGCGGTGTGGTCCATCAGCCGTGCTTGAGGATCTTGGCGGCGGCTTCCAGCCCCTCGGAAGTCCCGACCGCGACCAGCAGGTCGCCCGCGGTGAAGGTGAAGTCCGGCGTCGGCGACGGGTGCACCTGGCCCGCCCGCATCACCGCGACCACCGACACGCTGGTGCGCGTGCGCATCGCCGTGTCACCGAGCGTCCGGCCGTCGAACGGGCTGGACGAGGTGATCGGCAGCTGCTTGGTGTTGATCCCCGGCAGCTCGCGGTGCTCCTCGTTGAGCTGCGCGACAAGCTGCGGCGCGCCAAGGAGGTTGGCCAGCGCGCCCGCCTCGTCCGGGGTCAGCGGCAGCGAAGCGAGGCAGGCGTCGGGGTCTTCGGACTTCGAGACGATCAGCTCGATCTGACCGTCCCGCTGGGTCACGACGCCGATCCGGCGGCCGTTGCGGGTGGCGAAGTCCTTGCGGACACCGATTCCGGGCAGAGGGGTGACTTCGACGTTCACCCTGTCACGGTAACCCATTGTCCGTTTCGTACGGCTCAGCCGAGCACGAGCAGCAGGGTGGTCACGACCATCACGGCGGCCGTCAGCCCGTGGACGCCGAACGCCACGGCGCGGCTTCCCTTGTGCCGCAAGATGATCAGCATGTCGCCGACGGGGATGAACGCCTCGGCGAGCAGGACCCAGCCGACCACGTGCGGGCCGCCCGCCAGCATGGCCGCGCCCACCACGAGGCCCGTCCCGATGTCGCGCACGCCCTTGATCTGGAAGAACGCCGGGGTGCCGGTAGGGATCGTGGCCAGGCCGAAGCCCTTCGCGGTCTTCTCCGGCGCGAACAGGTAGCTGAGGCCGACGTAGATGATCCCGAGTCCGACGAGGCCGGCGAGGACGTAGGCAGTGACGATCATGGTGGTTCCTCCGGAAATCTAGCGTTGCTAGTAACAGTGCCGACGCTAACTTAGCGACGCTAGATTGTCTAGCACTCGTAGGTGAGCCACCTGACCGGCCGGGACGGGCGGCGGGCAGAATGAAGGGCGACCGGACGGTGAGCAGGACGACGCGAGGAGAGCATCGGTGACGGGAGCCCTACGTGGTGTGGTGGCGCTGGACGGCCCGTCGGGAACCGGCAAGACCACGGTCGCGCGCAAGCTCGCCGCCCGGCTCGGCGCGGGTTACCTCGACACCGGCGCGATGTACCGCATCGTGACGCTCGCGGTCCTGCGCGCCGGCGACGACCCGGCCGACTTCGACGCCGTCGGCCACCGCGCGCACGAAGCCGACTTCACCATCGGCACCACCCCCGACTACCCCGAGCTGCGGCTGGCCGGTGAGGACGTCGCCGCCGACATCCGCGGGCCCGAGGTCACGCAGGCGGTTTCGGCCGTCTCGGCGGTGCCGCAGGTGCGGGAGCTGCTCGTGTCGCGCCAGCGCCGGATCATCGCCGACGTGCTGGCCGAGACCGGCGGCATCGTGGTGGAGGGCCGGGACATCGGCACGGTGGTCGCGCCCGAGTCGCCGCTGAAGGTCTACCTCACCGCCTCCGCCGACGTCCGCGCCGCGCGCCGCAGCGGCCAGGACAGCGCCGCCGGGCGGCAGTCCTCGGTCGAGGCGGCGCGCGAGTCCGTGGAGCGCCGCGACCGTCTCGACTCGACGCGCGCGACGTCGCCGCTGCGCGCGGCCGAGGACGCGGTGCCGGTCGACACCTCGGAGCTGACCATCGACCAGGTGATCGTGGCGCTGTCCGAACTCGCCTGCCGCCGGGGCCTGCTCGACGGCTGCGCTGCCGAGGCCGACAGCGCTGCCGACAGTGCTTCCGCGGCCGGCAATGCAGCCGACAACGCAGCCGGGGCAAGCGAAACGGCCGGCGCCGCCGGAACGACCGAAGCTGCCGGGGCCACCGGGGCCGAGGTCGCGCGGTGACCGCAAGCGCTCTCCCCGAGGGCGCGATCGGCCTCCTGCACGACGCGGGCCGCGTCTTCGCCCGGTATCATCTGCGGTCGGCGTTCCGGATCCGCGTGCACGGCCGGGAGCGGATGCCCGCCACCGGGCCGGTGGTGGTGGTCGCCAACCACAGCTCCATGATCGAACCGCAGCTGATCTTCGGAATGCTGCCGCGGCGTTCGGCGTTCCTGGTCAAGGACGAGATGTTCAAGGGCGCCGCCGGGTGGTTCCTGCGGGCGATCGGCCAGATCCCGGTCAAGCGCGGCGAGATCGATCGCAAGCCGCTGATGACCGCGATCGGCGTGCTGAAGGCGGGCGGCGTCGTCGGGATCTTCCCCGAGGGCACGCGCGGGTCCGGTGACGTGGGCGTGGCCGAGCGCGGCGCCGCGTGGCTGGTGCGCTCGGGAGGTGCGACAGTGCTGCCGGTCGCCACCCGCGGGACGCTCAAGCCCGCGGACGGCAAACGGCGCTGGCGCCCGCGCGTGGACATCCTCGTGGGGGAGCCGTTCACGCCGAAGGTCGGGCCCGGCCGCACGGGACTCGACCAGGGCACCGAGGAGCTCCGCGGGGAGCTCGCGGCGCTCGTGAAGACTTTGGACGATTGGCGGGCCGAGAACCGAATCGGCTCGCCGTAGGTGAAGTGGGAAACGATGACAGGCTTTGATGCCGCCTCCGCGGGAGGAAAAACGTCGACGGGCTTTGAACCCGCCTCGGCGGAAGCGCAACTCGACGGCGTCGGCGAGATCGACGGCACCTGGTCCGACGAGACCGAGTTCGCCGCGCTCGACGCGCAGATCGAGGCGGGCGAGGCGGCCGACGAGGCGAACCTCGCCCAGCCGGTGCTGGCCGTGGTGGGCCGCCCCAACGTGGGCAAGTCCACTTTGGTCAACCGGATCCTCGGCCGTCGTGAGGCCGTGGTGCAGGACGTGCCGGGCGTGACGCGCGACCGTGTCGCCTACGACGCGTACTGGGGCGGCCGGCGCTTCACGCTGCTCGACACCGGCGGCTGGGAGCCCGACGCCACCGGCCTGCAGGCCGCGGTGGCCGCGCAGGCCGAGCTGGCGATGGCGGCCGCCGACGCGGTGCTGCTCGTGATCGACGCCTCGGTGGGCGCCACGGCCACCGACGAGGCCGTCTCACGCGTACTGCGGCGCTCGAAGAAACCGGTGCTGCTGGCCGCGAACAAGGTCGACGACGACCGGCTGCTGGCCGACACCGCTTCGCTGTGGTCGCTGGGCCTCGGCGAGCCGCACCCGGTCAGCGCGCTGCACGGGCGCAGCTCCGGCGACCTGCTCGACGCGATCGTGAAGGCGCTCCCCTCGGCCCCGCGTGAGGGCGAGCGGGCCGCCGCCGGGCCCCGGCGCGTGGCGCTGGTGGGCAAGCCGAACGTCGGCAAGTCCAGCCTGCTCAACAAGCTCTCCGGCGAGCAGCGCTCGGTGGTCGACTCGGTCGCCGGCACCACCGTCGACCCGGTCGACTCGCTGGTCGAGCTGGACGGCGAGGTCTGGCGGTTCGTCGACACCGCCGGCCTGCGCAAGCGGGTCAACTCCGCCAACGGCGCCGAGTACTACGCCTCGCTGCGCACCAAGACCGCGATCGACGCGGCCGAGGTCGCGGTCGTGATGCTCGACGCCGCCGAGCCACTGTCCGAACAGGACTTGCGCGTGCTCACCATGGTGGTCGAGGCCGGCCGTGCGTGCGTGCTGGCGTTCAACAAGTGGGACCTGGTGGACGAGGACCGCCGCCACGCCATGGTGCGCGAGCTCGACCGCGGCCTGGTGCGGGTGCCGTGGGCGGAGAAGGTCAACATCTCCGCGCTCACCGGGCGCTCGGTGCGGAAGCTCGCGCCGGCGCTGCGGACCTCGCTCAAATCGTGGGATCAGCGGGTGCCGACCGGCCAGCTGAACGGCTGGCTGGCCGACCTCATCGCCGCGACCCCGCCGCCGGTGCGCAGCGGCAAGCAGCCGAAGGTGCTCTTCGCGACGCAGGCCGGCATCCGGCCGCCGACGCTGGTGCTGTTCACCACGGGCTTCCTCGAGGCCGGGTACCGCCGGTTCATCGAGCGCAAGTTCCGGGAGCGGTTCGGCTTCGAGGGCAGCCCCGTCCGGGTGAACGTGCGCGTCCGCGAGAAGAAGGCGCGCCCGAAGGCCGGCGGCAAGGCGGCCAAGAACCGCTGAGATTTTCACTGGTCCGCCGGGGTGCCCAGGCGCCCCGGCGGACCTGCTTTGCCTGGTCAGGACCCGGTGATGTCCGACACTCAACCGTGACCCTTGCGCTACCTGGACTTCATGTTGACGTAAGGTGGATGGCTGTACCCGGGCGCCTCATTCGGAGAGCCAGCCCGAATGAAGCTCGCGGAAGGTGAGTGATGGGCTTGCGCGCCCAAGATTCGATGCTGCACGTCTCCCGTTCGAAACGGGTCCCCGTTCGACCGGCCGAGGGCACGCTGTGACCCTGACCGCCGACCACGACAGCGCGTTGCTGACTGTCGCGGAACTTCCCCTTTCGTTCGTCGCCCCGCCCGCCCTGTTCCGCTCCGGGCCCGGCGCCGCCGAGCGCACCCTGCTCGACGTACTGGCCGCCACGGCCGCCGAGCACCCCAACGCCCCCGCCGTCGACGACGGCACCACCACGCTGAGCTACCGCCGGCTGCTCGAAGAGGTCGACGTCTACGCCGGCCGCCTGCGCGGGCACGGCGTCGGCCTGGGCGACCGGGTCGGCATCCGCGTTTCGTCCGGCACCGCCGAGCTGTACATCGCGATCCTCGCCACCCTGTCCGTCGGCGCCGCCTATGTGCCGGTCGACGCGGACGACCCCGAGGAACGCGCCGAGCTGGTCTTCGGTGAGGCGGGCGTCGCCGCCGTCGCGACCGACGGGGTCATCACTGTGCACGGCGCCCCCGGCGGCCGTGACGGACGGCCCGGCCCGGCCGACGACGCCTGGATCATCTTCACCTCCGGCTCCACCGGCAAGCCCAAGGGCGTCGCGGTCACGCACGCCTCGGCCGCCGCCTTCGTCGACGCCGAGGCCCGGCTGTTCCTGGCCGACGAGCCGATCGGCCCCGGCGACCGTGTGCTCGCGGGCCTGAGCGTCGCGTTCGACGCCTCCTGCGAAGAGATGTGGCTCGCCTGGCGGCACGGCGCCTGCCTGGTGCCCGCCCCGCGCGCGCTCGTGCGCACCGGCGTCGACCTCGGCCCGTGGCTGGTCGCGCAGGGCATCACCGTCGTGTCCACGGTGCCGACGCTGGCCGCGCTGTGGCCCGCCGACGCGCTGGAAGACGTCCGCCTGCTCATCTTCGGCGGCGAGGCCTGCCCGCCGGAGCTGGCGGAGCGCGTGGCCGTCGAGGGCCGCGAGGTGTGGAACACCTACGGCCCCACCGAGGCCACCGTCGTCGCCTGCGCCGCGCAGATGACCGGCGAGGGACCCGTGCGCATCGGCCTGCCGCTGGCCGGCTGGCAGCTCGCCGTGGTCAACGACGAGGGCGAGCCGGTCGCCATGGGCGAGACCGGAGAGCTGGTCATCGGCGGCGTCGGCCTGGCCCGGTACCTCGACGCCGAAAAGGACGCGGAGAAGTTCGCGCCGCTGCCGTCGCTCGGCTGGTCGCGCGCCTACCGCAGTGGTGACATGGTCCGCGCCGAGTCCGAGGGCCTGCTGTTCCTCGGCCGGCTCGACGAGCAGGTCAAGCTCGGCGGCCGCCGGATCGAGCTGGGCGAGGTCGATTCCGCGCTCCAGTCGCTGCCCGGCGTCCAGGGCGCGGCCGCCGCGGTCCGCCGGACCAAGGCGGGAAACCAGGTGCTGGTCGGCTACGTCGTGCCGGCCGCCGGCGCCGAGCTGGACCTCGACGACGCCGCGACTCAGCTGCGCGGGCAGCTGCCCGCCGCGCTGGTGCCGCTGCTCGCCGTGGTCGAAGACCTGCCGACCCGGACTTCGGGCAAGGTGGACCGCGCCGCGCTGCCGTGGCCGCTGTCCACTGTGGACGCCGGCGCGGCCGGGCTGTCCGCCACCGAGGCGTGGCTGGCCGAAGGCTGGGCCGAAATCCTCGGCGTCTCGGTGCGGAACCCGAAGGCCGACTTCTTCACCCACGGCGGCGGCAGCCTGACCGCCGCGCAGCTGATCGCGCGCATCCGCACCCGCCACCCCGAGGTGTCGGTCAACGACATCTACCAGTACCCGAAGCTCGGCGCGCTGGCCACGCACCTCGACGCGCTCAGCGGCCAGGAGACCGAGCGGCGCGAGATCGCGCCGACCCCGCGCCGGGCCGGAGTGATCCAGACGCTGCTGATGGTCCCGCTGATGGGGCTGGCCGGGCTGCGCTGGGCGAGCCTGGCCGCCGCGGCGTCGAACGTGCTGGCGCTGCTCGGCTTCGGCTGGGCGCCGACGCTGAACTGGGTCTGGCTGGTGCTGGCCTGGCTGGTGCTGTTCAGCCCGGCCGGGCGCATCGCGATCGCCGCGGGCGGCGCCCGGGTGCTGCTGTCCGGCGTCCGCCCCGGCACCTACCCGCGCGGCGGCAGTGTCCACTTGCGACTGTGGACGGCCGAGAAGCTCGCCGAGTTCAGCGGCGCGGACAGCGTCGCGGGCGCGTCGTGGATGACCACGTACGCCAAGGCGCTCGGCGCGCGCATTTCGCGTGACGTCGACCTGCACTCGCCGCCGCCGGTCACCGGCTTCCTCAAGCTGGGCCGCGGTGCTGCCGTCGAGCCCGAGGTGGACCTGACCGGCCACTGGGTCGACGGCGACCTGGTGCACATCGGCAAGATCCGGATCGGCGCGGAGGCGCGGATCGGCGCGCGCAGCACGCTGTTCCCGGGCGCCCGCGTCGGCAAGGGCGCGGAGATCGCGGCCGGGTCGACCGTCCGCGGCGCCGTGCCCGGCGGCCGGCACTGGGCGGGCTCGCCCGCGGCGCGGACCACCAAGGACGCGCTGAAGTGGCCGTCGAGCCGTCCGCCGCGCTCCCACTTCTGGTCGGCCGTCTACGGCGCCACCTCGTTCGTGCTCGGCGTGCTGCCGGGGATCGCCGGTCTGGCGGGCGTCGCGGTGCTCGGTTACGCCATCGCGGGGACCACGACCCCGGGCGCGGCGCTGGCGCAGGCGCTGGTGTTCGTCCCGGTCGCCACGGTCGCGTACTTCCTCGCGTACGCGCTGCTCGTCCTGGTCGGCGTGCGGGTGCTGAGCATCGGCATGGTCGAGGGCTACCACCCCGTGCACGGCCGCGTCGCCTGGCAGGTCTGGGCCACCGAGCGGCTGATGGGCATGGCCCGCGAGGGGCTGTTCCCCTTGTACGCCAGCCTGTTCACGCCGGTGTGGCTGCGGCTGCTCGGCGCGAAGGTGGGCCGTAACGTCGAGGCGTCCACCGTGCTCGCGCTGCCGAAGATGACCAAGGTGGACAGTGGCGCCTTCCTGGCCGACGACACCATGGTCGCGACCTACGAGCTGGGTCACGGCTGGCTGCACGTGGCTCCGGCGCGGATCGGCAAGCAGGCCTTCCTGGGCAACTCCGGGATGACCGCGCCGGGCCGTTCGGTGCCGAAGCGCGGCCTGGTGGGCGTGCTGTCCTCGACGCCGCTGAAGGCGAAGAAGGGCTCGTCGTACCTCGGCATGCCGCCGCTGCCCGTCCGCCGGGCGGTCGGTGACGCCGACACCAGCCGCACGTACACGCCGGCACTGCACCTCAAGGCCGCGCGCGCGTTCGTGGAGCTGTGCCGGATCGTGCCGGTGATGTGCGCGGTCGCGCTGACCGTGGGCGTCGCCGCCGGGCTGCTGACGCTGGCCTCGACGTTCGGCTTCGCCGTGGCCGCGCTGCTCGCGGGCCCGGTGCTGCTGGTGGCCGGGATCGTCGCCGCGCTCACCGCGACGGTGATGAAGTGGCTGCTGGTCGGGAAGTTCCGGGCGGTCGAGCACCCGTTGTGGAGTTCCTTCGTCTGGCGCAACGAGCTGGCCGACACCTTCGTCGAGGCGCTCGCGGTGCCGTGGCTGATCGGGTCCGTCGGCGGCACGCCGCTGCTGCCCGCGTGGCTGCGCACGATGGGCGTGAAGATCGGCCGCGGGGTGTGGCTGGAGACGTACTGGCTGCCGGAGTCGGACCTGGTCCGCCTCGGCGACGGCGCGACGATCAACCGCGGCTGCGTCGTGCAGACCCACCTGTTCCACGATCGGATCATGAGCATGTCGCCGGTGACGCTGGACGAGGGCGCCACCCTCGGCCCGCACGGCATCGTGCTGCCGGGCGCGAGCATCGGTGCGCGCACCACCGTCGGCCCGGGCTCGCTGGTGACCCGCGGCGACGAGGTGCCCGCGGACGGCCGCTGGCTCGGCAACCCGATCTCGGCCTGGCGTCGGTGAGCCTGCGAGCGTTGCGGGCGGGCCGGATCCGAGCGATGCTGGCGTTACCGATCCGACCGGAAGTAGGCGGATACGGGCTGCAGCCGATCTGCTTGCCGGAAGCCGTTTCCGCCGTGGCTGTAGTCGGATTGGTAACGGGCTGCACAGTAGACGATCACGTACGGGAAAGCGGGGTTCTGCGCGGGTGAGTTCGAAGCCAGCCACCCCCGCTCCCGGCGCGGAGACCTCAAACGACTCCTACATCCCTGCTCACGGCAACGGCGGTTACCGGGTCCGGCACTACGACCTGGACCTCGATTACCGCATCGGGCCCAACCGGCTGACCGGCACCGCGGTGCTCACCTGCGTCGCCACGCAGGCGCTTTCGCGGCTCTCGCTGGACCTCGGCGAGTTCCGCGTCTCGCGGGTCCTGGTGGAGGGCAAGCCGGCCAAGTTCACCCGGCGCGGGCTGAAACTGCAGGTCCGGCCGGCGAAGTCGGTGCCGGTCGACACGGAGTTCCGGGTCGAGGTGCGTTACGTCGGCAACCCGACGCCGGTGGCGAGCCGGTGGGGTGACATCGGCTGGGACGAGCTGACCGACGGCGCGCTGGTGGCCAGCCAGCCGGTGGGCGCGCCGTCGTGGTTCCCGTGCAACGACCACCCGTCGGACAAGGCCGCGTACCGGGTCTCGGTGAGCACGTCTTCGCCGTATCTGGTCGCGGTGACCGGCGACCTCGTTTCGCGCTATAACGCGGCGAGCACCACGAAGTGGGTGTACGAGCGCAAGGAGCCGACGGCCGCGTACCTGATGAGCGTCCAGATCGGCCGGTACGACGACGTCGAGCTGGTCGCGGGCCCGGACGCCGGCTGGTTCGCGCAGTCGCAGGTGCGGGCCTTCGTCGGCTTCGGCAAGAACAAGACGCCGGTGCCGGTGGTGCCGCAGCGCGCCGCCGTGCCGCCGCGGCTGCGCCGGCAGTTCGCCCGCGACTTCGGCCGCCAGGACCGGATGATGGAGACGCTGCAGCGGATCTTCGGGCCCTACCCGTTCGGCGAGTACGTGGTGGTCGTCACCGACGACGACCTCGACGACCCGATCGAGGCCCAGGGCATGGCGATCTTCGGCGCCAACCACGTCGACGGACGGCGCACCTACGAGCGGCTCGTCGTGCACGAGCTGGCCCACCAGTGGTTCGGCAACAGCCTGACCGTGGCGGACTGGCGCCACATCTGGCTCAACGAGGGCTTCGCGACGTACGCCGAATGGCTGTGGTCCGAGGAGTCCGGCGGCGAGCCGGCCCGCTCGCTGGCCCGCACCTGGCACACCCGCCTGAAGGCCAAGCC
>DASXYS010000219.1:0-70387 GCA_036502365.1 Amycolatopsis sp.
TGCGACGAACTCAACGCCGGCACGATCAGCCACGCGCAGGTCGCGACCAGCCGTGCCCAGGACGTGTCCTTCCTGCTGACCGAACTCACCGGCCCCCACCCGGCCTGGCGCTACGCCGGCATCATCGACCCGGCGCGGATCGGCATGGCCGGCCACTCCATCGGCGGCGACGCGACCCTGGCCACCATGGCCGCGGACCGCCGGGTGCTGGCCGGCGCCAACCTGGACAGCCCCATCACCCCGCCGGTGCCCGCCACCGGCCTCGGCCACCGCCCGGTCCTGCTGGTCGCGGCCGCGGACCCGAGCACCCCGGAACTCGTGCCGAGCTGGATCGCCAACTGGCCGAACCTGGACGGCTGGAAGCGGTGGCTCACGGTCGCCGGAGCCGACCACTACTCGTTCACCGATCTGGACTACCTGGTCAACCAGAGCGGCGCGCTGTCCATCCCGGACGCTCCCCGGTCGATCCCGATCACCACCGCCTACGTCGGCGCCTTCTTCCAGCGCCAGCTCAACGGATTGCCCCAGCCGCTGCTCAACGGGCCCAGCGCGGCGTTCCCGGAGGTGGCCTTCACGCGCCGTTGAATCGGGAGCCGGAGGTCATTCCCCTCTCGTGCCAGCGCGGGGAGCTGCCCGGGACGGTCGACCACTACGGCGTACGCGACGGCCGGCCGCGACCTCGATCAGCCGAAAGCTGAGCCGACTCAGACGGCCGGCGCCGCCGGGAAGTCCATGGTGATCCGCAGCCCGCCGCCGTCCGGGAGGTCCAGCCGGAGCTCGCCGCCGGAGTGGCGGACGATCTCGCGGACGATGGCCAGGCCGAGGCCCGAGCCGGGGACGTTCTGGTGGGCGCCGCTGCGCCAGAAGCGGTCCATCGCGCGTTCCAGCTCGTCCGGGCGCAGGCCAGGGCCGTGGTCGCGGACGACCAGCGTGACGAGGTCGCCTTCGCGGGCCGCCGAGACGAGCACCGACGTGCCGGGGGCGGTGAACTTGAAGGCGTTGTCCAGCAACGCATCCAGGATCACCTCGAAGCCGCGCGGCGGGACGAGCACCCGCACGCCGGCGGCGTCGCCGGTCGTCTCCAGCGTGACGTCGCGCGCCGCGCCGACCACCGTCCAGTCCGCGACGCGGTCGGCCACCACCGCGCCGAGGTCCGTGGCCACCAGCTCGCCGCCCGCGGCCTCCGCGCGGGCCATCGAAAGCAGCTCGTCGAGGATCTGGTGCAGCCGACCGGCGTCGACGCGGGCGGCGTCGAGGTCGGCGGCCGCGGCGTCGTCGCCGAGCTGGCCCTCGAGGTTGCCGAGGCGGATCTTCAACGCTGTCAACGGGTTCCGAAGCTGGTGTGAGGCGTCCGCGACGAACGCGCGCTGCGCGGCCAGCGCTTCCGAGACGCTCGCGGCCATCCGGTCGAACGACCGCCCGAGCTGGCGCAGCTCCGGCGGGCCGCCGCTCTCCCCCACCGGCTCCGCCGTCCGGCCGCTGACCACCGACGCCACGAGCGCGCCGGTCGCCTCGTCGAGCCGCCGCACCGGCCGCAGCGTCCAGCGCACCACCGGCAGGGCCACCAGCAGCGCCAGCCCGAACGCGACCACCGCGCCCGCCGCCAGCACCAGCCACTGCCACAACAGCTCCGTGCGCACGTGCTCGGTGGACGACTCCGTGACGACGGCGCCGCGCACCTCCCCGTCGATGAGGATCGGCTCGGCCAGCACCAGCGGCGCGGTCTCCCACGGCAGCAGCATCGAGCCGGGCAGCGGGTGCCGCCCGGCGAGCGCCTCGTTCGCCGGGCCTTCGATCGCGCGCGAGTCGATCCGCTCCGCGTCGGTGCCGCCGAGCGAGCTGAGCACGGCGACGTTGTCCTGGTTCACGACCACGACCTGCACGCCGTACACCTCGGTGTAGCGGCGCAGCTCCGGCTCCAGCAGCCCGGGCTGGTTGTTCAGCAGCGGGCGTTGCGCGAGCGACGCGAACCGCGCGGTGTCGGTCAGCCGGTCCAGGAAGAGGTCCTGCTGCTTGCTGCCCGCCATGCTCAGCGCGAGCGGGATGCCCAGGCCGAACACCAGCAGCGCGACGAGCGTGACCACGATCCCCTGGAGGCGGACGCGCACGGCTCAGCCCCGCCCGCCGAGGCGGTAGCCGACGCCGCGGACGGTCTCGATCAAGGCCGGGCGGCCCAGCTTCGTGCGCAGCGTGGCCACGTGCACGTCGAGCGAGCGGCTCTCCGCCGCGCCCCGGTGGCCCCACACCTCGGTGAGCACGTGGTCGCGCGAGCACACCGTGCCGCGCGCGCCCGCCACCAGTGCGAGCACCTGGAACTCCTTGCGGGACAGGGCGATCGACTGCCCGTCCACGAGCACCTCGTGCCGTGCCAGGTCGATCCGGACGTCGCCGACCTCGATCACCGGCGACGGCCCGGGCGCGCCGGCCCGCTCGACGCGGCGGCGCCGCACGGCCTCCACGCGCGCCAGCAGCTCCTCGACGTCGTAGGGCTTCACCAGGTAGTCGTCGGCGCCGGCGCGCAGGCCCTGCACCCGGTCGTCGACCTCGCCGCGGGCCGACACCACGATCACCGCGACGTCGCTGACCGCGCGGATCTGGCGGCACAGCACCACGCCGTCGACGTCGGGCAGCCCAAGGTCGAGCAGGACCACGTCCACCTCGTGCACCCGGTCGAGCACCCCGGCCCCGGACGCCAGCCGTTGCATCGCCAGCCCGCGCCGGGTCAGCGCGGGCACGAGGGCGCCCGCGACCCGGTCGTCGTCCTCCACCAGCAGCACCCGCACCGCTCGCCTCCCCGGTGATCCAGCCCACGGTAGCCGGGAACTCTAGGGGCCGACCACGCGCGAGCGCGAAACGCCTGCCGCGAACTACCCTGGGTGACACGCCGGTGCCGATCCGGCCGGGCGGCGGCCGTCGTTTTGGCTAGGCTGAGCAGCGCCGGACGGACCCGGGCCCTCGCCGAGCGGGGCGGCGAGCCGATACGTACTTGAAACCCTAAGTATTGCTCAAGCCGCCTTTACAAAGGGTCCGACGGGAGTAGGTTTCCGCCATCAACGTGGGATCTGCGTCCCGCAGCAGCAGGTACGAGGAGCTCTGGAGGCCAGATGACCACGGAGGTGGCGGCGCCGATGATCAAGGCGGCCGCCGTGAACAAGTACTTCGGCGACCTGCACGTGCTCAAGGAGATCACCCTCGAGGTCCCGCGCGGCCAGGTCGTGGTGGTGCTGGGGCCGTCCGGGTCGGGCAAGTCGACGCTGTGCCGCGCGATCAACCGGCTGGAGCCGATCAACTCCGGTGAGATCGCGGTGGACGGCGTCGCGCTGCCGGCCGAGGGCAAGGCGCTGGCCGCATTGCGCGCCGACGTCGGCATGGTGTTCCAGTCGTTCAACCTCTTCGCGCACAAGACGATCGTCGAGAACGTCATGCTCGCGCCGGTGAAGGTGCGCAAGACCGCCGGCGCCGAGGCGCGCAAGACCGCGATGGAACTGCTGGAGCGGGTCGGCATCGCCAACCAGGCCGACAAGTACCCGGCGCAGCTGTCGGGCGGCCAGCAGCAGCGCGTGGCGATCGCCCGCGCGCTCGCGATGCGCCCGAAGGTGATGCTGTTCGACGAGCCGACCTCGGCACTGGACCCGGAAATGGTCCAGGAGGTGCTCGACGTGATGACCGGCCTGGCCAAGGACGGCATGACGATGCTCGTGGTCACCCACGAAATGGGCTTCGCGCGCCGGGCCGCCGACCGCGTCATCTTCATGGCGGACGGCGAGATCGTCGAGGACACCACGCCGGAGGAGTTCTTCACCAAGCCCAAGAGCGACCGGGCGAAGGACTTCCTGGGCAAGATCCTCACCCACTGAAGCCGGCCGCGCCCACGGTGTTCCCCGGGCGCGGGCCGAATCCACCGGACCGACGGACCACTGACCAACCGGCGCCTTCACCGGCCCGGCCCCGGAGCGGCAGCGACCCTGGCCGTACCGACGACAGATAACAGGAGACACTCAGATGAGGATCCGCACCCTCGCGGTGGGCCTGCTCGCCGGCAGCCTGCTGCTCACGGCCTGCGGCAAGGCGGGCACCCCGGCGAGCCCCGGCGGCGACGCCAGCGGCACGAACACGGCCGCCCTGCCGACCTACACCGTCGCGCAGAACGTCGACCTGGCGGGCTCGCCGGTGTTCAGCAAGATCAAGTCCGCGGGCAGCATCACCATCGGGGTCAAGGACGACCAGCCGGGCCTCGGCCTGAAGGACCCGACCACGGGCAAGTTCGGCGGCTTCGACATCGAGATCGCCCGGATGGTGGCCGCGGGCCTCGGCTTCAGCGAGGACAAGATCAAGTACACGACGGTCGACTCGGCCGCGCGTGAGCAGGCGATCTCCAACGGGCAGGTCGACCTCTACGTCGGCACCTACACGATCACCGACAAGCGCAAGGCGCTGGTCTCCTTCGCCGGCCCGTACTTCCAGGCCGGCCAGGGCCTGCTGGTGCGCGCCGACGACAACACGATCACCGGCCCGCAGACGCTGAAGGGCAAGAAGGTCTGCTCGGTCACCGGGTCGACCCCGATCCAGCGGGTCCGCGACCAGGGCCTGACCGAGCCGGGCAACATCGTCGAGTTCCAGAAGTACTCGCAGTGCATCGACAAGCTGCTGAGCAAGGACGTCGACGCCGTCACCACCGACGACGCGATCCTCAAGGGCTACGCCTCCCAGGACAAGACCATGAAGGTCGTCGGCGAGCCGTTCTCGAAGGAGCCCTACGGCATCGGCCTGAACAAGAACGACAAGGTGCTGCGGGACAAGATCGACGACCTGCTGCAGGCCAGCCTGGACGACGGCACCTGGCAGAAGATCTACGACGCCACCCTCGGCAAGTCCGGCGCGACCGCGACCAAGCCGACGATCGTCAAGTACTGACCCGGTAAGCGGCCGGTGGACGGGAACCTCCCGGCCACCGGCCGCTTGACATCCACCACCAGCCCACGGACGCGGGGAAGGGCCCATGGACGTCCTGCTCAACAATCTGGACCTGTTCGGTCCGTTCTTCCTCACCACGATCGAGCTGTTCGCGCTCGCCGCGGTCGGCAGCCTGGTCTTCGGCACGATCCTGGCGATGCTGCGGGTGAGCCCGGTCCCGGTGTTCCGCGCGATCGGCACGACCTACGTGACGATCGTCCGCAACACACCGCTGACCCTGGTGTTCGCCTTCTTCGTCTTCGCCTACCCGCTGCTGAACATCGTCAAGATCGACTACTTCCCGGCGGCCGTGGTCTCGCTGACGGTGTACACCTCGGCGTTCATCTGCGAGGTCGTGCGCTCGGGCATCAACACGGTGCCGGTCGGCCAGGCCGAGGCGGGCCGCGCGCTCGGCCTCAACTTCGGCCAGATCCTCGGCCAGGTGGTGCTGCCGCAGGCTTTGCGGTCGGTGGTGCCGCCGCTGATCAGCACGCTGATCGCGCTGCTGAAGAACAGCACGATCGCCGGCGGGTTCTCCGTCGCCGAGGCCGGCGCGATCCGGCAGTACATCTCCGAGCGCGGTGACAACCAGATGGTCGCCCTGCTGTGGGTGGCGCTCGGCTTCATCATCCTGGTCTCCGTGCTGTCGTTCGTGCAGCGCAGTCTCGAGAAGCGCTGGAGCGTGGCCCGATGAACAACGTCCTGTTCGACGTCCCCGGGCCGAAGTCGCGGATGCGGCACCGGCTGTACGCGGCGATCGGCATCCTCGTGGTGCTGGCGCTGATCGCGTTCGTCGCCTACAGCTTCTACGACAGCGGGCAGTTCACCGCCCAGAAGTGGGAGTGGCTGCAGTACACGCAGGTCCAGTCGGACCTCGCGAACGCGGTGGTGGCGACCCTCGAGGCGTTCGCGCTGGGCGCGGTGTTCGCGCTGATCTTCGGCGCGGTCTTCGCGGCCGGGCGGCTGTCCGACCACGCCTGGATCCGCGGCATCTCCACGGCGATCGTCGAGTTCTTCCGCGCGATCCCGTTGCTGATCCTGATGTTCCTGTTCTACTACGGCCTGCCGACGCTGGGCTTCGACACTTCGCCGCTGTTCGCCGTGGTGCTCGGCCTGACGCTGTACAACGGCTCGGTGCTCGCGGAGATCTTCCGCGCGGGCGTCAACTCGCTCCCGAGGGGGCAGGCCGAAGCGGCGTACGCGCTGGGCATGCGCAAGACCCAGGTGATGTTCACGGTCCTGCTGCCGCAGGCGATCCGCGCGATGCTGCCGACGATCATCAGCCAGCTGGTGGTGCTGCTGAAGGACACCGCGCTCGGCTTCCTGGTGACCTACCCGGAGCTGCTCTACTACGCGCGCTACATCGGCTCGCAGGGGGCGTTCGGCCGGCCGATCGTGCCGTCGACCATCGTGGCGGCCGCGATCTACATCGTCATGTGCCTACTGCTGACGGCACTCGCGACGTACCTGGAGCGGCGCAACCGGCGGAGCAAGAAGCACATCGAGCCCACGGACCGGAAGGCCGAGCAGATCATGCTCGGCAACGCCGCCGGCGGCGGCGGGGTCCTCGGCGGGGGCATCTCGGGCACCTAGAGCTGCGTCCACGATCGTTTCGAGAAGTCCCCGGTGGTTCGTCCACCGGGGGCTTCTTCCGTCTCGGCCCTGTCGCGCCCGGGTGGTGATGGCTAACGTCGGCGTCGCGGATCCCGAGCCGCGAGGAGCTGTTGTGGCCAACCAATACGAAGTGCTCAACGCGCGCTACGAAGAGGTCAAGCGGATCCCCATCGGGCTCGCGGAAACGGCCACCGTGCTGGCCGCCGTCGGGGACCCGGCCCGCCGCTCGGTACTGGACGTCGGCTGCGGCACCGGCTTCTACCCCCGGCTGTTCCGCTCCGCCGGCGCCTCGCGGGTCTTCGGCGTCGACGCGGCGCGCGCGATGGTCGGGTACGCCCAGCGCCAGGAGGAGCGCGATCCGCTGGGCATCTCGTACGAGGTGCACGACGCGTTGGCGCTGCCGATGATCGGCGCGTTCGACGTGGTCACCGCCGTCTGGCTGATCGGTTACGCGCCGGGTGCCGCCGCGCTGGACACCATGCTGGCCGGCCTGGCGGCGAACGTCCGGGCCGGCGGGCGGCTGGTCCTCCTGCACCCCAACCCGGAGGCCGACTGGGCTGTCCTGGCGGACTACGCGCGCTACGGCCTGACCGTGACCCGGCACGACGTCGTCGACGGCCGCACGCGCGCGACGGTCCACGTGGCGACCACGCCGCCGTTCGAGTTCGAGTCGTTCTTCTGGCCGCCCGGCGTGGTGGAGGCGGCGCTGGCCCGGGCGGGGCTGAGCACCATCCACCGGCAGGCCGTCGTAACCCCTTCCGGGGACGAGGACTTTTGGCGTCCGCTGCGCGAAAACCCGACCTTCGCGGTGCTGACGGCCACGCGTCCCTAAGCGATCAGGTCACCTGATCGGTCTCCTTGTGGGCCACCAGAATCCCGAGCACTCCCAGCAGCACGACCAGCGCCAGCAGCAACGCCACCCACATCGTGACGTGCAGTTGCAGGAGGCCGCCGGCGAAGGCGCCCAGCAGCATGGCCGCGACGGCCGCCAGCTGGCGCACCGGGCGGGCCCCCTTGCCGCCCGCGGCCTTGGAGTCGGCGGCCAGGCCGGTGAGGGTGCGGGTGAGCACGGTGGTCGTCAGGTCCGGGATGTCGATGCGGCGCACGGCGGCGTTCTGCAAGCCCATCGCCAGGCCGAGCACGACGATCAGCAGCTCGCTGCCCAGCCGCCCGCCCGCGCCGAGCGTCGCCGCGAGGACGACGGACACGGCCACCAGCGCCGTCTGCACCAGGGTCGAGTCCCGCAGCAGGCGGTGCCCGCGGTCGTCGACGCGGCTGATCAGCCGTCCGCCGGCCAGCGCGCCGAGCAGGAACGCCAGCACCGCGGTCACCGAGGCGACCACCGAAAGCGACGCCTCGCCCGCCGCGGCGAAGCCCAGGAAGACGACGTTGCCCGTCATGTTCGCGACGAACACCCGCCCCAGCCCCAGAAAACTCACGGCGTCGACGACCCCGGTGACAAACGTCAGCGTCAGCAGCAGCCAGACGAGGTCCCGCGGCGGGGGCGGCTTCGAAGCAGTCACCCCAGCAGTACAGCACCAACCGCCGCGGCCCACCCGGCGAAATCGGTCACGGTCCTTCGGCGGCCAGCGCGGCCGAGACGGCCCGGGTCCGCGCCGGGCGGCCCAGCACATCGGTGCTGTCCACCCACTGGTCCACCGCGCCGACGCTCCCCGGCGCGAGCGCGTCGGCGAACCGGCCGGCGTCCAGCACCCGGAACGGGCGGCTGTGGAAACCCCGGGCACCCGGGTCGAGCGGCTTCGTCAGGCCCAGGTCGTTGTGTTGCGCCGCAACGGTTTCGTACGCGACCACCAGGAAGCCCTCCCGCTCACGCCACGTCTTCGCGGCCAGCGCGCCGGTGAGCGCGGGCGTCAGTTCAGACGCTCCGGGCAGGCGGGCGAACGCGCTGCCCAGCCATTTGCCGTACGGCGGGTATCGCCGGGCCATCAGCAGGCACAGCCGCATGAGGTCGCGCACGAGCCGGGCGGCCACCACGGCCGAGCCCAGTTCGTCCCCGGCCTCGCCGCAACGGCCGACAAACGCCTCCTCCTGCGCGATCCGCCGCCACTGCACGGAAAGCACCGCACGCCAGACGTCGCCGGGGTACCAGCCCAGCCGGCGGCGCGCGGGACCGAGCCGGCCGAGCCCGTCGTGGAAGACGGCGCCACCGGTCACCTCCGCGAGTGCCTGCGTGGGCGTGGCCAGCCAGTCGGCGCGGGTGATGCCGTGCAGCGGGTCGAAGCCGAGGCGCCCGGACAGCCAGCCGCCCAGCTCGGTGACGACGACGCCGTGCCGGAGCGGCCCGTCGGCCGGCGCCATCCGACGGGTCGGGTCGCCCTCGTTGTCCACGAAGTGCGTGGAGTAGCCCAGGAATTCGCGTGGCAGCTCACAGGCCAGCAGGTCGTCGAGCTCCGGCTCGGGCTCCTGCGGGAACAGCAGCAGCCGCGGTCCCCAGTCGTGGTCGGTGGACCGGGCGCTGTCAAAGCCGAGCACCTCCGAGCCGGGCCCGATCAACGCCGCCGAGTGCACCAGGCCGGGACGGTGCCGATCCAGCACCGGCCGGACCGCCTCGGCGTAGAAGCGCCGCGACAGTTCGAGCCCTGGGATGAAATCCACGGCGCCCAGTCTGTCGATCCGGATACCCGCGCCGCGACCGGATTTCCCGATCCGGCCAAAGGCAGGCGGACACACGGCGACGGCCCGTGCGCGGCCGATTCGCCGTGACTGTGGCCGGATCGGGGAACGAACAGCACAGTCAGTCCGTCACGAGCCGTCCTTGCTGCCAGACCGCACGGACACGACCCGCGAAGTCCGTCACGTCCACCTCCGGTCCGTGCAGCAGCACGAGGTCCGCGCGCAGCCCCGGTTCGATCCGGCCGCGGTCGTCGAGGCGCAGCAAGCGGGCCGCTTCGCTCGTGGCCGCGCGCACTGCGCCGGCCGGGCCGAGGCCGGCTTCGGACAGCAGCCGTAGCTCCGTCGTCAAGTCGACATGGGGCCGGGGCGCAAGATCGGAGCCTGCCGCGATCGGGATGCCCGCCGCACGGGCCAGCTCCAGCGAACGCCGGTGCGCACGGCGCGCGTCCGGGTCGCCATCAAGAGGCGCAAGAGTGGGCACGTACCAGCAGCCGCTCTCGCGCATCGCCGCTACTGCGGCTTCGTCGAGGAACACCCCGTGCTCGATGCTGCGCACCCCGGCCCGAGCGGCGGCCGCGGCCGAACGCGCGGTGTGCGCGTGCGCCATCACGTCACGTCCGCAGCGGCCGGCCTCGTCCACCACGGCGTGCAGCTCCGCGTCGGTCGGCTCGACGCTGCGACCTTCGCGGATCGAGGCCATCGCGCCGCTCGCGCCGAGCTTGATCCAGTCCGCGCCGGCCCGCACCATGCGCCGCACCGCCGCGCGCGCCTCGTCCGGCCCGTCGAACACGCTGTCCGGCAACGACGGGTCCGCGATCCGGTCTTCGCGCCCGGAATCGGCGTCCCACCAGTCGCCGAGCCCACCGGTCGGCGACAGCTGCCGCAGGCTGAGGAGCAGGTCCGGGCCGGTGATCCAGCCCTCGCGCAGCGCGTGCCGGAAGCCGGCGTCCGCTCCCCACGCGTCGCGCACGGTCGTCACCCCGCGGGCCAGCAGTCCACTGAGGACGGAAACGGCCTCGAGCACCCTGGCGCTGCGCGGCAGCGGGTCCGGGCCGGGGAACGCGACGTGCGCGTGACAGTCGATCAAGCCGGGCAGCAGCAGCCCGCCGTTGCCGGCAAAAGGATCCGGGCCGTCCACATCGGATCCGACGGCCTGGATCACCCCATCGAGGACGAGCACGTTCGCGAGATCGGTCACACCGCGTTCAACGTCCATTACGGACACGTTCGTAATGAGCACGCACCCACCTTAACGAAACATCAAGTAAAGGCGAGACCTCCTCGCATCCCTTCACATTTGCCCTGCTCGTAGGTTTTTTTCCACCCAGGTCGTGCATTTCGGTGCGGTGGCTGCAATACTCACCGCAGGCCGTTGATCATGAACGGCCGCTACTGGGAGATCTGGGGAAAGAGAGAACATGATGAAAAAGCTTGCGCCCAAACGCGCCCGTATCGCCTCCGTCGTCGCGGCGTTCGCGGTGACCTCGCTGGTTTCGGCGGGCTTCGCGGCGGCACCGGCTTCGGCGGCTCCGAACAGCGCCATGTGGCTCTGCAGCGGCACCGCTTCCGGGGTCATCGGGAAGTGGGGCCCGGTCTCGAAGAAGTGCGAGTACACCAGCCCGGCCAGCGGCTGGAGCGGCAAGCTCCGCGTCTACTGGAGCGTGCAGGAGAGCACCAACCAGTCCGCGTGCGTCGAGGCTCGGATGAGCAAGGCCGTGCACCCGGGCGCCTGGCAGTCGGTCAGCTGCGGCACCAAGGGCACGGGCACGATCAAGTGGCCGTCGAACACGGCGTCCATGCTCGAGGTCCGGGTGAAGGCCAACCCCACCTCACTGGCCGCGAACGTCGACTACCACATCTGACGGTCAAGTGATCCGGCGCCGGGGCGGGGCTCAGCCGAGTTCCGCCCCGGCGAGCTGGATCGTCTCCTCGGCCAGCGTGGTCAGACCGGGTTCCCGAGCCACGGCCGCGCGGGCCAGCCGCGTGACGTCGTCAGCCCGCTCGCCGAATCGGCCACGTCGATCCGGGCGAACCCGCGGTCCAGCAGGCCGCGCGCGTCCTCGAACCGCCCGCGTGCCAGGGCTTTCACCGCACCCAGCGCGTTGGCCGGCGCGCTCGCCGGGCGGGACCAGAACAGCGGCACACCGGTGAACCGCACGAACAACAGCCGCCGCACGGGCGAGTGCAAGAAGTCCGGCGAGGTGCGCAGCGCGGCGAACGGCCGGACCCGCTCCAGCACCGATCGCGTCTGGGCGGCACCGGCAGTGAGCCGGCCGTCCGGGACCACCCACTCCACGTCGATGTCGCTGCAGGCGTCCGCGGTCCCGGCCGCGAGCGAGCCGAGCAGTCCCGCGCGAGCGCCGGGGATGGCCGCAGTCAGCGCCGTGATCACCGCCCCGGCCAGCTCGTCCCGCGCCGGCGTCACCGATCGCGGCGGAAGAGCTTGTTGCCCAGCCAGACGATCGGGTCGTACTTCTGGTCGGCGACCCGCTCCTTCATCGGGATCAGCGCGTTGTCGGTGATGTGGATGCCTTCCGGGCACACCTCGGTGCAGCACTTGGTGATGTTGCACAGGCCGAGGCCGTGCTCCTCCTGCGCGGCGTCCCGGCGGTCGGCGACGTCGAGCGGGTGCATCTCCAGCTCGGCGATCCGCATCAGGTACCGCGGCCCGGCGAAGTTCTCCTTGTTCTCTTCGTGGTCGCGCACCACGTGACAGGTGTTCTGGCACAGGAAGCACTCGATGCACTTGCGGAACTCCTGCGAGCGCTCGACGTCCACCTGCTGCATCCGGTACTCCCCCGGCTGCAGGTCCTTCGGCGGCGTGAACGACGGGATCTCCCGCGCCTTGGCGTAGTTGAACGACACGTCGGTGACCAGGTCGCGGATCACCGGGAAGGTGCGCAGCGGCGTGACGGTGACGACCTCGTCCTCGGTGAACGTGGACATCCGCGTCATGCACAGCAGCCGCGGCTTGCCGTTGATCTCCGCCGAGCACGAGCCGCACTTGCCCGCCTTGCAGTTCCAGCGCACGGCGAGGTCCGAGACCTGGGTGGCCTGCAGGCGGTGGATGATGTCGAGCACCACCTCGCCCTCGTTCACCTCGACCTTGAAGTCCTGCAGCTCGCCGCCGCTGTCGTCGCCGCGCCAGACCCGGAAACTGGCCTTGTAACTCACGAGTCCCTCCCGGGGTGGCTCTCGAGCTCGCCGTCGGTGTAGTACTTGCCCAGCTCGTCGAGCTCGAACAGCTCCAGCAGGTCCTGGCGCAGCGGGAGCTGCTCGGCCACCACCACGTCGACGTCCGGGACCGTCGGGTTGTCCCCCGCGACGGCGGAGCAGACCAGCAGCTTGTGCCGCCACTCCGCGTCCATGCCCGGATAGTCGTCGCGCGTGTGGCCGCCGCGGCTCTCGGTGCGGGTGAGCGCGGCGCGGGCCACGCATTCGCTGACCAGCAGCATGTTGCGCAGGTCGACGGCGAGGTGCCAGCCCGGGTTGAACTGCCGGTGCCCCTCCACCGTCACACGCAGGATCCGCTGCCGGATCTCGCCGAGCTTCTCCAGCGCCTGCCGGATCTCGCCGGCCTTGCGGATGATGCCGACCAGATCGTTCATCGACTGCTGCAGTTCGGTGTGCAGGGTGTAGGGGTTCTCGGCGACGCCGTCTTCGGGCGGGTCGAACGGCGCCAGCGCCATCTTCGCCGCAGCGTCCACATCGGACTCCTCGACCTTCGGCCTGCTCTCGCCGAGCCCGCCGACGTAGGCCGCCGCGCCCAGCCCGGCCCGGCGGCCGAACACCAGCAGGTCGGACAGCGAGTTGCCGCCGAGCCGGTTGGAGCCGTGCATGCCGCCGGAGCACTCGCCCGCCGCGAACAGGCCCGGCACGCTCGCCGCGCCGGTGTCCGGGTCCACCTCGATGCCGCCCATCACGTAGTGGCAGGTGGGGCCGACCTCCATGGCCTCCTTGGTGATGTCGACGTCGGCCAGCTCCTTGAACTGGTGGTACATCGACGGCAGCCGGCGGCGGATCTCCTCGGCTGGCAGCCGGCTCGCGATGTCGAGGAACACCCCGCCGTGCGGGGAGCCGCGGCCCTCCTTGACCTCCGAGTTGATCGCGCGCGCCACCTCGTCACGCGGCAGCAGGTCCGGCGTGCGGCGGTTGTTGTCCGCGTCGGCGTACCAGCGGTCGGCCTCCTCGACGCTGTCCGCGTACTGACCCTTGAACACGTCCGGCACGTAGCCGAACATGAACCGCTCGTCGTCGGAGTTCTTCAGCACGCCGCCGTCGCCGCGGACGCCCTCGGTCACGAGGATGCCCTTCACACTCGGCGGCCAGACCATCCCGGTGGGGTGGAACTGGACGAACTCCATGTTGATCAGCTTCGCGCCCGCGCGCAGGGCCAGCGCGTGGCCGTCGCCGGTGTACTCCCACGAGTTCGACGTGACCTTGAACGACTTGCCGATGCCGCCCGTCGCGAGCACCACGGCGGGCGCGTCGAACAGGACGAACCGGCCGCTCTCGCGCCAGTAGCCGAACGCGCCGGCCACCGCGCCGCCGTCGAGCAGCAGCTCGGTCACGGTGCACTCGGCGAAGACCTTGATCCGCGCCTCGTAGTCGCCGAACTTCGCGAAATCCTCCTGCTGCAGCGAAACGATCTTCTGCTGCATCGTGCGGATCAGCTCGAGCCCGGTCCGGTCGCCGACGTGCGCCAGCCGCGGGTAGGTGTGCCCGCCGAAGTTGCGCTGGCTGATCCGGCCGTCGGCGGTGCGGTCGAACAGCGCGCCGTAGGTCTCCAGCTCCCAGACCCGGTCCGGCGCCTCCTTGGCGTGCAGCTCGGCCATCCGCCAGTTGTTCAGGAACTTCCCGCCGCGCATGGTGTCGCGGAAGTGCACCTGCCAGTTGTCATTGGAGTTCGCGTTGCCCATCGACGCCGCGCAGCCGCCCTCGGCCATCACAGTGTGAGCCTTGCCGAACAAGGACTTGCACACCACAGCGACGCTGTAACCCTGTTCGCGCGCCTCGATCACCGCGCGCAGACCGGCACCGCCGGCACCGATCACCACCACGTCGTAGCTGTGCCGTTCGACCTCGGTCATGAATAGAGCCACCTCGAGAGCTGCTGGACGCCGTTGTTCTTCGTTGCTGCCGGTTTTCGCTACCCGCCGGTGCGGATGCCGACGCTAACCCACGAAACGCAGGTCCGCGATGGCTCCGCTCGACACGAGCATCACGTAGAGATCGGTCAGCACGAGGGTGCCGAGGGTCGTCCACGCGAGGGTCATGTGGCGGGTGTTGAGTTTCGAAACCTTGGTCCACACCCAGTACCGCACGGGATGCTTCGAGAAGTGCTTGAGCCTGCCGCCGGTCACGTGCCGGCACGAGTGGCAGGACAGCGTGTACGCCCACAACAGCACCACGTTCGCGACCAGGATGATGTTGCCGAGCCCGAAGCCGAAGCCGCTCGGGCTGTGGAACGCCATCACCGCGTCGTAGGTGTTGACCAGCGAGACGATCGTCGCCACGTAGAAGAAGTAGCGGTGCACGTTCTGGATGATCAGCGGCAGCCGCGTCTCCCCCGAATACCGCGCGTGCGGCTCGGCGACCGCGCACGCCGGCGGCGAGAACCAGACCGAGCGGTAGTAGGCCTTGCGGTAGTAGTAACAGGTCAGCCGGAAGCCGAGCAGGAACGGCAGCACCAGCGCCCCGAGCGGGAGCCAGCTCGGGAAGGCGCCGAACCAGTGCCCGAAGTGGCTCGAGCCGGCGACGCAGGAGGTGGAGACACAGGGCGAGTAGAACGGCGTCAGATAGTGGTAATCGGGCACCCAGTAGGCGGTGCGCACGAAGGCCCGGACCGTCGCGTAAACGATGAAAGTGGCCAGCCCCAGCACAGTGAGCAGGGGCTGCAGCCACCATCGGTCGGTCCGCAGGGTCCGGTCGGCGATCCGGGCCCGGCCCGGTGCGCGAACACCGGTGCCTTCCCGGCTGACGTCGTTGTCAGTGGGAGCGCTCACCGCTGGTCGCGTTGGTAGCCACCGACACCCTCGTCGTCAGCGCCCTGCCAGAGCGCCGGGTCGTACGGGGTGTCCGGCACTGGGACGCGGTCCACGGGTTTCGCCTGGGCCGGCACGGCGGGCGGGTGCCCGTCCAGATCGGCGGTGTCGATGTCGAGCCGCTCGACGTCGTTGGCCAGCCGGCGCACGGCCGACGCGTCGCCGTACCGGGAGCGCAGGGCGCCCACACACTGCCGTAGCTGGCCAATGGTGCGCCGCAGTTCAGTGAGTTCGGTGGTGGACATCGGGTGCCTCCCTCTTCTCTGCGCTGACAGGACCGGGGTGACGATCACATCGCCGCCTACGACTCTGCCCCGCTGTGTGCACTGTGACAAGTAGCACATCCACTAAGCCGAGAGTGATCGGGCTCACCTCTAGGGGTTTTCTGAATCGATTTTGATAAGGCGGCTCCGACCAGCTACCGTGGCTGACGTCACGTTCCTGCGACGCCAGAGCTGCCGTCCCGCGGACCCCCCACCCCCAGTGAGCCGGGAGCCGGACATGAACAGCATCCCGAACCAGCCCGCCGAACAGACCCCCATGCACCCCGTCGTCGCCGAAGTCACCGCCCGCATCGTGGAGCGCAGTGCGGCGACGCGCGGGGCCTATCTCGAACGCAGCGCCGCGGCGCACGACGAAGGACCGGTCCGCCGCGGCCTGGCCTGCAGCAACCTCGCGCACGGCTTCGCCGCGATGGACGGCGTCGACAAGGCCGCGCTGCGCGAAGCCCGCGCGCCGGGCGTCGCGATCATTTCCTCTTACAACGACATGCTTTCCGCGCACCAGCCGATGCAGGAGTACCCGGCCTGGCTGAAGAAGTCGGTGCGCGAGGCCGGCGGCGTCGCCCAGTTCGCCGGCGGCGTGCCCGCGATGTGCGATGGGATCACGCAAGGCCGCCCGGGCATGGAGCTGTCGCTCTTCAGCCGCGAGGTGATCGCGATGGCGACGGCGATCGCGTTGTCGCACGACATGTTCGACGCCGCGCTGCTGCTGGGCGTGTGCGACAAGATCGTGCCGGGTCTGCTGGCCGGCGCACTGTCCTTCGGGCACCTGCCGGCGATCCTCGTGCCCGCGGGGCCGATGAACTCCGGCCTGCCGAACAAGGAGAAGGCCCGCGTTCGGCAGCTGTACGCCGAGGGCCTCGCGACCCGCGAAGATCTTCTCGACGCCGAAGCGGCTTCGTACCATTCCGCGGGAACCTGCACGTTTTACGGCACCGCCAACTCGAACCAGATGGTGGTCGAGGTGATGGGCCTGCACCTGCCCGGCGCCAGCTTCGTCCAGCCGAACTCGGCGCTGCGGCGAGCGCTGACCGAGGAGGCCGGGCGGCGCATGGTCCGGCTGTCGCGCGGCGAGTCGTACACGCCGATTTCCCTTGTGCTGGACGAAAAGGCGTTCGTCAACGGCGTCATCACCCTGCTGGCCACGGGCGGCTCGACCAACCACACGATGCACCTGGTCTCGATCGCCGCCGCGGCGGGCATCCAGCTGACCTGGGACGACTTCTCGGACCTGTCCGCGGTGGTGCCGCTGCTGGCGCGGGTGTACCCGAACGGCAGCGCGGACATCAACCACTTCCATGCCGCCGGCGGCATCCAGTTCCTGGTGGGCACGCTGCTCGACGCGGGGCTGCTGCACGAGGACGTGCACACCGTCGCCGGGTTCGGGCTGCGCCGCTACACCCAGGAGCCGATCCTGTCCGACGGCGAGCTGGTGTGGCGCGACGTGCCCACCCGCAGCCTCGACGAAGACGTGCTGCGCCCGGCGGGGCGGCCGTTCGCCCCGGACGGCGGGCTGCGGATGGTCGCGGGCAACCTCGGCCGGGCGGTGACCAAGGTTTCGGCCGTGGCGCCGGAGCACCGCGTGGTGCAGGCGCCGGCGCGGGTGTTCACGTCGCAGGAGGCGTTCAAGGCGGCGTTCGAGGCCGGCGAGCTGGACCGCGACGTGGTGGTCGTGCTGCGGCAGCAGGGCCCGCAGGCCAACGGGATGCCGGAGCTGCACGGCCTCACGCCGGCGCTCGGCGTGCTGATGGACCGGGGCCACCAGGTGGCGTTGCTCACCGACGGCCGCATGTCGGGCGCCTCGGGCAAGATCCCGGCGGCGATCCAGCTGACGCCGGAAGCCGCCGTGGGCGGGCCGATCGGGCGGATCGCCGACGGCGACGTGATCCGTCTCGACGCCCGTTCCGGCACGCTGGACGTGCTGGTGGGTGCCGAAGAACTCGCCCGCCGCGACCTGGTGGACGCACCCCCGTCCGAGGCATCCTGGACCGGCACCGGGCGGGAGCTGTTCGGGGCGCTGCGCCGCGCGGTCGGCCCCGCCGACCAGGGCGCGAGCGTCTTCGGGGCGCTCACGCCGGAGCTGGACCTCTTCCGCGGGGTCCAGGGGGCGCCGCCCCAAGGCCGTGGCCCGGGGTTCGGTCCCGGAGAATTCGGCCTGCCCGCTTTGGAAACCGCTTTCGAAACCCAGGAGGTCGGTCAGTGACCACCGGCACGGATCTGCTCGAGCTGTCCCCTGTGATGCCCGTCGTGGTGATCGACGACGTCGGCGACGCGGTGCCCACCGCACGCGCCCTGCTCGCCGGCGGCATCAAGGTGATCGAGCTGACCCTGCGCACGCCCGTGGCGCTCGCCGCGATCGAGCGCGTGGCCGCGGAGGTGCCGGACATCGTGATCGGCGCCGGCACCGTGACCAGCGCCGACCAGGCCAAGCAGGCCGCCGACGCGGGCGCGAAGTTCCTCGTGACACCGGGCTGCACGGACACCGTTCTCGAAGCCGCCTTCGCGACCGGCCTGCCGTTCCTCCCGGGCGCCGCCACGGTGTCGGAAGCGATGCGCCTGGCCGAACGAGGCCTGACCGCGCTGAAGTTCTTCCCCGCGGAGGCCAGCGGCGGCGTGGACTACCTGAAGTCCATCGCCGGCCCGCTGCCGTCCCTGCGCTTCTGCCCGACCGGCGGCATCACCGCGGCCACCGCCCCGGCCTACCTGGCCCTGCCGAACGTCGGCTGCATCGGCGGCTCCTGGCTGACCCCGAAGAAGGCACTGGCCGCCAAGGACTTCGCGACGGTCGAGTCCCTCGCCGCGGCAGCCGCGAAACTCGGCGCCTGACTCCTGGCTTTTGTGCCGCCGTTCCCCACGGTCAGTTCCGGGGAGCGGCGGTCTCTTGGACAGTCCGCGCCGGTTCTTCGCCCAAGCTCCCCGCCGATTTTCCCGGCGCCCCAAGGAAAACCGGCGTTCACCCTTCGCCCGCTCCCCCGACCGGCAGCACCGCGTGGCGCCGCCGCTCGTGGCCGGTCATTCGATGACAGCGTCGTCCAGGATGGTGGACTCGGCGCCGTACTCACGCAGTTCGTCGCGGATGACGGTGTAGGCCAGCCCCTGGGGGTAGCCCTTGCGCCCGAGGAAGCCGAGCAGACGGCGGATGGCCGTCTGCTCGTCGACGTTACCCAGGGAGCCCAGGCGTTTGCGGACCAGCTCGCGGGCCCGCTGCTCCTCGGCCTCGCGGTCGACCTCGCTCGCGGCCTGGACGGCGATCTCGTCGTCAACGCCCTTGCGCCGCAGCTCGGCGACGAGCGCGGTGCGGGAGAGGCCCTGGTTGGCGTGCCGGGAACGGACCCAGATCTCGGCGAACTCCGCGTCGTTGATCAGCCCCGCCCGGTCCAGTTTGCCGAGCAGGGTCTCGATCGTCGCCTCGTCGAACCCCTTGCGGTGCAAGGCCTGCCGGAGTTCGTCGCCTGTGCGGGGCCGCATGGCCAGCAGATCGAAGCAGATCTCCTTGGCCTTCTTCGCCCGCTCCTCCGGCGGCAGCTCCGCCGGATCCACCTTCGGCGCCCTCGCCACAACCGCTCCCATCACCAGAACTCAGGTGACCGCGGCTGACGAACCGCGGCCACCGGAAACACGGGCCTCCGCTCGACTCAGAAGTCGACGGGGGCGGGCACCGCGTCGACGGCCGCGGCCTCGGCGTCGACCTGTGCGCCGATGCCCAGCTTCTCCTTGATCCGCTTCTCGATCTCGTTGGCGATGTCCGGGTTGTCGAGCAGGAACTTCCGCGCGTTTTCCTTGCCCTGGCCGAGCTGGTCGCCCTCGTAGGTGTACCAGGCACCGGACTTGCGCAGGATGCCCTGGTCGACGCCCATGTCGATGAGCGAGCCCTCGCGGGAGATGCCGTGGCCGTAGAGGATGTCGAACTCGGCCTGCTTGAACGGCGGCGCGACCTTGTTCTTGACGACCTTCACCCGGGTGCGGTTGCCGACCGGCTCGCCGCCGTCCTTCAGGGTCTCGATGCGGCGCACGTCGAGGCGGACCGAGGCGTAGAACTTGAGCGCCTTGCCACCGGTCGTCGTCTCCGGGGAGCCGAACATGACGCCGATCTTCTCGCGCAGCTGGTTGATGAAGATCGCGGTGGTGCCGGAGTTGTTCATCGCACCGGTCATCTTCCGCAGCGCCTGGCTCATCAGGCGGGCCTGCAGGCCGACGTGGTTGTCGCCCATCTCGCCCTCGATCTCGGCGCGCGGCACGAGCGCGGCGACCGAGTCGATGACCAGGATGTCGAGCGCGCCCGAGCGGATCAGCATGTCCGCGATCTCCAGCGCCTGCTCACCGGTGTCCGGCTGGGAGACCAGCAGCGCGTCGGTGTCCACGCCCAGCTTCTTGGCGTACTCCGGGTCCAGCGCGTGCTCCGCGTCGATGAACGCCGCGATGCCGCCGTTCCGCTGTGCGTTGGCCACCGAATGCAGGGCGACGGTCGTCTTACCGGAGGACTCCGGGCCGTAGATCTCGACGACCCGGCCCCGCGGCAGCCCGCCGATCCCGAGCGCGACGTCGAGCGCGATCGCCCCGGTCGGGATCACGGCGATGGGGGCGCGGCCCTCTTCGCCGAGGCGCATCACGGAGCCCTTGCCGTACTGCTTGTCGATCTGGGCCAGGGCGAGCTCGAGCGCCTTGTCCTTGTCGGGTGCTGCTGGTGCCATGGGAAGTCCACCTCGCTGGTTGGGCCTGTGGGGCTTGTTCGGTTGTCCAGATCAAGCTCTGTTCGGTCCGACGCTACGGGCAGGGACCGACAATTCCAGGCGCGGCGACCGATCTGTGGATCGCTGGCCCCGGTGTGCACAACACCCTAGACGAACACCTGTTCGAGGCGGGAAGCGACACGCCCTTGCGCTAGAATTTTTCGCCCGTCCGAGTCGACGTGGCGAAGAAACCGCAGGTCAGCGTCGCTCCGGCGGGATGTCGAAGGCGGCACAAACCTCGCGCCAGATCTGTTTGGGCGGAACGCCGGAGCCCAGCGCCTGGTCGATGGTCCGGCCACCGAGCCCGCTGAACACGTGGTCGCTGGTCAGCACCGCGGCCCGGCCGGCACCGAACTCTTCAGCCATGAGCCGTCGGAAAACCGTGATACGCATCGGCCGAATGCTAACTCGCGCACGACCCGGCGCCGCGAACGGCCCGTTCGCGCCGGAGCAGGCTCCGGGTTCCGCTCACTTCCCCGGCTGGACGCTCTGCTCGAAGTAGTCGGCCAGCGTGCCGGGTGTGGTCGCGGCCGCCTGGTCGCTCGAGTTCAGCTGGTAGATGAAGCCGACGAGCGGCCGGTCGGCCACCGTGAACACCAGCACCGCCGAGGCCTGCCCGGCCGCGGACGAGTACCGGCCCTTGAGGCCGTTGCCCGCCCAGTCGGCCTCGGTGCGGTCGCCGCCCGCGGAGCTCAGCAGCCCGTCGGTGTACCGCTTCAGCTCGTCCGCCGAAGTGCCCTGCACGTACGTCACCTGAGTGCCCGCTCGGCCGGGCGCCGAGCAGGTCGACGTCGCGCCGAGGCTCTGTGCGGGCGCGGCGGGGCCGTTGCCCATGCCCGGCTTGCAGTCGCCGGTGCCGGCGATCGTCCCGGCGAGCTGGCGCAGGCAGCCGGTGAGCCCGGCGGAATCGGCCTGGCCGGGCGTCTTGCACTCGTCGGCGGTGTAGGTCTTCACCGAGGAGCTCGAGGTCAGGAAGTACGTCAGCCCCGCGGCGAGGACCACGACCACCGCCGCGGCGATCCCGATCCACAGCTTCGTCCGCCCGCCCTTCTTCGGCGGCTCGGCCTGGTCGGACAGCGAATACGTCGGGAAGTTCGAGGGCGCCGGCTGCCGCTGGGGCGGAAACTGCTGCTGCGGGTAACCAGGCCGAGGCGGCGGATAACCGCCCGGCACCGTGGCGACCGGCGGTGCGAACGGCGCCGACACCCCGGCCGCGACCGGGCCCTCGACGTTCTGCGTCCGCATCGAAAGACCATCGCGCGCCACGTGCTGCGCGCCGAGGGCCACGGCCGTCTCCGGCTGGTCGAGGCTGCCCGGCACCACGCCGAGCTTCTCCGCGATCATCGAGCCGACCAGCGGCAGCCGGCTCGACCCGCCGACCAGGTAGATGCCCGCGAGCCGGTCCGGCGTCAGCCCGGACGAGCGGAGCGTGCGCGAAAGCAGCTCGACGCTGCGCAGCATCGCCGGGCGCACCAGGCCTTCCAGCTCGCCGCGCGTGACCAGCACGTCCTTGAACGGCTCCGGCATCGGCACCTCGGTCTGCGGGTGCCGGGACAGCGCCTCCTTCGCGGCCTTCACGTCTTCTTGCAGCGCGCGCCGCGTACGGCGGTCCGCAGTGGACTCCGGGCGCAGGAGCCGTTGCCAGCGCTGCGGATCCGAGTGCGAGACCTCCCGGCCGACGTGCACCATCAGCGCCTGGTCCACGTCGAGCCCGCCGAGGTCGGGCAGTCCGTCCTCGGCCAGCACCACGAAGCCGTTCTGGGTGGCTCCGACGACGGCGACGTCGAAGGTGCCCGCGCCGAGGTCGTAGACCGCGAGCGCCTGCCCGGGCGCCAGCGCCTTGCCGGGGAACGACGCGAAGTGCGCGGCCGCCGCGACCGGCTCGGGCACCAGCAGCACGCTCGAGCCGATGCCGGCCAGGCGGGCGGCGGACAGCAGGACGTTGCGGCGCACCGGCCCCCACTGGGCGGGATGCGTCAGCCGGACTTCGTCGGGCTGCTCGCCGCCGAGCTGGCGGGTGATCTCGTCGAGCACGCGGCGCAGGATGGCGGCCAGCGCCTCGTTCACGGGCACGACGTCGGTGCCCAGCAACAGTGTCTGCTCGTCGATGCGGCGCTTCGGGTTGGGCTCGAAGCGGGTCGGGTCCAGGCGCGCGCGGCGCTCGGCGTCGCGGCCGACCATGATCGTGCCGTCCTCGCCGGCGAAGATCGCGGAGGGCATGTTGGCCGAACCGTCCACCTCGACGACCCTCGGCGGCATGCCGTGTGCCGAAAGGACGGCAACGGTGTTGGACGTCCCGAGGTCCACCGACAGGATCCGCACAGCACTTCCCCTCGACGTAGCGGCGCTGGCGGTGATGCTCCCACGCGGACGGTCACCGTGCGTGCGGACCCGCGAAACTCGTTTCCCCTCGACGGGCGAACGTGACCAGACCCACCATTTCGGCGCCGCCACAGCTCGCGCGGGCGGTCTGACGGGTGCGGCCGCACCCCTCTGGCACGGCCTCGACCAGGCGTTCTCGCCGGCCGTTCGCTCTGAGCGGACCGGTCCCGCCGGCGACCGGGACCGAAACTGTCGGGGGTGCCGCGCATGATGGGGAACGTGGCAGCTGACGTGTTGGACCTCTTCTCCCCCGCGACCCGTACGTGGTTCGCCGGGGCCTTCGCCGCACCCACCGCGGCGCAGGTAGGGGCCTGGCGGGCCGCGCACGCCGGGGAACACGCCCTGGTCGTCGCCCCCACCGGGTCCGGCAAGACGCTGTCCGCGTTCCTCTGGGCGCTGGACCGGCTGTCGGTGGAGCCGCCGCCGGCCGAGCCGCGCAAGCGCTGCCGGATCCTGTACGTCTCGCCGCTCAAGGCGCTGGCGGTCGACGTCCAGCGGAACCTGCGCGCGCCGCTCGCCGGGATCTCGCAGGCGTCGCGGCGGCTGGGGCTGCCGGTGCCGGGGATCGAGGTCGGCATGCGCACCGGCGACACCACGGCGGCCGAGCGCCGGTCGTTCGGCAAGACGCCGCCGGACGTGCTGGTGACCACGCCGGAGTCGCTGTTCCTGATCCTCACCTCGTCGGCGCGCGAATCGCTGGCGGGGGTCGAGACGGTGATCGTCGACGAGGTGCACGCGGTCGCGGGCGGGAAGCGCGGCGCGCACCTGGCGCTGTCGCTGGAGCGGCTCGACGCGCTGCTGCCCAAGCCGGCCCAGCGGATCGGGCTGTCCGCGACCGTCCGGCCGGTCGACGAGGTGAGCGCGTTCCTCGCGGGCGGGCGCCCGGTCACGGTGGTGCAGCCGAAACTGGCGAAGACGATCGAGGTGCGGGTCGAGGTGCCGGTCGAGGACATGGCGAACCTCGACGGGCCGTCACCGTCGCCGATGGAGCGGCTGGACGACCTGACCTCGCTGGCCGATTTGCCGTCGGAAGGCGGTATCGGCACCCAGGAAGAGATCGCGGGGGCCGCGGTGAAGCGGCCGTCGATCTGGCCCGCCGTCGAAGAGCGGGTACTGGAACTGGTCCGGGCGCACCGCTCGACCATCGTCTTTGCCAACTCCCGGCGGCTGACCGAGCGGCTCACCGCCCGGCTCAACGAGCTGGCGGCCGAGCAGACCGGGCTGCGCGCCGAAGACACGTTCCCGGCCGAAGCGATCGGGCAGTCCGGGCTGACCACCGGTGCGGCGCCGGTGGTCGCGCGGGCGCACCACGGCTCGATGTCGCGGGAGCAGCGCACCCACGTCGAAGAGGACCTGAAGTCCGGGCGGCTGCCGTGTGTGGTGGCGACGTCGTCGCTGGAGCTGGGCATCGACATGGGCGCGGTCGACCTGGTCGTGCAGATCGAGGCCCCGCCGACGGTCGCGTCCGGGCTGCAGCGGGTCGGCCGGGCCGGGCACCAGGTCGGCGCGGTGTCGTCCGGGGTGATGTTCCCCAAGTTCCGGGGCGACCTGGTCTCGTGCGCGGTGGTCGCGGAGCGGATGGCGGCCGGGGCGATCGAGGCCGTGCGGTACCCGCGCAACCCGCTCGACGTGCTGGCCCAGCACGTGGTCGCGATGGTGGCGCTGGAACCGTGGACGGTGACCGACCTCGCGGCGCTGGTACGCCGGGCGGCGCCGTTCGCCGCGCTGCCGGACGACGCGCTGCACGCGGTGCTGGACATGCTCGCCGGCCGGTACCCGAGCGAGGAGTTCGGCGAGCTGCGCGCACGGATCACCTGGGACCGCGTCGCCGACGAGCTGCGCGGGCGGCCGGGCTCGCAGCGGCTGGCCGTCACCTCCGGCGGCACGATCCCCGATCGCGGGCTGTTCACCGTGATGACCCCGGGCGCGGACGACAAGCCCGGCTCGCGGGTCGGCGAGTTCGACGAGGAGATGGTGTACGAGTCGCGGGTCGGCGACACCATCCTGCTGGGCACGTCCTCGTGGCGGATCACCGAAATCACGCACGACCGCGTGCTCGTGGTGCCCGCGCCGGGAGAGCCCGCGCGGATGCCGTTCTGGAAGGGCGACGCCGCCGGGCGGCCGCTGGAGCTGGGGCGGGCGCTGGGCGCGTTCGTCCGCGAACTGTCCACATCGGACACCGAGACGGCCAGGGCGCGGGCCGCGGCGGCCGGGCTCGACCAGCGGGCGTGCGACAACCTGCTGGCGTATCTGGAGGAGCAGAAGTCGGCGACCCGGCACGTGCCGAATGACCGCACCATCCTGCTCGAGCGCTACCGCGACGAGCTGGGCGACTGGCGGATCGTGGTGCACTCGCCGTTCGGGGCGCAGGTGAACGCGCCGTGGGCGCTGGCCATCGCGGCCCGGTTGAGGGAGAACCGCGGGGTCGACGCGCAGGTGGCGCACTCCGACGACGGCATCGTGCTGCGGCTGCCCGACGCGCTCGACGCCGACGGCGCCGAGGTGACCATCGGCGCCGATGACGTGCTGCTGGACCCGGAAGAGGTCGAGCAGCTGATCGTCGCCGAGGTCGGCGGCTCGGCGGTGTTCGCCGCCCGGTTCCGGGAATGCGCGGCCCGGTCACTGCTGCTGCCGCGGCGGGACCCGAGGCGCCGGACGCCGTTGTGGCAGCAGCGGCAGCGGGCCTCGCAACTGCTGTCGGTGGCGTCGAAGTACGAGCGGTTCCCCGTGGTGCTGGAGGCGATGCGGGAGGTCCTGCAGGACGTCTACGACGTGGGCGGGCTGCGGGAGCTGATGGCCGACGTCCGGGCGCGCAGGGTGCGGCTGGTGGAAGTCGAGACGCCGTCGGCCTCGCCGTTCGCGCGCAGCCTGCTGTTCGGCTACGTCGGGATGTTCCTGTACGAGACCGATGCGCCGCTGGCCGAGCGGCGGGCGGCCGCGCTGTCGCTGGACTCCACACTGCTCGCCGAACTGCTGGGCACGGAGGCGATCCGCGAGCTGCTCGACCCGGACGCCGTACGCGAGGTGGAGCGGTCGCTGCAGCGGCTCGATCCCGACCGCCACGCGCGATCGGCCGAGGACGCGGCCGATCTGCTGCGGTTCCTCGGCGATCTGTCCACAGTGGAGGCGGACGAGCGCGGGATCCGGCCGGAGTGGCTGGCGGAGCTGGAATCCGCGCGGCGGGCCATCCGGGTGCGGATCGCCGGCGAGGAGCGGTACCTCGCGATCGAGGACGCGGGCCGGGTGCGTGACGCGCTGGGCGCCGCGCTGCCGGTGGGCGTGCCGGAAGCGTTCACCGAGCCGGTCGAAGACCCGCTGGGTGACCTGCTGTCGCGGTACGCGCGGGTCCGCGGGCCGTTCCCGGCATCGGCGGCGGCCGCGCGGTTCGGGCTGGGCCCGGCGGTGGTGGTCGGCGTGCTCGACCGGCTGACCGGACAGGGCAGGCTGGTGCGCGGGGAGCTGAGCCCGGTCGGGCACCCGGAGACGCACGGCGTCGGGGTCGAGTACTGCGACTCGGCGGTACTGCGGCGGCTGCGGCGGGCCTCGCTGGCGCGGCTGCGGGCGGAGGTCGAGCCCGTGGAGCCGGCGGCGCTGGGCCGGTTCCTGCCGGCGTGGCACGGAATCGGCGGCCGGCTGCGGTCGGCGCCCACGGCCGACGACGTGCTGTCGGTGGTGGAGCAGCTGGCGGGCGCGCCGTTGCCGGCCAGCGCGGTCGAGTCGCTGATCCTGCCGAGCCGGCTGCCGGGGTACTCCCCCGCGCTGCTGGACGAGCTGACCACGGCGGGCGAGGTCACCTGGGCGGGTTGCGGGGCACTGGCGGGTGGGGACGGCTGGCTGGCGCTGGCGCCGTCCGACGTGGCCGACCTGCTGCTGCCGGAGGTGGAGGAGGATCCGCCGTCGAGCCCGCTGCACGAGGCCATCGTGTCCGCTTTGGACGGTGGGGCGCTGTTCTTCCGCCAGCTGGTGGACCGGGTCACGCCGCAGTTGGAGGCGCCGCCGGACGACGGCGCGGTCGTCGCCGCGCTGTGGGACCTGGTCTGGGCCGGGCTGGTCACCGGCGACACCTTGGGGCCGCTGCGTGCGCAGGTCGCCGGCCACGGCGCGCACAAGCCCCGGCGGCAGGCGCCGCGCGGGCGGTACGCGCGGATGCGGGCGGGCCGCCCGGCGATGCCGTCGCGGAGCGGGCCGCCGACGGTCGCCGGGCGCTGGGCCCTCACCCCGCCCCGCGAGACGGACCCGACCCGCCGGGCGCACGCACGCACGGAAGCGTTCCTGGAACGCCACGGCGTGCTCACCCGCGGTGCCCTCGACACCGAACGCGTCACGGGCGGGTTCTCGGGGATCTACAAGGTGTTGCGCGGTATGGAGGACGCCGGCCAGGTCGTGCGTGGTTACGTCGTCGAAGGCCTGGGCGCGGCCCAGTTCGCGGCCAAGGGCGCGGTCGACCGGCTCCGCGCGGTGTCCGGCGCCCAGGCCGATCTCTCCGGGGGCAGACCGGGTCAGGCGGGCAGCGCGGTGGTGCTGGCCGCGGCGGACCCGGCGCAGCCGTACGGGGCGGCGTTGTCCTGGCCGGCCGCGACGGGCGACACGAAGCACCGGCCGGCCAGGAAGGCTGGGGCGCTGGCGGTGCTGGTCGAAGGGGTGCCGGCGTTGTACGTCGAGCGAGGCGGCAAGTCGCTGCTGAGCTTCACCGAGGAGCGGGCGGCGTTGCAGCAGGCCGCGGCGGCGTTGTCCACCGCGGTGCGGGAAGGCTGGCTCGGCCAGCTCGCCGTGCAGCGGGCCGACGGCGAGCACGCGCTGACGTCCGAGCTCGCGGACATCCTGCAGGAGGCCGGGTTCCGCGCGACGCCGAAGGGCCTGCGGCTACGGGCGTGAGCGCCATGGTCACTAGACTTTCCGCGGACACTCGGTGACATAAGGACGTTTCGATCATGGCGATGCGCGAACTGCGCTACTTCGGTGACCCGGTGCTGAAGACGGTCTGCGATCCCGTCACCACCTTCGACAAGAAGATCGAAGCGCTGGTGAAGGACCTGCTGGACTCGGTCGAGCCGGAGGGCCGGGCCGGGCTCGCGGCGCCGCAGATCGGCGTGGGCCTGAGGGTGTTCAGCTACGACGTCGGCGGCCTCACCGGCTACGTGATCAATCCCGAGATCGTCTCGCTGTCGGAGGAGACCCACGAAATCGGCGAAGGCTGCTTGTCCGTGCCGGAGCTGTGGTTCCCCACGGTCCGCGCGAAGCACGCCGTGGTCCGGGGCGTCGACCTCCGCAACGAGCCGATCGAAGTCGAGGGCATCGACGTGCTCGCCCAGTGCCTCCAGCACGAGACCGACCACCTCGACGGCAAGCTCTACCTGGACCGTCTCGCGCCCGACCACAAGAAGCAGGCCCTCCGCGAAGCCCGCGGCAAGGACTGGTTCTGGAACCGCTGATCCCGCAACCACCGGTCCGCCTCGCCGGACCGGTGCCGCTCCGTTTCGGTTCAGCGCACGAAAAAGCGCAGGGCCGAGGGGTCCGTGGTGGATCGTTCGGCGCGGAGGCCGGCGCGGGTGGCGGTCCGGAGCATGGTGTCGTCGCCGGGAAGGCAGACGGCGGTGAGTTCCGAGTGGCCCGACGCAGTGGCCAGGACGGCGACCCGGGCCAGCAAAGCCGTGCCGATGCCTTCGCCCTGCCAGGCGTCCTCCACCAGCAGTGAGACTTCCGCGGTGCCGTCCGGTTGCGGGATCAGCTGTCCCAGGCCGATGACCTCGCGGCCGCAGACCGCGAGAACGCTCGAGCCGCGCGGGGGCGTCAGCAGTTTGTGGAGCCACCTGCGCGGCACCGTGCGGACTCCGGTGTGGTAGCGACGGAACAGCGTTTTCATCGAACAACGCTGGTGCAGCTCGGAAACAGCGTCGGCGTCGCTCGGGGTGCCGGGGCGGAGGACGACGGCGGCGCCGTCCGGGCGGTCCAGCACGACAGCGCCCGAGACGTTGTGCCGCGTGGCCGCCAGCAGCGTGATCAACGCGGCCGCGCGGGTCAGCTCCAGCTCCACGAACGGCGCCCAGCAGCGGCGCGCGACCAGCACCGTGTCCGCGTCGAGCGGGAAGACCGCGCGGTGGCCGCTCTCGGTGCGACCCGGGTTGCCCTCCGGCGCCGGAACACGCGTGACGAGGTCGGCGGCGAGCACGTCGCGGAGCACGTCGGCGAGGCGCTCGGGGTCGTCGACCGCGCGGCGGGCCGCCGACAATGCGGACGACGCCGTATCGCGCAGCTCGCGGACGTCGGCGTCGACGATGCCGGAGCACTCGCAGCCCTCACCGCGGATGGCCTCCGCCAGCACCTCCTTGGGCAGTCCGGTGGCGGGCCGCAGCACGATCTCGTCGAGCACGCCGCCGGGCACCGGGAGCACGGTGAGGCCCAGGATGTTGCACTCGAGGTCGGCCAGGCGGATGGCGAGGCGCGCGAGCGTGCCCGGCCGGTCGTCCATCCGGACCCGGACGCGCCACGCGGACGCGGTCGGCTCCTCGGGCGGCAGCTCCGCCACCAGCGGTGTACGGTTCGGCCGGGCTCGGAAGGTTTCCATGCCCTCAACGGTCCCTGGTGGTTGTAACCGGGCCCGTCCCGCGGTGTTTCGCGTTTGTCAGCGTTCGGCGGAGTTCCGTTATCCGTTCGAAACACAGATCAGCGGGGCGTGAGCACGCAGAACTCGTTCCCTTCGGGGTCGGCCAGCACGGCCCAAGGTGTCTCGCCCTGCCCGATGTCGGCCCGCACTGCCCCGGCCGCGACCACCTGCGCCACCACCGCCGCGTGGTCCTCCCCCACCGGCGGGGCGACGTCGAGGTGTAACCGGTTCTTGCCGAGCTTGTGCTCGGCCGAGCGCAGGAACTCCAGCCACGGCCCCCGCCCGGACGGCGCCCGCAGCCCGACGATCACGTCCTCCGCCGAATACACCGGCCAGCCCGTGAGCGCCGACCAGAACCCCGCCAGCCGCGCGGGCTCTCCCGAGTCGACGACGATCGCCGCCACCGCGCCCGATCCCGCATACACCTCACGCGGCTCCAGTACGCAGAATTCGTTCCCTTCCGGATCGGCCAGCACCACCCACGGCACGTCGCCCTGCCCGAGGTCCCGCCGGCGCGCGCCCAGCCCCAGCGCGCGCTCCACCAGCGCGGCCTGGTGCTCCGGCGAGGTACTGGCCAGGTCGAGGTGAATGCGGTTCTTCACCGGCTTCGGCACCAGCGACGCTGCCGGCACCGGCACGAAGATCAGCTCGAGCTCCCACCCGTCGTCGGCCGGTGCGTGGACCTCGACCTCGTCCGGTAAGTCGACGGCCACCGGCCAGCCGAGCAGCGCGGACCAGAAGCCCGCGAGCTCCCGCGGCCGCGCCGCGTCGACGACCAGGTGCACCAAACGCGTATCCATCCCGCCAAGCTAACGGCGGGCACCGGCAAAAGCGCCGCCGACGGAACCGGAAAAGCTTCCCCACTCTCCGGTTTCAGCGGGTGGCGAGCCGCAGGAGGGCCCAGACCTGGGCGGCGAGGTCGTGGCCGCCGGTGACGGTGACGGCCGTCGGGGCCGCGCGGCCCCAGAGCCACAGGTAGACCCTCGACGCCTCGGCTTCGACCAGTTCGTCCGCGGCGGCGGCCTCTTCGGCGGAGCAGCGCCAGGCGGCTGTCTCGTCGGGTCCCGCGCGGGCGATCCAGCTGTGCCCGCCGGTGCGGATCCCCGCCGTGCCGTGGCGGGTGCCGGCCAGGCCCATGGTGGCGAGCTTCTGGTCGAAGTACAGGGTGAGCACCTCGTCGACGCCGTCGGCGGCCAGGTCGTCCGGGACCGCGGAGTGCGCGATACCCGCCGCGCTCTCGGCGTCGAACCGGTGGATCAGGGTCTCGTGCAGCATGCGGCGGCGCCAGAAGCCGTACGTCGGGTCCGCGGGCCACCAGGTGGACGCGCGCGCGGCCGGGTCGTGCGCGGCCAGCTCGGCCAGCAGCGCCTCCCGGCCGGCGTCGAAGTAGTCGGCCACCGGCTCGCCCGGCAGGGGGCCGCGCTGCCAGTGGACGGGCCGGCGCCCTTCCGTCATCCATCCCGACGCGAGCCGGTAGATGCTGCCGACGTGCCGGAGCAGCTCGCCCAGCGTCCAGCCCGGCGTGGTGGGCACCGGGCTGTCGGGCGACGCCGTGTGGGCCACCTCCCCGAGCACCCTCGCCTCGATCCCGAGGGCTTCGAGCAACCGGCCGTGGTCGACCGGACCGAGCTCACGCGACATGGGCTTCGCCGGTGACCGGCTCTCCGTGCACGACACGGCGGACGACCTCCAGGAACAGCGACGTGGCGCGCTGCAGGTCCGCGGCCGACTCGGCGGTGACCCGGCCGGTGATGCCGGCCTCCGCGGCGGCCCGGGTGGCCGAGTTGGCCGCGAAGAACGCCGACCACTCCCGGAGTTCGGGCGCGACGGCGTCGAGCAGCACCCAGCCGCTGGCCGGGCGGGACCGTCCCCGGCCCGGGCGGCCGCGCGCGGCGAGCACCGCCGCGGCGCCGCGCAGCGCGGACAGGTATGCCCCGACGAACCGCTCCGCCGGGTCGCGCTCGCGCTCGGCTTCGGCCAGCCCGCGCTTGGCCTGGGCGAGCAGGGCGACCGCGGCCGGCGGCGCGGGCGGCCGCAGCGACAGGGGCAGCTGCGGCTGCCCGGGGTCCGCGGGGGACACGACCGAGACGGACATGACAACCCTCCTCCTGCTCGGGTGAGCCCCGGCCCGATGCCCGGAACGGAGGCGCTTCCCCCGCCCTCGCGCCGGGCACCGGCCGGTGCGCGCTCACCAGGTGTCGAACGTCTGTTCGAACGATTTCCAGAGTAACCCCAGGTGCCGCGTTCGCTCAACCCCGCCGGTGGATTCCGGGGGCGTGGCGCGGGACACGGTGCCGGTGGCGTGGTCTCATAACCGCATGAGCTCGCTCGACCATCCCGCCGTCGCCAAGGTCACAGCCATGCTGGCCGAGTCCGGCCAGCAGGCCGCGGCCGACGGCGTCCGGGTGCTGCCCGCCGAAGTCCGCACCGCCGCGCAGGCCGCGGAAGCGCTCGGCGTCCCGGTCGGCGCCATCGCCAACAGCCTCGTCTTCCGCGCCCGCACCGCCGACGGCGCGGAGACGGCGCTGCTCGCCCTCACCTCGGGCGCCCACCGCGCCGACCCGGCCCGGCTGGCCGAGCTCTCCGGCCTCACCGACGTCGGCAAGGCCGACGCGGCTTTCGTCCGTGAGCACACCGGTCAGCCCATCGGCGGCGTCGCGCCCGTCGGCCACCCGGCGAAACTGGTGACGCTCGTGGACACGGCGCTGCGCGCGTACGACGTGGTGTGGGCCGCGGCCGGACACCCGAAATCGGTCTTCCCGACGACCTTCGACGGCCTGGCGGAGCTGACCGGGGCCACCGCCGGCGCGCTGGCGGGCGAAGAGAAGGATGACCGGTCGTGACCGCGACGTCCTCCGGGTGCTTCCGCTACGTCCAGCTTTCCGCGGACGAGTTCCGCGCGCGCCTGCCCGAGGCGCTGGCCATCTACGTGACCGCGATGCGCTACCCGGACGGCACCGCCGAGCAGCGGGCGCCGATGTGGCTGACACACGCGTTGCGCGCGGGCTGGCGCTGCATGGCCGCCCTCGACGCCGACGACGAACTGCTCGGCATCGCCTACGGGTACAAGGGCCGCGCCGGGCAGTGGTGGCACGAGCAGGTGCGCCAGGGGCTGACCCGCCGCTCGGGCGCGCCGGAGGCCGACCGCTGGCTCACCGACTACTTCGAGCTGACCGAGATCCACGTGCGCCCGGAGAACCAGGGCAAGCGCATCGGCGAGGACCTGCTGCGGCGGCTGCTCGACGGCGTGCCGAGCGCCAACGTCCTGCTGTCCACGCCGGAGGGCACCAGCCGGGCGTGGAAGCTGTACCGCCGCCTGGGTTTCCTCGACGTGCTGCGGGACTACCACTTCACCGGCGACCCGCGGCCGTTCGCGATCCTCGGCCGGCCGCTGCCGCTCGACGCGCCGTAGGTCACCTCGGTTCCGGCCGCCAGTAGCCGACCGCGAGCGCCGCGACCAGCAGCACCGCGCCGCCCCAAGCGAGGGCGCTCAGGCGTTCGTGCAGGAAGACGACCGAAAGCACGGTCGCAGTGAGCGGCTCCAGCAACGCGGACAGCGCGCCCAGCACCGGGTGGGCGCCGCCGAGGCCGCGGAAATACGCGGCGTACGCGACGGCCGTCGGGACAGCGCCGAAGTACACGGCCAGCAGCAGCACGTCGGCGCGGGCGGGCAGGCCCATGCCGAGCCACATCGCGGCGGGCGTCAGCAGCAGGCCGCCGGCCAGACAGCCGAATGCCGTGGTGGCCAACGGTTCCAGACCGTCCACGGGCTTCGCCGTGACGAGCGTGAGCACGGCGAACCCGGCCGCCGCGAGCAGCGCGAAGCCGAGCCCGCCGGCCAGCCGCGCGGGTGACGTCGCGGCCTCCGGAGACCAGCGCAGCAGCACCAGCCCCGCGACGGCGCCGCCGACGGACACCAGCGTCCACAGGCGGGGCGCGCGGCGGTTCCGCACCGCGGAAACCACTGTGAGCACAACAGGTGCGGCGCCGATCGTGGTCATTGTCGCCGTGCTGACAGAGCTGAGCGAGACGGCGGCGAAATAGCCGGTCTGGAACAAGGCGAACAGGCAGCCCACCGCGAGCAGACGGCGTAACGCTTCAGGCGTGCGCGGCAGGTCGCGCACGCCGCCGGTGAGAGCGACGTACGCGGAGGCAGTGACGCCGCCGATCAGCAGCCGGTACGCGGCCACGGCCAGCGGGTGCAGCCCGGCGAGCTGCCCCAGCAGCGACCCGGCGAGCCCGCCGGTGCCCCACAGCACCCCGGCGAGCACCAGCGCGGCCGATGAACGGGCGCGCGCAGGCGAAGTTATCGAAAGAGACATCGGAAAACGCTCCAGCGTCGAAGGATTTCAGGACGTTCGACGACGCGGGGCGGACTTCTTCAGGCCGTGTTACGGCAGCACTGATCAACCGCGGAACCGGCTCCGCGGCAGGTACCGCCCCGCTCAGGCGCGGGGCGGCGGGGTGACGAGGAAGATCCGAAACACGGGCGGGAGCCTAGTGACGGAAACCGGGTGGGGCCAAGGGTTTTCCAGCGGGCTGGGACGACACCCGGCGGCGCGGCCGGGGCCGGTGCGGTGAGCACTCCCCGATCCCGCGCGCCGAGCCGGTTGCCGTGCGGTGTTACTTGCCGAGGACGCCGCCGACGTGGCGCGTCATCCGTCAGTCCAGCTGGGCCAGCTGCTCGCGCAGCGTGTCCAGGCCCATACCGCCCATCCGGAGGGCCTGGGTGTGGAACTCCTTGATGTCGAAGGATTCCCCCTGCCGGGCGCGGGCGTCGTCGCGGGCGGCGAGCCAGAGGCGTTCGCCGAGCTTGTACGCGGGGGCCTGTCCCGGCCAGCCGAGGTAGCGGTCGATCTCGTCGTGTACATGAGCCTGGTCGGTGATCGTCCGGGTGAGCATGAACTCCAGGCCCAGCTCCGGGGTCCACCGCTCGCCCTCGTGGAAGCCCGTGCCCGCCGGGATCTCCAGCTCCAGGTGCATGCCGAGGTCGACGACCACGCGAGCGGCGCGGAACAGCTGCTCCGACAGCATGCCGAGCAGGTTCCCGTCGTCGGCGAGGTAGCCGAGGTCCTGCATCAGGCGCTCGGCGTAGAGGGCCCAGCCCTCGCCGTGCGCGGAGATGAAGGTCATCAGCCGCTGGTACTTGGTGAGCGACTCCGCCTGGTTGACGGCCGTCGCGACTTGCAGGTGGTGGCCGGGGACGCCCTCGTGGTAGACGGTCGAGACCTCGCGCCAGGTGGTGAACTCGTCCTTGTCCGCGGGCAGCGACCACCACATCCGGCCCGGACGGCTGAAGTCCTCGCTCGGCCCGGTGTAGTACGCGCCCACGCCGCCGCCCGGCGGCGCGATCCGGCACTCCAGCGCCATCAGCCGGTCGGGGATGTCGAAGTGCTTGCCGCGCAACGATTCCAGCGCGTCGTCCGACAGCGACTGCATCCACGCCTCGAACTGGGCCCGGCCCTTCACGCGGTAGCGCGGGTCGGCGTCGAGCACCGCCGCGGCCTCGGCGACGGTGGCGCCCGGCCGGATCCGGTCCGCGACGACGCGCATTTCGGCGTCGATGCGCGCGAACTCGCCCCAGCCCCACTCGTAGGCCTCGCGCAGGTCGAGCGAAGCGCCGATGAAGTAACGCGACCACAGCTTGTAGACGTCCTCGCCCACCGCGTCCTTGGCCGGCGCGCGCGGCGCCAGCTCGGCGCGCAGGAAGCCCGCGAACTCCGCGAACGCCTCCTCCGCCCCGCGCGCGCCCGCGGCGAGGTCGTCCTCCAGCCCGGCGGCGGCGGTGTTGCCGGACGCGGCGCCGACGAGCCCGGTGAAGAAACCCGGCCCGTCCTTGAGCCCGGCCCAGGTCTCGCACTGCTCGGCGACCTTGCCGATCTGGCGCAGCGCCGAGACGTGGCCGTCGTCGGCCGCGGCCAGCAGCGACGCGCGGATCCCGGCGAGCGCCGCGGGCACCTTCCCGAGCCGGGCGACGATGTCGCCCCACTGCGCGGCGGTGTCCATCGGCATCAGGTCGAACACCATGCGCAGGTCCTGCACCGGGCTGGCGATCACGTTCAGCGCGGCCAGGTCGAGGCCGGCCTCGTGGATCTCGACGTCCAGGCCCACCCGCTCGGCGAACACCGCCTTGGCGACGCGCTCGCCCGCGTCGGCGGGCTCGGCGGCAGTGATCTCGGCCAGCGCCCGCGCGGCGAGCGCGGCCCGGGCCGCGTGCCCCTGCGGCGAATAGTCGGTGAGCTGGTCGTCGTAACCGTCGACGCCGAGCACGGTCGCGGCGACCGGGTCCAGCGCCGCGTAGTCGTCGACGTACCGGTCGCAGATCCCGCGCACGCCCTCTTCGGTGGAAGCCATGCCGGGCACGCTACCGGCCTGTCACCATCCGGCGACACCGACTTGGGGATTAGGCGCGGGCCGGCACCAGGCCCAGCCGGCCCACCACCTCACGCGTGGCCTTGGACCGGTTGAACGTGTAGAAGTGCAGGTCCGGCACGCCTTCGGCAATCAGCTTCTCGCCCAGCTCGGTGACCAGGTCAATGCCGGCCGCGCGGAACGCCTTGGGATCGTCCGAAAGCGGTTCGAGCCGGTCCAGCAGCCGCTGCGGCGCCGGCACGCCGGCCAGCTTGACGGTGGTGTGCAGCGTCCGCAGCGTGGTCAGCGGCATGATGCCGGGCAGCACCGGCGCGTCACAGCCCGCCGCGGCCACCCGGTCACGCAGCCGCAGGAAGTCCTCGGCCTCGAAGAACAGCTGCGCGATGGCGAAATCGGCGCCCGCGCGGAACTTGCGGATCAGGTACTTCGTGTCCGACTCCAGGTCCGGCGAGCGCGGGTGCCCGTACGGGAAGGCCGAGACGCCGACGCAGAAGTCGCCGAGCGAGCGGACCAGCTCGACCAGCTCCTCGGCGTACCTCAGCCCTTCGGGGTGCGGGACCCAGTCGCCGTAGACGTCGCCCGGCGGGTCCCCGCGCACGGCGAGGATGTTGCGGACGCCGACGGCGGCGTACCAGCCGATCACGTTGCGCAGCTCGGAAACCGAGTGGTCGACGGCGGTCAGGTGCGCCATCGGGCAGAGCGTGGTCTCCGTGGCGACGCGGGCGATGCTGCGGATGGTGCCGTCGCGGCTGGAGCCGCCCGCGCCGTAGGTGATGGACATGTAGGCGGGGTCAAGCGGTTCGAGTTCGCGGACGGCCTTCCAGAGCACGGCCTCGTCGGCCTCGTCCCGTGGTGGGAAGAACTCGATGGAGAACGCGGGCGCGTCCCCCTGCAACCGCTCGATCACCGTCGTCATGAACGGAAATGGTAGTGGGCGAAACCGGGCGCGGGCAGTCCCTGCACGTGGCCTTGACCACGGGTACCGTCAAAGCCCGGACGCGATGGAGAAGCCATGACCGAGCTAGCGAGTGCATCAACCCGGGTTCAAGCCGGCCGCGAGAGCCTCGACACCGCCTGGGACGAGGACGTGCGAGTGGCCGTGTACCGGGCGTTCTCGGTGCACGGCCGGCCGCCGACCGCGCCGGAGCTGGCCGACGCCGCGCACGGCTCGCTGGCCGTGGCCAAGCAGGCGCTGCACCGCCTCGACGCCGCCCGCCAGCTCGTGCTGGACGAGTGCGAGCACGTGGCGCTGGCTCACCCGTTCGCGGCCATTCCGCTCGGGTTCTCCGTGATGGGCGCCCGCACGCTGTGGTGGGGCGGCTGCGCGTGGGACTCGTTCGCGATCCCGCACCTGGTGCCGGCCGAGCCGGAGGTGCTGGTCTCGACCCGCTGCCCCGGCTGCGGCGAGCCGAGCGCGCTGATCGTCGGCCGTGACGGGCCGCCGTCGGGCGCGCAGGTGGCGCACTTCCCCGTGCCCGCGGCCCGGATGTGGGACGACGTGCGGCGCACCTGCTCGCTCCAGCGACTGTTCTGCGATGAGTCCTGTGTGGACGAATGGGCCGGGGAATCGGGTACCGCCAAGGGATCCGTGCTCGATCTGGACACGCTGTGGCACCTGGCGAGCGGCTGGTACGCGGGCCGCCTCGACCACGGCTACCGGCGGCGCGAGCCGGCCGAGGCGGCGGACTACTTCCGGGGTGTCGGGCTGACCGGGACCTTCTGGGGCGAGTAGCCGACGACCTTCCCGTCGAGCACGCAGGTCGCCACCGGTGAGGGCAGCGGCGACAGCGTCACCACGTCCCGCGAGCACGGCGGCGCTGGTTCCGGTCCGCTGCCCGCCGACAGCAGCGCGATCACCGCGGCCACGGCGCCGGCCACCACCGCGCCGGCTCCCGCCCAGACCAGTCCGCGCCGCGGCTTTCCCCGCGGCGGGGCCGAAATCACGGCGGGCGAGCGCGGTGCCGTCCTGGACCGGAGCGTCGCGACCCGGGCCAGCCCGACCTCGAACGGCGCCGACGCCTCCGCCCGGAACTCCTCCTCACCGTCGAGGAACCGGCGGTAGACGGCCAGCGCGATCGCATCCGTCCAGGCGAGGGCGGCGCCGGCGTCGGCCGGTTCACCGCGCGGGCACAGGAGCCCGTGCAGCAGGACGAGCGGCCGGCCATGCTCATCGCGGGGCTCGCCGCCGGCGTCGGCCCTCGTCACCGCGTGCTCGGCCCAGGTGAGCGAGCCGAACGGGGTCGCGGCGGTGCGGAAGGACACGTCGTCGAGCGGCACGGCGGTTTCTTCCAGGAACCCGTGCTCGCCGAGGAAGCCCGGCACGAGCAGCGCCGAGTAGCCGCGCCGCCGTCCCCGCGCCACCAGGAACGGCCACGCCTCGCCGATCACCAGTCACCCCAGCGGTCGCCGCCGAGGCGGGAGTCGGGCAGCTTCGCCTCGAGCACCGCGACCTGCCGCTGCAGCTCGCCGACGACCCGTCGCCGGGCCTGGACGAACTCCTCCGCCCGGCGGTCCGCTTCACCGAGCCGCGCGAGCCGGGCGCCGTGCTCCGCCGGGTCGTAGCCGCGCGGGCCGAGCGTGTCGAGCAGCAGCGACAGGCCGGACTCCGCGATCACGCCCGCGCCGACCGCGGACATCAGGATCCGCGCGGCCTTTCCCGTGACGTATGTGCCGAGCGTCCGCAACGCCTCACCCGGCCCCATCCGCACCCGCCGCTGCGCCGCGGCAAGCAGCTCGGCCCGCGTCGCGTGGTCGAGCGACATCTCGGTCTGGCGCAGGATGTCCGGCACCACCACCGAAAGCGCGGCCTCGACGTTCGACGGCCGGAACCGGCCGCCGGGGTTCTTCCGCACCGCGCCGTCGCGGTATTCGGCGAAATCGTGCCCGACGGCGGTGACCGGGATCAGCCGCACGATCCGCCGGGTGCTGTGGACCTTGACCAGGTCGGCGAAGCCGGGGGTGTCCATCAGCCGCTCGCGCACCATCCGCAGCCGCTCGTTCTCGTCCGGGTGCAGGTGGTCGAGCAGGTCCCACTTGGTGATCACGAAGACGATCGGGCTGCGCACCGGCAGCATCGCGTTGATCATCGCGTCGAGCGAGGCCTCGAGCATCAGCTGCCCGCGCTGGTCGCCGTTGTGGGCCTGGAGCAGGCGGAAGCCGTCGATGATGCCGACCAGCGCGTCGGCGCCGGCGATCGCCTCGAGCAGCGTGGCCTGCGCGGTGGAGCCGGGCGCGTCCGGGTCGGTCAGCAGTTCGCCGGGGTATTCGAGGTAGCCGAGCTTCACCACGGGCTCGGCGTCCGCGCCGACCTGGGTCATCACGCTGAACTCGAACTCGCGCAGCTCGCCGCGGGTGGTCCCGCGCGGCCACTCCTCGTTGACGTCGGCGGCCTTGCGGTACCAGCGGTTCAGCTCGATCAGCTGCTCGTGCGGCACGCGCAGGTAGAAGCCGCGGTCGGCCGGCGTCTGCAGGCGGCGGTAGATCCCGGTCAGCAGCAGCGTCTTGCCCGAGCCCTGCAAGCCGAGCGTCACGATCCGGAACGCCGGGATGCCGCCGGGCGGTCCGGTCAGGTTTTCCTTGGTGTGCTTGCGTTTCCGGCGTCGCAGGGCCAGCCCGATGGCCAGCGCGACGAGGACGGACACGAGTAGCGGCAGCAGGGTTGTCATGGTCGCCTCACCTCTCCCTCTCCGCCAGACGGAGTGGCGGGCGGACGCGGTGATACAGCCGGTTCGTGAGTTTCAGGAACCCGCGCCGACGCAGACGAAACCGGCCGCCGCGGCGGCCGCGGCCGGACCGTGGCCCCGCACCGCCTGCTGGGCGCGGGCCAGCGCGACGGCCGCCGGGTGCCCGCCGGCCAGCAGCCGGTGCAGCTCCACCATCAGCGGCGCCGTCTCGGCGTCCGGGATCGGCACCACGGAGGCGACGAGCTGCGCGGCGCCGTTCGCGACGAACGCCGCGCCCAGCCCGAGCAGCTCGTCACCGGTGCAGACGACCGAGCGGCCGCTGTCGCACGCGGCGAGCACCACCGTGTGCGGCACCCGGCCGAGCCGGTCGAGGTCGTAGGCGAGCAGCGGCCCGTCGTGCAGGCGGAGGCTGGAGAACAGCGGGTGGTCGACGGCCAGCGTGCCGTGCGCGGCGAGGTGCGCCAGCCGGGCCTTGGCCAGTTCGGCGAGCACGACGTCCACGCCTCCGTCCGTGATCGGCTCCACGTGGTGGATCGCCGCGATCGCCTCGGCTTCGGCGACCGCGCCGGCGAGCCCGGGCCCGGCGACCACCATCACCGGCCCGGTCGCGGGCTCGCGGGCGTTCGCCGCGTGCCAGAGCGTGGCCGACGGCGAGACGGCGACCGCCCGGCCGGCGCACGAGGGCAGCACCGACCACGGCAGGCTGTGCAGGATCCCGGTCGGCACCACGACCAGCGGCCGTCCCGCCAGCTCGGGCAACGGGCCGAACAGTGCCTCGTCGAGCCGGTCCGCGGCGTTCGCCAGCAGGTGCTCGGCGGCGGCCGCCGAAGCCGGGGCGGAGACGTCGGCCATGCGGTGCAACGCGAACGGCAGCCGGTCGAGCAGGTCCGCCACGCGCGCGGCGGGGCCGAGCTCGTGGCGCCGCAGCCGGCCGTCGACCAAGGTGAGCGCCTGCAGCTCGCCGTCGAGACGGAGCCATTCGACCAGTGCGCGCTCGCCGAGGGCCCGGCCCAGCTCGGGCACCCGCACCGGTTCGGTCGCCGGCGAGCCGGCCGACCGGCTCTGCCGGATGTGGTCGCGGATCCGCCGTTCCAGCGCGGCCTGGCGCGGCAGCGTCTTCGCGGGGCCGGAAGCATTCTCGGCCTCCCGCGCGGTGGAACGCAGCTCGGCGAGCAGCCGGGCGAGCACCTCGTCGTCCGGCGGGCGGACCGGCGGGCGGGCGAGACGGCTGGCCCGGCCACGCTCGGCCCACTCGAACACCGCGTCCGCGCGCCCGCCCGCGACCGCCGTGCGCAGGCCCAGCTCGGCGAGGTCGGTGCGCTGCGCGGCCGTGCGCGCACGGAGGTCCGCGGCACCGAGGGCGGCACCGTGGTCGTCGAGCACCCGCAGCCCGGACCGGGCCGCGTGGACGACGCCCGCGTGATCCCCGAAATCCTTACGCAGCAACGCTTCCGCGTACCAGCCGCGGGCCCGCAAGGTCGCCGGGCCGCGCCGCCGGGCCGTGGACGCCTCCCGGAGCAGCCCGCGGCCGCGTTCGGGGTCACGGCGGGCGAGCGCGAGCCGTCCGGCGAAAAGGCGGGCCTCCAGCTCGGCCGCGGGCCAGCCCGCGCCCGCCAGTACCCGCACCATCCCGGCGATCCGGGCGGACGCGACCCGCGGCGGCGGGCCGGACGTCCACCGCGCGCGTAGCCCGGTCAGGTAGGCCAGCTCGGCCCACGCGGCCCGGCCCTGGCGGGCGAACTCACGCCCGGCCGCACGCGCCTGCGCCACGGCCGTGACGGTGTCCTCGCTCAGCGACGCGGCCTGGGAAAGCACCAGCCGCACCTCGGGCACCCCCAGCAGACGACGTTCCCGCCGGCAGGTGGCGACGGCCCGTTCGGCGGCGTCGCGGGCCTCGGCGACGAGCCCGGCCGAGAGCAGCAGCTCGGCCCGGTGGCGCTGCACCCAGCCCAGCTGCGCGCCGTGCTCGGCGATGATCCGCTCGGCGCGGCCCAGCTGCGCCAGCGCGGCCGGGATGTCCCCGCGCAGCGTCTCCACCAGGCCCAGGTTCTCCGCCACGATGCCCTCGGTGAGCTCGCGGCCGAGCTGCCGCGCGAGCCGCCCGGCCTCCAGCAGGTCCGCTTCGGCCGCCGCGAACGCGTGCCGGTCGGCCAGCAGGAACGCACGGTTGATCAGCAGCCGCTGGACGCCGAGCAGGTCGCCGGTGGCCCGCAGGGTCGGCAGCACGGCGTCGAACTGGGTGAGCGCCTCGTCGAGCCGGCCGTCCATGTGCAGCACGATCGCGCGCTGGGCGAGCGCGCGGCCGGCCGTCGCGCCGTCGAGGTCGGGCACCGCGAGGTCGATTTCCCGCAACGCCGTGGCGGGACGGCCCCGTTGCAGCAGCGCGAACGCCATTTTCATCCGTGCCTCGGCCGCGAGCGCCGCCGAGCCCGCGCGCTCGGCGCACCGCACCGAACGGCGGAAGTGGCGCAGCGCGTCGTCCATCTCGCCGCAGTGCAGGAGGGCATGCCCCCAGGCCCGTTCGGCGACGGACTCGGCCGCCGCGTCCCGCTCCCGCACCGCCGCGGCCACCGCCTCGCGCGCCGGCCCCGGCGCCCGGGCGGGGTCGAGGTCGGCGAGCCGCACGGCGGCGTCCGCCTGTTCTTTTGCGCCGGGGTGAAGCATCACAGCGCGCATTCGCGACTCCGGTAGGGAAGACCACCTCGAGAGGAATCTACTGAGATGACCGAATCACCGGAACAGCCGAACGGGCAGACCCTCCCACTCGCCGCCGAGTTGAAACCCCTCCCCGACGAGCTCATCGCCGACAGCGACGACCTGGCCGTGGTGCTCGACGCGCTGCGCGAGCTGAAGACGGAATGGGCGGAGGTCGTCGAAGACACCCGGCTCGGCCTGGCCCGGCTGACCGGCCTGGTCTGCCTGGACGGCGAGGTCGCCGACCTGCCGGCCAAGCTCCGCGCGGCCTTCGCCACGTCCGCGGGCGGCTGGCAGCCGGAGGTGGACCTGCACTGGTCGACCCTCGGCTCGATCGGATCCGCCGGGTCGAAGCCGATGGCCGCCGGCACGATCGGTCCCGTCGCGGTCGGCACCGCCGGGTCGAAGCCGATGACCGCGGGCGACCCGATGGACGCGGGCCCCGTGGACCAGCCCGCCACGGACGCGCTGACCGGGGCGGAGGTCGCCGTGGCCATGATCGACACGCCGCTGTTCCGGCATCCGGTGTTCACCGGCCGCGACGTGCGGACCCGCGAATGGCACACGAAGGGGACCACCACGCTGCTGACCAACCGGGCCGGGCACGGCACGTTCGTCTGCTCCGTGATCCTCGCGCACGCCCCCGCGGCGCGGATCGAGGCCGACGGCGCGCTCGACAGCGCGACCAGTGAGGCGACCGAGTGGGAGGTGGCCCAGGAGATCGTGCGGCTGGGCGACCGGGCCGACATCCTGAACCTCTCCCTGGCTTCCCACACCCTCGACGGCGCCCCGTCGCTGGTGCTGCGCCGCGCGGTGGACCGGCTGCCCCGCCGCGTGCTGGTGATCGCGGCGGCGGGCAACCACGGGGAGACCACGGACCCGATGCTGACCGGGACCACCCCGATGTGGCCCGCCGCCCTGCCGGGTGTGGTCGCGGTCGGCGCGATGGACCGGGACGGCATCCGGCTGCCGTTCAGCCCGGACGCGCCGTGGGTGTCCTGCCAGGCGGTCGGGTTCGAGGTGCGCGGGGCCTACCCGGGCGGCTGGGCGAAGTGGACCGGCACGTCGTTCGCCGCCGCCCGGGTGACCGGGATGGTGGCGGCTCGGACCGTGCCGGGCCGGGTGAGTCCCGCGGAGGCGTTCGAACTGGTGCTGGACGACCCGGATTCAGGCGTCGAGCGGTACCACTGGGCCGGTCCGAACCCGGGACAATGAGCCCCATGCGGGACGACCCGTCAGTGGTGGCACTGGTCGCCAGGGCACGTGATGGGGACCGCGGCGCGTGGGACGAGATCGTCGAGCGGTACGCGCCGCTGGTCTGGGCCGTCTGCGGCCGGCACCGGCTCTCCGGTGCCGACGCGGACGACGTCGGAGCCGCGGTCTGGCTGCGGCTGGTCGAGCAGCTGGGCCGGCTCCGCGAGCCGGCCGCGCTGCCCGGCTGGCTCGCGACGACCACCCGTCACGAGTGCCTGCGCCTGCTGCGCGCGAAACTGCGCCAGATCCCGGTCGAGGACGACCCCTTCCCCGACGAGGCCGTCGCGGCGGCGGACGAGTGGCTGCTGGCCGAAGAGCGCCGGCTCGCCCTGCGACGGGGTTTCGCCACGCTGCCCGAACGCTGCCGCCGGCTGCTGGAGATGCTGTTCGACGATCCGCCCGTGGCGTACGCGCGGATCAGCGAGCAGCTCGGCATGGCGGTCGGCGGCATCGGCCCCAGCCGGATCCGCTGTCTCGGCCTGCTGCGCCGCAGCCCGCCCGTCGCCGCGCTGGCCCCGACCACGGCGGGAGCTTGAGATGCCGGACCACCGGGACTCCGACGAGCTGCTGCTGGCCGAGCTCGGCGATGCCCTGCGCGAACGGCGTGAAGTGCCGGAAAGCTTTGTCACCGCGGCAAAAGCGGCCTTCACCTGGCATACGGTCGACGCCGAACTGGCCGAGCTGGCAGCCGGCTCCGCCACCGCGCCCGCCGGTACCCGCGCCGGCACCGGCGGGCACCGTTCGCTGACGTTCACGGCCGGCGGCCTCACCGTCTCCGTGGAGCTGACGCCGGACGCGCTGCTGGGCCAGCTCGTCCCGCCGTCGGCCGCCGCGGTCGAGCTCTGCGGCCCGGGCGGGGTGGCCGCGAGCACCTCCGCCGACGAGGTCGGCTGGTTCACGCTGCGGCCCGCGCCCGAGGGCCTGTTCCGGCTCCGGGTGCGGACCGGCACCGGGCCCGACGTGCACACGGAGTGGACGCGCGCCTGACGTCTCGTGCGCCACATCCGGGGCACCCGGCGCGAGCGGACCGCCGGGTGCCCCGGATGATGAAGGCATGGACGAGCCCGGATTCGACGCCGACCTGCCCGCCCGCGTCGAGGGCGCGCTGGCCGCGTTCCTGGGCCGGGCCGGCGAGCAGATCGTGCGCACCGAGCCCAGCGTGGCGGCCGGCATCGAGGCGCTGTCCGGGTTCGTGCTGGGCGGCGGCAAGCGGATCCGGCCGACGTTCGCGTGGTGGGGCTGGCGCGGGGCCGGCGGCGCGGCCTCCGGGCCGGACGCCGAGGGCGCGCTGCAAGTGGTGTCGAGCCTCGAACTGATCCAGGCCTGCGCGCTGATCCACGACGACCTGATCGACTCCTCCGACTCCCGCCGCGGCAACCCGACCGTGCACGTCGCGTCGGCGAAGCTGCACGCCGGCCAGGGCTGGCTCGGCTCCCCCGCGGCGTTCGGGCTGGCCACCGCCGTGCTGGTCGGCGACCTCGCGCTGGCGTGGGCCGACGACATGTTCGCCGACGCCCCGCTGCCCGCCGAAACCCTCGCCGCGGCGCGCCCGGCGTGGCGCGCGATGCGCACGGAGGTGCTCGCCGGGCAGTACCTCGACGTCCGCACGCAGGCCGTCGGCGACGCTTCCCCCGAAGCCGCGCTGCGCATCGACCGGCTCAAGACCGCCGCGTACACCGTGCAGCGCCCGCTGCACCTCGGCGCCGCGCTCGCCGGCGCGGACGAGGAGCTGATCGGCACGCTGCTGGAGTTCGGCGGCGACGTCGGCGTGGCGTTCCAGCTGCGGGACGACCTGCTGGGCGTGTTCGGCGACCCGTCCGTGACCGGCAAGCCCGCGGGCGACGACCTGCGCGAAGGCAAGCGGACCCTGCTCGTCGCGCTGGGCCTGCAACTGGCGAGGGAGCGCGGTGAGGACGCCGCGGCCGAGGTGATCGCCGAAGCCATCGGCGCCGCCAACCTGTCCGACGCCGCGGTGGACACAGTGCGCGACACGCTGACGGCCGTCGGCGCGGTCGACGCCATCGAGCGGCGCATCACCGAGCTCACGTCCTCGGCGATGGCCGCGCTCGAGCGGGCCCGCCTGGCCGAGCCGGCCCCGGCGGCGCTGACCGAGCTGACCGAGCTGGCGACCCAGCGGACGTACTGATGCCGGGCCGGACCGTCACCGGGCCCACCGACCACGTGGTGGTGGTCGGGGCGGGGCTGGCCGGGCTCTCGGCCGCGCTGCACCTGCTCGGCGCCGGCCGCCGCGTCACGCTGCTGGAGCAGGCCAAGACCCCGGGCGGACGGGCCGGGCAACAGGACTTCGGCGGCAACGCCGTGGACACCGGCGCGAGTGTGCTCACCATGCCCGAGCTGGTCGACGAGGCCTTCCACGCCGTCGGCGAGTCGCTGGCCGGCAACCTGCCGCTGACGAAGCTCGACCCGGCCTACCGCGCGCGGTTCGCGGACGGCAGCACGCTGGCGCTGCGCACCGACGGCGACGCGATGGAGGCCGAAATCCGCGCGTTCGCCGGGCCCGCGGAGGCGCGGGGCTACCGGCGGCTGCGGCGCTGGCTCACCGAGCTGTACACCACGCAGAAGGACCACTTCATCGGCGCGAACTTCGATTCGCCGCTCGGCCTCGCCCGGCCGGAGCTGGTGAAGCTCGCGGCGCTCGGCGGCTTCGGCCGGCTCGGCCCGAAGGTCGCGACCTTCCTGCGCGACGAGCGCGTGCGCCGGCTGTTTTCGTTCCAGGCGCTGTACGCGGGCCTCGACCCGGCGCGCGCGATGGGCGCGTACGGCGTCATCGCGTACATGGACACCGTCGGCGGCGTGTACTACCCGCGCGGCGGCATGGGCGCGATCGCGCGGTCGATGGCCGGCGCCGCCGGGCGCGCGGGGGCCGACCTGCGGTTCGGCACCGAAGCCGCGTGGCTGGAGCGCGTCTCGTCGCGGGTGCGGGCGGTCCGGACGCGCTCGGGTGAGCGGATCGAGTGCGACGCGGTGGTCCTCGCGACCGAGCTGACCACGGCGTACCGGCTGCTCGGCGCGCGTCCCCGCCGGGTGCTGCCGTTGCGGTACTCGCCTTCGGCCGTGGTGCTGCACGGGCGCGCCGGCCGCTCGTGGCCGGAACTGGGCCACCACACGATCTTCTTCGGCGACGCGTGGGAGCGCACGTTCGCCGAGATCGTCCGCGAGGGCAAGCTCATGAGCGACCCGTCGCTGCTGGTCACCCGCCCGACCGCGACCGAACCGGGGCTGGCCGGTGAAGGCGGCGAGATCGTCTCCGTGCTCGCGCCCGCGCCGAACCTGCACCGCGGCCGCATCGACTGGCCACGCGTCGGCGGCGCGTACCGCGAAGAGCTGGTGCGCACGCTGGAAGCGCGCGGGCTGACCGGCTTCGGCCGGGAGTTCGCCGTCGACGAGCTGATCACGCCCGCGGACTGGTCGGCGCGCGGGCTCGCCGCCGGGACCCCGTTCTCGCTGGCGCACACGTTTGCCCAGACCGGCCCGTTCCGGCCCGCCAACCTGGTGCGGGCCGCGGGCAACGTGGTGCTCGCGGGCAGCGGCACCACCCCCGGCGTCGGCATCCCGCCCGTGCTGATCTCCGGACGACTCGCCGCGGAAAGGATCACCGGCCGGTGAACGAACTGGACGCCGCCGGCATCACCGGCCCCGCCCTGCGGTCCGCGTACGCCGAGTGCCGCCGCATCAACGCCCACCACGGCCGCACGTTTTTCCTCGCCACCCGGCTGCTGCCGGCGCGGGCCCGGCCGTCGGCGCACGCGTTGTACGGCTTCGCGCGGATGGCCGACGAGCTGGTCGACAACCCGTCGCCGGGCACCGACCCGGAGGTGGCGCTGGACAAGGTCGCCGGACTGGTCGACGAGGTCTACGGCGGCGGCGCGCCCGCCGACCCGGTGCTCGCCGCGCTGGCCGACACCGTCCGCCGCCACGGCATCGAACGCGGGCTGGTGGACGCGTTCCTGCACTCGATGCGGATGGACCTGACGGTCACGGAGTACGCGACCTACGCCGGCCTCGCCGAGTACGTGCACGGCTCGGCGTCCGTGATCGGGCTGCAGATGCTGCCGGTGTTCGGCACGGTCGTGCCGCTCGCGGAAGCGGTCTCGAGCGCCGCCGCGCTCGGCGAAGCCTTCCAGCTCACCAACTTCATCCGTGACATCGGTGAGGACCTGGACCGCGGCCGGCTTTACCTGCCCACCGAGGAGCTGGCGGCCTTCGGTGTGGACCGGGCGCTGCTCGTCGAGTCGCGCCGCCGCCGGGTGCCGGACCCGCGGGTACGCCGCGCGCTGGCCGTCGCGGTGTCGCGCAACCGCGCGGTCTACCGTCGTGCGGAGGCCGGGATTCCGTTGCTGCGCCCCGAATCCCGCCCGTGCGTGCGGACCGCGATCACGCTGTACGAAGGCATCCTGGACGAGATCGAGGCGCTCGATTACGACGTGCTGAACCGCCGCGCCGTGGTCGGCAAGGGCCGTCGGCTGGCGGTCGCGTTGCCGGAGCTGGTCCAGGTCCGGCTTGGCGCGTTCCGTACTTGCAGGCCTACGCTGCGATCATGACCACTGCTTCGAACAGGCGGCTCCGGGTCGGCGTCCAGCTCCAGCCGCAGCACGCCGATTACGACAGCATCCGCCGCGCGGCCGCGGAGGCCGAAGAACTCGGCGTCGACATCATCTTCAACTGGGACCACTTCTACCCGCTCTACGGCGAGCCCGAGGGCAAGCACTTCGAGTGCTGGACGATGCTCGGCGCGTGGGCGGAAGCGACGTCCCGTGTGGAGATCGGCGCGCTGGTGACGTGCAACAGCTACCGCAACCCCGAGCTGCTCGCCGACATGGCGCGCACCGTCGACCACATCTCCGGCGGACGGCTCATCCTCGGCATCGGCTCCGGCTGGTTCGAGAAGGACTACGACGAGTACGGCTACGAGTTCGGCACCGCGGGCGGGCGGCTGAACGACCTGGCCGACTCCCTGCCGCGGATCGAATCGCGGCTGGGCAAGCTGAACCCCGCGCCGACGCGCAAGATCCCGGTGCTGATCGGCGGTGGCGGCGAGAAGAAGACCCTCAAGCTCGTCGCGAAGCACGCCGACATCTGGCACGGCTTCGGTGACGCGGAAGTCGTCGAGCGCAAGGTGAAGATCCTCGACCAGCACTGCGCGGACGTGGGCCGCGACCCGGCCGAGATCGAGCGCTCCTGCGCGGTGGAGGGCGCCCCGGACGAGCTGGGGCCCAAGCTCGTCGCGCAGGGCGTCTCCACGTTCACCGTGGGCCTGGGCGGGCCGGACTACGACCTGTCCAAGGTCAAGCCGTGGATCGCCTGGCGGGACCAGCAGAACGGCTGACCCGAGCCATCCCCCAGGTTGCCGGATGCAGCGGATGACGCTTTTGCCTCGCTGAGTGCAGGGAGAGCGTCATCCGCTACACGGCTGACCCGGAACCGGTCTTCGTCTTGGCCCGGTGCGCCGCCACGCGCTCGCGGGTCGCGCACCGCGTCGAGCAATAACGCCGTGGGCTGCCGCCGCCCAGGTGCGCGAACGGGCGCCCGCACGAGGGCGACGCGCACAGCCCGCCGGGCGGCCCCTGCCGTTCGGCCAGCAGCCCGGCCAGCGCGAGCGACGAGGACGTCACGAACCACGCGCCCCACGGCCCGTCGTCGGCCGCGTCGACGTGCAGGTGCCAGCCGAAGTCCGCGTCGTGCGCGCTCAGCCGCGGCGGGCTCGCGTACTTCGCGAACAGCCGGTTGAGCACCTTCGCGGCGGCCGCGGTGTCCGGCGCGGCGAAGGCCTCGCGCAGTTCGAGCGCGGCGGCGTGCAGCTCGGCGAGATCGGCCGCGGCCAACGGTTCGTCCGGTTCTCCGTGCGCCACCAGCACTTCGAGCACCTGGGCCGGATCGGGCGGCTCGGGCAGCAGCACGTCGAGCAGGTCCACTGCGCGGCGCACCGCCGAGCGGCCACCCGGGAAATCCGGCTGCGGAACGGTCATACCCCACTGTAACGTCTTGACTGTGCTGAGCCGTTACCTGATCGGCGCGACGGCCGCCCGAAGCGGCGACGAGTCCTCCGGCCCCGCGCTGCTTCTGCTGGGGCTGAGCTCGTCGACAGCGGTCACGGGCTCGACCCTGCTGGCCGGGCTGACCGTCGCGGCCGCGGTCGGCGGACCGTTGCTGGGCGCGGTACTGGACCGGGCCCGCTCCCCCGGCCGGGTACTGGCGGCGGCGCTCGCCGGGTACGCCGTGGGGCTCGCGCTGATCACGGTGCTCTTCGGCCGGGTGCCTTTCGCGCTGGTGCTGGTGACGGCGGCGCTAGCCGGCCTGCTCAACCCGGCGGTCGCGGGCGGCTGGACCGCGCAGCTGCCCGCTGGTCCCGCCGGAGCGGCTGCCGCGGGCGAGCACGCTCGACGCAATGACGTTCACCGCCGCGAGCCTGGCCGGCCCCGGGCTCGCCGGGCTGCTGGCGAACCTCGCGGGCGCGCCGGTCGCGCTCACCGTCGCGAGCGTGCTGGTCGCGGCGGCCGTTCCGGTCGCCTGGCGCCTGCCGCGCCGGGCGGAGCGCCCGCGAAGCCCGCGAAACCCCACCGCCGCCGCGTTGGTCCTGCTCCGCAACCGCCCGCTGCGCCGCGTGACCGTGACCACCACGCTCTCGTACGCCGGCATCGGCATGGCCATGGTCTGCTACCCGGTCCTGGGCATCCACCGGCTCGGCGGCGCGGGGTACGGCACGCTGCTGCTGACCGTCATGGCCGTCGCTTCCCTGCTCGCCAACGCAGTGCTGGCCCGCCGCCCGCTGCCCGGCCTGCCGGACACGACGGTGCTGCTCAGCACGGTCGTGCTCGGCTCGGGTTTCCTCGCGACCGCGGCGGCGCCGGACGCGATCCTGCCGGCCGCGGCCGCCGTGCTGATCGGTTTCGGCGAAGGGCCACAGCTCGCGGCGGTGTTCGCGGTCCGGCACCGGGAGGCGCCCGCGGACGTGCGGGCGCAGGTGTTCACCACCGCCGCGAGCGTGAAGATCGCCGGGATGGCCGCGGGCACGGCCGTCGCGGGACCGCTCGCCGGGCAGTCTCCGGCAGCGTGCCTGTGCGCCGCCGCGGGGCTGCAACTCGCCGCCGCGATCGGTTACCTGGTGTGTTCACCGGGGACCGGAACGCGGGACGGGACGAGCGCTAGAAGGCCATCGCCTGCGCGCGGCGCTTGACCTCGGTGCCGTGGCTCGTGCGGAGCGCGTTCACCGGGGTCGAGCCCGGCAGGGTTTCGTCCTCCGTGAACAACCAGCGCAGCATCTCGGTGCGGCTGAAGCCGGAGTCCGCGAGCACGGTGATCGTGCCCGCCAGCCCCTTGACCACGCCGTCCTTCACGAAAAAGGCGCCGGGCACGCACAGCTCGCCGCCGCGCTTCACCGCGATCAGCTGGCCTTCGCGCAGCATCTGGCGCACCTTGTTGACCGAGGTCCCGAGGGCCTTCGCCACCTCCGTCAGCGGAAGAACCGCTACCGCGGGGTCGAGGACGTCATCGGCGACAGGAATCCCACTCACAGGTGACACTGTGCCACATTCGACCGGCCGTCCCATTGATACGCACGGGTGACCTGCCAGGTCACCTCCGGCCCACCCCGGAGGTTCCGTAGGATTCAGCCGTGACACGGACGCATCCGAGCCTGGTCGGCACGCTGCTCGAACACCGCTACCGCGTGGACAAGCTGTTGGCCCGCGGCGGGATGTCGTCGGTCTACCGGGGGCTGGACACCCGGCTGGACCGGCAGGTGGCGATCAAGATCATGGATCCCCGCTTCGCCGACGACCGCTCGTTCGTGGAGCGGTTCGTGCGCGAGGCGCGCTCCGCCGCGCAGCTGCACCACCCGAACGTCGTCGCGGTGCACGACCAGGGTTTCGACACCCCGGCGGGCGAGGATTCCGGCCTGGCGTTCCTGGTGATGGAGCTGGTCGACGGCGGCACGCTGCGCGACCTGATGGCCGAGCAGGGGCCGCTGGACGTCGCGCTCGCGCTGAGCATCGCCGAGCCGGTGCTCTCCGCGCTGGCCGCCGCGCACGCCGCCGGGCTGGTGCACCGCGACGTCAAGCCGGAGAACGTGCTGATCGGCCGCAGCAGCACCGTGCTCACCGGCGGGGTGGTGAAGGTCGGGGACTTCGGCCTGGTCCGCGCCGTCGCGAGCGCCGGGACCACCAGCTCCAGCGTCATCCTCGGCACCGTCGCCTACCTCTCCCCCGAGCAGGTCACCACCGGCGCCGCCGCGGCGCGCGGCGACGTCTACTCGGCCGGGATCCTGCTGTACGAGATGCTCACCGGCCAGGCGCCCTACACCGGCGACACCGCCCTCTCGGTGGCGTACCGGCATGTGAACGACGACGTGCCGCGGCCGAGCGACCTGCGCCCCGGCCTGCCGCCCGCGCTGGACGAACTGATCCTGCGCGCCACCCGGCGCGACCCCGAGCTGCGCCCGGCCGACGCCGGCGTGTTCCTCGCCGAGCTGCAGGCGGTCCGCGCCGAGCTGGGCCTGGCGCTGGTGGGCGTGCCGATCCCGCCCCCGCCGGACGGCGACGGCGTGTCCGACGCCGAGCGCACCCTGCCGCGCATCCCCGCCATCACCGACCAGAACCAGACAACCCAGCAGCTCATGCCGGTCTCCGGCCCGCGCGGCACCCGCGCGCTGACCAGGGCCGTGCCGGTCCAGCCACCGGGACCGCCGGTGTCGCCGCCGACCGGCCAGCAGCAGGCCGTCCCCCCGGCACCGCCCCGGCGTCCGGCCCCCGCCGCGGAGAAGAAGCCGCGCGACCGCCGGAAGCTCATCGCGCTGATCGCGCTCGGCGTGCTGGTGCTCGGCGGGCTGATCGGCGCGTACGCGTTCATCCTCAGCGACTCCGGGCCGAACACCTCGACCGTGCCGAAGCTCGTCGGGCTCAGCCAGGCCTCGGCGGGTGACGCGCTGCGGGCGGCCAAGCTGACCCCGCAGTACAGCCAGGAGTTCAGCAACACCGTCGCGGCCAACACGGTGATCAAGGCCGACCCGGCCGCGGGCACCTCGCTGCAGCCGAACGCCACCGTCTCCGTGGTCGTGTCCAAGGGCAAGCCGGTGGTGCCGAACATCCAGGTCGGCAGCCCGCTCGCCGACGCCACCAAGGCGATCCAGGACCAGCAGCTCACCGTCACGCAGGGCACGCCGGCGTTCAGCGACACCGCTCCCGAGGGCACCGTGGTGAGCGTCTCCCCCGCCCCCGGCACGCCGGTGGACATCGGCGGCCAGGTCACGCTGGTGCTGTCCAAGGGCCCCGAGCCGCTGCCGCCGGTGCCCGACGTCACCGGGCGGTCGAAGGACGAGGCGTTCGGGATCCTGCAGCAGGCCGGATTCCAGCCGCAGGACGGCGGCGAGGAGTTCTCCCAGACCGTGCCGGCCGGCTCCGTCACCCGCACCGACCCGGCGGCGAACTCGCCGGGCAGCAAGGCGGTGAAGGTCTTCGTCTCCAACGCCGTCCAGGTGCCCGACGTCCGGTTCAAGCCGTTCGACCAAGCGGAGCAGATCCTCAAGGATGCCGGGCTGCAAGCCGATAAGGGCGGTAACGGCGGTGGCCACGGCAACGGCGGCGGGTTCGACTTCGTCTTCCAGCAGGACCCTCAGCCGGGCTCGCTGGTGCCGAAGGGCACGAAGGTGAAGATCCGCGGTTTCGGCGGCTGACCGGTGGTCACACTGGCGGAAAACCGGGAAGCTGTGGTAGCACAACAGCTGGCCGAGCGCCGGAAAACGCCCGGGCGGCGGGCGGGCATTCGGTAACGTCGAGGTCGCCGGTGAACGGCGCGGAGGGAGTGTCGGACATGTTCGGCAAGGCGCTCTCCCCGACCGTGGCCCGGTCGCCGGAGAACGGCGGCCCCGCGGCACGCGAGCAAGCATGAGCTTCTTCACGGACGGTCCGCGCGAGCGCCCCCTGTTCCCGGTGCGGGAGCAGGAGCTGTTCAGTTACGAGGGCCGTCCCTGGACCGGCCCGCCGAGTGACCACATCGTCCCGGCGCTGCTGCCGTGGGCGGTGCCGCTCGGGCGCTCCGCGCGCACAATCGTCGCGCTGCGGGGCATCGACGTGTGGCCGGAGGCGATGACACTGCGGCTCGGGGTGTACTCGCGCGACAGCCTGCACGAAGGCCGCACCGGCAGCCTGATCGACCATCGCCGCATCCCGGATTACAACGCGCTGCTGATCGGCGTGCTCTACCCGGACGGCAGCCGGGCCAGCTCGGAGACCATCTCGGTGCCCTCGGCCTCGGAGCCCGATCAGCCCGTGCTGCGCGCACAGGGCGGCGGCGGCACCCAGTTCCACCTCGACCACCAGGTCTTCATCTGGCCGCTGCCGCAGGACGGGCCGTTGACACTGGTCGTGCAGTGGCTCGACCGGGGCATCAAGGAAACGCACACCGGCCTCGACGGCGCCGCCATCCGCGCCGCCGCCCACGAGGCCGGTGAGCTGTGGCCCGGACTGCCGAAGCGGCCGGGCAACGGCGTCGCCGTCCGGCAGGCCACCGCCTCGGTCTCCTTCAGCGGTTCGGCGTACGGCGAGGCGCCCGCCGCCGGGCCATCCAACGCTGGGCCATCCACTGCCGGGCCATCCACTGCGGTGGCACCAGCCGAGGTGCCACCGACCGGCGTACCACCGGCCGCCGCTCCCCCCGCTGCCGTACCGCCGCCCACCCTGCCGCAGCCCACCGTGCCACCCTTGCCACAGCCCACCGTGCGACCAGCCACCGTGTCACCAAACGCTGTGCCGCCAAACGCTGTGTCACCCGCACCATTGCCACAACGCAAACCCCGGACTACCACAGCCGAGTGAACCCGCGGGGAGTTAGCGCCCGCGAAACATCGTGACCACCCCCTCGTCATGTCCGGCTGATGTGGTGGTCGTCCCCTGCCCGAATCCCGGCCGAACCAGGAAAGGCCGCCGAATGACGCGGACCTCGCTCAGCCCGCTCGACGTCGCTTTCCTTTGCCTGGAAAGCGAAACCGCGCCGATGCACATGGGCGCCGTGCTGACGTTCACCCCCGCCGAACCGGTCTCACCGGAGCGCCTGACCGCGCTGCTGGCCGAGCGGGCGGCGGAAATCCCGAAACTTCGGCAGAAAACGCGCACCGAGCTGTTCCCGCCGGGCTCGGCGACCTGGTCGGAAGACCCGGATTTTGTTGCCGCACAACACATTCACCATTACCGGGTGAGCACGTTCCATGAGATGGAACCACTGGCGGAGTACGCGGCGCAGTGGATCGCGCAGCCACTCGACACCGGGCGGCCGCTGTGGGAGCTGACCGTGGTGTCCGGCCTGGCCGAGGGCCGGTTCGCCGTGTTGCTCAAGCTGCACCACGCGCTCACCGACGGCGCGGGCGCGTACGCCGTGGCCGTCGGGCTGCTGGACGGGCTGCCGCTCACCGCGCGGGTCGCCGCCGCAGGCCGTGACCCGGTCGAGGTGCCGAGACCGCGCTCGGCGCTCGACACCGTCAAGGACACGTTCGCCCAGGCCGGTCAGACGGCCGAGATCGCGTCCTCGCTGGTGCGCGCCGCGCGGCCGCCGCTCTCGCCGGCACCGTTGCTGTCCGCGCCCGCCTCGGCCGAACGGCGGCTCGGCTTCGTCCGGCTGCCCGCCGCCGACATCCGCCGGATCCGCCGCGCCCACGGCGGAACCGGCAACGACGTAGTGCTCGCGGTGCTGTCCGGCGCACTGCGGGAGTGGCTGGTCAACCGCGGGCAGCGTGCCGACGGCCGCACGCTGCGGGCACTGATCCCGGTCAGCGTGCGCGGCCGCGCACGCACGCAGCTGAGCGGCAACCAGCTGTCCGGCTACCTGTGCGACCTGCCGGTCGGCGTCGACGACCCGGTGCGGCGCCTCACCGTGGTCCGCGAGGCGATGACGCGGAACAAGGCGGCCGGACCGTCCCGGGGCGCCGGCGCGTTCCCGCTGCTGGCCGGGCGCGTCCCGCCGGTCCTGCACCGCCTCGGCACGAAGACCGCCGGGCTGGCCGCGCCGCTGCTGTTCGACCTGGTGGTGACCGCCGTGCCGCTGCCGCCCGCCCGGCTGGCCCTGGACGGCGCGCCGCTGGCCGAGGTGTACCCGTTTGTACCCCTCGCCTCGCGCCACGCCGTCGGCATCGCCGTGGCCAGCTACCGCGACAGTGTCCACATCGGACTTCAGGCCAACGGCGCGGCCGTGCCGGACATCGGCTCCCTGCGTGACGCCGTCCTGAAGTCGGCCGCTGCACTGGCGCACACGGCCTAAAAGCTCGTGAGTGTTCATGACGGTTAGAACCGTCCTAGCCACTCACAAGCCCTGGGACTTCCGCCGGAACACCGACCTCAGCCGCGCAGCATTTCCGCGACCAGGAAGGCCAGTTCGAGGGACTGCTGGGTGTTCAACCGCGGGTCGCAGGCGGTTTCGTAGCGGCCCGAAAGATCGATGTCGGAAATCTCCTGCGCGCCGCCGAGGCATTCGGTGACATCTTCACCGGTCAGCTCCACGTGGATGCCGCCCGGGTAGGTGCCCAGCTTGTGGTGCACCTCGAAGAAGCCCTGGACCTCGTCGACGATGCGGTCGAAATGGCGGGTCTTGTACCCGGTCGACGATTCGTGGGTGTTGCCGTGCATCGGGTCGCACTGCCAGATGACCTTGTGCCCGGACGCCTCGACCTTCTCGACGATCGCCGGCAGCACCTCGCGGACCTTGCCGTTGCCCATCCGCGAAATGAGCGTGAGCCGCCCGGGCTCCTGCCGCGGGTCGAGCCGCTCGACGTACTCCAGCGCCTGTTCCGGTGTGGTGGTCGGGCCGATCTTGAGCCCGATCGGGTTGGCCAGCAGCTCGGCGAACGCGATGTGCGCGCCGTCCAGCTGACGGGTCCGCTCGCCGACCCACAGGAAGTGCGAAGACAGGTTGTACAGCTTCGGGTTCGCCGCGTCCGCGTTGTCCAGCCGCAGCAGCGCGCGCTCGTAATCGAGCAGCAGCGCCTCGTGGCTGGCGAAGATCTCGGTGGAGTGCAGCGAAGTGTCGGAGACGCCGCAGGCGTTCATGAACCGCAGGCCGCGGTCGATCTCGCCGGCCAGCGCCTCGTACCGCTCGCCGGCGGGCGAGGACGACACGAAGTCCTTGTTCCAGTCGTGCACCTGGTGCAGGTCGGCCATGCCGGCGCCGGTGAGGGCGCGGACCAGGTTCATCGCCGCGCCCGCGTTCGCGTACGCGCGGATCATCCGGCCCGGGTCCGGCACCCGCAGCTCGGGCTTCGGCTCCAGCGAGTTGATGATGTCGCCGCGGTAGACCGGCAGGCCCAGCGCGTCGGTGGCCGCCGAGCGCGGCTTCGCGTACTGGCCGGCGATCCGGCCGACCTTGACCACCGGCAGGCTCGCGCCGTAGGTGAGCACCACGGCCATCTGCAGCAGCGTGCGCAGGTTCGCCCGGATGTGCGGCTCGGTGTTGGACTCGTAGGTCTCCGCGCAGTCGCCGCCCTGGAGCAGGAAAGCCTCGCCGTTGGCGACCATGGCCAGCCGGTTCTTCAGCCGGTCGATCTCGGCCGGCACGGTGATCGGCGGGACGCTCTCCAGGACGCCCCTGGCCCGCTTGGCCAGCTCCGGGTCCGGCCACTCGGGCTGCTGCGCGGCCGGCTTGGCCAGCGCCGCGTCGAGGCGAGCGCGCAGCTCGGGCGGCAGCGGCGGGAGTTCGGGAAGCGTGTCGACGGGAACGTCCACTGTCCAGTTCACGGGTCCCAGGATAAGGTCCGCCGGCCGCGCCGCCCCCGGTGGGCGGGCGACCCGGTCGCACGGCCCGACGGACGTGAGCGCAGTTCACGAAAACAGGCCCCGGTGCGCCATTGCACCGGAGCCTGCGATCAGGGGACGGCGCTCAGACGACCGCCAGCGGCAGCGCCGTCGGGTGGACCGGCGCGGGCAGGTCCGAGGCGCCGGTGAGGAACGCGTCCACGGCGTTCGCGACCGAGCGGCCCTCCGCGATGGCCCACACCACCAGCGAGGCGCCGCGGTGGGCGTCGCCGCAGACGAAGACGCCCGGGGAAGAGGTCTGCCAGTCGGCGCCGCAGGACAGCGTGCCGCGGCGGGTGAGCGAGAGGCCCAGGCCCTCCAGCAGCGGCATCTCCTCCACGCCTTCGAAGCCGATCGCCAGCAGCACCAGTTCGGCCGGCAGCACCTCGACCTCGTCACTGGTCGGCACGACCTCGCGACGGCCCGTCTCCGGGTCCTTCACGACGCGGACCTGTTGCAGCTCCACGGCCTTCACGTGGCCGGCACCGTCGTCGACGAAGCGCTTCACCGCGACGGCGAACTTGCGCTCGCCCGCCTCCTCGTGCGCCGGGTAGGTGCGCAGGATGTACGGCCAGGTCGGCCACGGCGAGCGCTCGTCGTCGCGAGTGGACGGCGGGATCGGGTACTGGTCCAGCTGCGTCACCGAAAGCGCGCCCTGCCGGGTCGCGGTGCCGTAGGAGTCGGCGCCGGTGTCGCCGCCGCCGATGATGACCACGTGCTTGCCGCTCGCGTCGACCGACGGCGGGCCGTCGCCCTCGACGAACTTGTTGGCCGGCACCAGGTGCTCCATCGCCAGGTGGATCCCGGCGAGGCCGCGGCCCTCGGTGGTCGTGTCGTCGCGGCCGCGCAGCGCGCCCACGGCGAGCACCACGGCGTCGTACCGGGCCCGCAGCTCCTCCACCGTGAGGTCGACGCCGACCTCGCAGCCGGTGACGAACCGGGTGCCCTCCTTGCGCAGCTGCGCCAGGCGCCGGTCGAGGACCTTTTTCTCCATCTTGAACTCGGGGATGCCGTACCGCAGCAGCCCGCCGAGCCGGTCGTCGCGCTCGAACACGGTGACCTCGTGGCCGGCGCGCGTCAGCTGCTGCGCGGCGGCCAGCCCGGCCGGGCCGGAGCCGACCACGGCCACCCGCTGTCCCGAGGAGACCTCGGCGGCGTGCGGCTGCACGTACCCCGCCTCCCAGGACTGGTCGGCGATCGCCTGCTCGACGCGCTTGATCGCCACCGCCCCGCCGGAAGCCGGCGAGATCGACAGCACACAGCCCGCCTCGCACGGGGCGGGGCACAGCTTCCCGGTGAACTCGGGGAAGTTGTTGGTGGCGTGCAGCCGGTCGCTCGCCGCGGCCCAGTCGCCGCGGCGGACCAGGTCGTTCCACTCCGGGATCAGGTTGCCCAGCGGACAGCCCGAGCCGCCGGAATGGCAGAACGGGATGCCGCAGTCCATGCAGCGCGAGGCCTGCGTGCGCACGGCGTCGTTGCGCTCGCCGGGCTCGACGTCCGCGTAGACCTCGCCCCAGGACGCGAGACGGTCCTCTTTGGACTTCTTCTTCGGCTCTTCGCGCCGGTACTTCATAAAACCGTTCGGATCAGCCACGAGCGGACTCCATGATCGCTTCGTCGACATCGCGGCCCGCGGCACGAGCCGCCTTCGCCGCGTCGAGCACCCGCTGGTAGTCACGCGGCATCACCTTGGTGAACGCCGCGGAGCGCCGCGTCCAGTCGCCGAGCAGCGACGCGGCGACCGCCGAGCGGGTGAGGTCGTGGTGCTTGCGCACCGTCTGCTTGAGCCAGGCCAGGTCTTCCGCGTCCGGCGCGGTCAGGTCCACCATGTCCCGGTTGACCTTGGCGAGGTCGAGGTCGAGCACGTACGCGGTGCCGCCGGACATGCCGGCCGCCAGGTTGCGCCCGGTCGGCCCGAGCACCACGGCCCGGCCGCCGGTCATGTACTCGAAAGCGTGGTCGCCCACGCCCTCGGCGACCGCGGTGGCGCCGGAGTTGCGGACGCAGAACCGCTCACCCACCTGGCCGCGCAGGAACATCTCGCCGGACGTCGCGCCGTACGCGAGGGTGTTGCCCGCGATGGTCTGGCGCTCGGCGGCGAACGACGCGGCGGGGTCGGGGCGCACGACGATCCGGCCGCCGGAGAGGCCCTTGCCAACGTAGTCGTTCGCGTCGCCCACCATGTCGAGCGTGATGCCGCTGGGCAGGAACGCACCCAGCGACTGCCCGGCCGAACCGGTGAGCAGCACGTGGATCGTGTCCTCGGGCAGGCCCTCACCGCCGTAGCGGCGGGTGATCTCCGAGCCGAGCAACGTGCCGACGGTGCGGTTGACGTTGCGCACCGGCAGTTCGAGCCGCACCGGGTGCGCGTCCTCCAGCGCCGCCTCGGCGAGCTGGATGAGCGTGCGGTCCAGTGCGTGCTCCAGGCCGTGGTCCTGGCCGCGGACCCGCCGCTTCGCGCCGCCGTACGGGGTCTCGGTGGGCATGTCGAAGATCGGCTTCAGGTCGAGGCCGGAGGTCTTCCAGTGCGCCACGGCCTCGTCGGTGTCCAGCATCTCGGCGTGCCCGATGGCCTCGTCGAGGGTGCGGAAACCCAGCTGCGCCAGCGTTTCCCGGACCTCCTGGGCGACGAACTCGAAGAACTTGACCACGTGCTCGACCTGGCCGGTGTAGCGCTCACGCAGCTCCGGGTTCTGCGTCGCGACGCCGACCGGGCAGGTGTCGAGGTGGCAGACGCGCATCATGATGCAGCCCGCGACGACGAGGGGGGCCGTCGCGAAGCCGTACTCCTCGGCGCCGAGCAGCGCCGCGATCACCACGTCACGGCCGGTCTTCATGGCACCGTCCACCTGCACGGTGATGCGGTCGCGCAAACCGTTGAGCAGCAACGTCTGCTGGGTCTCGGCGAGCCCGATCTCCCACGGCGTGCCCGCGTGCTTGAGCGAGTTCATCGGCGACGCGCCGGTGCCGCCGTCGTGGCCCGAGATGAGCACCACGTCGGCGTGCGCCTTGGACACGCCGGCCGCGACCGTGCCGACTCCGAGCGAGGACACCAGCTTCACGTGGACGCGGGCGTGCTCGTTGGCGTTCTTCAGGTCGTGGATCAGCTGGGCCAGGTCCTCGATGGAGTAGATGTCGTGGTGTGGCGGCGGCGAAATCAGCCCGACGCCCGGCGTCGAGTGCCGCGTGCGCGCGATCCACGGGTACACCTTGTTCGGCGGCAGCTGGCCGCCTTCGCCGGGCTTGGCGCCCTGCGCCATCTTGATCTGGATGTCGTCGGCGTTGACCAGGTACTCGCTGGTGACGCCGAACCGGCCGCTGGCGACCTGCTTGATCGCGCTGCGCCGCTCGGGGTCGTAGAGCCGCTCCGGGTCCTCGCCGCCCTCGCCGGTGTTGGACCGGCCGCCGATCCGGTTCATCGCGATGGCCAGCGTTTCGTGCGCCTCGGCGGAAATCGAGCCGTACGACATGGCGCCGGTGTTGAAGCGCTTGAAGATCGCCTCGGCGGGCTCGACCTCGTCCAGCGGCACCGGCTCGCGCGCACCCTCGCGGAACTTGAACAGCCCGCGCAGCGTGCCGCCCTCACGGTAAAGCCGGTGCACCTCGTCGGTGTACTTGCGGTACACGTCCTCGCGGCCGGTCTTTCCCGCGTGCTGCAACAGGAACACCGTCTCCGGCGTGAACAGGTGCAGCTCGCCCTCGCGGCGGTAGGCGTACTCGCCGCCGGTGTCGAGTCCACGATGGACCCGTTCGGTCGGGTTGTCCGGGTAGGCGCGGCGGTGGCGCACCGCGACCTCCTCGGCCAGTACCGCCAGCCCCACGCCGCCGAGCTTCGAGGACGTGCCGGTGAAGTACTCGTCGAGCAGGTCCTGGCTCAGCCCGAGCGATTCGAAGACCTGCGCCGCGGTGTACGCGCCGACGGTGGAAATGCCCATCTTCGACATGATCTTCAGGACGCCCTTCACGAGCGCCTGCACGTAGTTCCGGATCGCCTTCACGGCCTCGATCCCGGTGATCCCGCCGGAGGCGATCATGTCCTCGATCGTCTCGAACGCGAGGTACGGGTTCACCGCGGCGGCGCCGTAACCCAGCAGCAGCGCGATGTGGTGCACCTCGCGCGCGTCGCCGCTCTCCACCACCAGCGCCACGCGCAGCCGCTCCTTGGTGCGCACCAGGTGATGGTGCACCGAGGAAACCAGCAGCAGCGACGGGATCGGCGCCATCCGGTGGTCGGAGTCGCGGTCGGACAGCACCAGCGTGCGCGCCCCGGCCGCGATCGCCTCCGACGCCTCGCGCCGCACCCGCTCGATCGCCGACGCCAGCGCCTCGGCGCCGCCGCTCACCTCGTACAGTCCGGAAAGGACACTGCACGCGAAGCCCGGCAGATCGCCGTCGTCGTTGACGTGGATGAGCTTGGCCAGCTCGTCGTTGTCGATCACCGGGTACGGCAGGTTCAGGTGCCGGCACGACGCGGGGCCGGGCGCGAGCAGGTTGCGCTCCGGGCCCATGATCCGCGCCATCGAGGTGACCAGCTCCTCGCGGATGGCGTCCAGCGGCGGGTTGGTCACCTGCGCGAAGTTCTGCTTGAAGTAGTCGTAGAGCAGCCGGGACCGCTGCGACAGCACGGCGACCGGGGTGTCGGAGCCCATCGAGCCGATCGGCTCGGCGCCCTTGGCGGCCATCGGCGCGAGCAGGATCTTCAGCTCCTCCTCGGTGTAGCCGAAGGAAAGCTGGCGGCGCAGCACCGAGTCGTGGCTCTGCACGATGTGGTCGCGGTCGGGCAGGTCGGCCAGCTTGAGCAGCCCGGCGTGCAGCCAGCCCTCGTACGGCAGCTTCGCCGCGAGCGCCGATTTGACCTCTTCGTCATCGACGATCCGGCCGGCCTTGGTGTCCACCAGGAACATCCGGCCGGGCTTGAGGCGGCCCTTGGCGATCACGTCTTCCGGGGCCACGTCGAGCACTCCGGCCTCACTGGCGAGCACCACGCGGTCGTCCGCCGTGCGCCACCATCGGGCCGGGCGCAGGCCGTTGCGGTCGAGCACCGCGCCGACCAGGCGGCCGTCGGTGAAGGTGACGCAGGCCGGGCCGTCCCACGGCTCCATCAGGCTGGCGTGGAACTGGTAGAACGCGCGAAGTTCAGAGGACATGGTGCCTGAATCTGATTTGCCGTCTCCGACGGCGGCGTTTTCCCACGCCTCCGGGATCATCATCAGCACCGCGTGCGGCAGCGACCGGCCACCGAGGTGCAGCAGCTCCAGCACCTCGTCGAACGAGGCGGAGTCCGAGGCGTCCGGCGAGCAGATCGGGAACAGCCGGGTCAGGTCGCCCGGGATCAGGTCGGCTTCCAGCAGCGCCTCGCGGGCGCGCATGCGGTTGCGGTTGCCGCGGATGGTGTTGATCTCGCCGTTGTGCGCCACGAACCGGAACGGGTGCGCGAGCGGCCACGACGGGAAGGTGTTGGTGGAGAAGCGCGAGTGCACCAGGGCGATCGCACTGGCGAGCCGGGGGTCGGCGAGGTCGGTGAAGAACTTCGGCAGCTGCTCCGGCGTCAGCATGCCTTTGTAGACGAGCGTGCGCGCCGACAGCGACGGGAAGTACGTGCCGCAGCCCGCGGTTTCGCTGTCGTGCTCGGCGCGCTTGCGCAGGCAGAAAGCGAGCCGATCCAGCTCCAGGCCGGTTTCCTCGTGCTGCGAGGCGACGAAGAGCATGGCGAAGTGCGGCATCACCGAGCGCGCGCTGGGGCCGATGTCCGCGCGGTCGGCGTCCACGGGGACCTCGCGCCAGCCGAGGACTTCGAGGCCCTCCTCATCGGCGATGCGCTCCGTCAGCTCGACGGCCTTGCGACGCTGCTCGGCGTCGGCGGGCAGGAACGCGATGCCGGCGGCGTACGCACCGAACTCGGGCAGGGGGAAGCCGGACTCGGCGCGCAGCAGCTCGTCGGGGAGCTGCAGGAGGATGCCGGCACCGTCACCGCTGGTCGGCTCGGCCCCCGCGGCGCCGCGGTGGTCGAGGTTGGTCAGCGCGGTCAAGCCGTCGGTGACGATGCCGTGGGAGCGTCGCCCCTGGATGTCGGCCACCATGGCCACACCGCAGGAGTCCTGCTCGGTCTCCGGGTCGTAGAGACCCTGCTTGCCGGGAATGGCGGAGAAGATCATGGAAAAGGGACCTCCTTCGTCGTCTTCGTGCGGTGGCCGGCGGACCGGCCGTGGGGAGCGCACGGGACGACGATGGCCCGCTTGTTAGCGCGACTTTAACACCTGGGAAACACAGCAGCAGCGCCTCGGAGCGGGCAGAACGACCGCGAACCGTAACGATCTGGCTGCGCGGAACGACGTAGTTCCTGATGAGACCCAGGTAGTTCGCCATGCTAACTACCCGATCTGGGTGAGTGCCGTCAAGTCTACCGGGACACCCGGTTTCCGGCGGGTCAGGAAAATAACAGCCACCCAGTGTGTCCAGTCCGCTGCGCGGAGTCGGCCGGAGTGACCGCTGCCAGCCATGCGTGAAACGTGTTAACGTCCGCCGCATGATCCTCGACCGGTTCCGGCTCACAGATCAGGTAGCGGTGGTCACCGGAGCGGGCCGTGGGCTCGGCGCGGCCACCGCGGTGGCTTTGGCCGAAGCGGGCGCGGACGTGGTCATCGCCTCCCGCACCGAAGCCCAGCTGCGGGAGGTCGCCGAGCGGGTCGCCGCCACCGGGCGCCGGGCGCACGTGGTGGCCGCCGACCTGAGCGACCCCGCCGCCGCGGCCGCACTGGCCGAGGCGGCGACGAGCACGTTCGGCCGGCTCGACATCGTGGTCAACAACGTCGGCGGCACCTACCCCCGGCCGTTGCTCGAGACCACCACGGAATTCCTCGAGGAAGCCTTTCGCTTCAACGTCTCCACCGCCCACGCGCTGACCGCGGCGGCCACCCCGGCGCTGCTGGAGAACGGCGGCGCGGTGGTCAACATCTCGTCGATCATGGGCCGTGTGCAGGGCCGCGGCTTCATCGCCTACGGCACCGCCAAGGCGGCGCTCTCGCAGTACACGCGGATGGCGGCGGTGGATCTCGCGCCGCGGGTGCGGGTGAACGCGATCTCGGTCGGCTCGGTGGCCACCTCCGCGCTGGAGCTGGTGGTGGGCAACGAAGAGATCCGCGTCAAGATGGAGCAGGCCACTCCCCTGCGCCGGATCGGCGAGCCCGAGGACATCGCCGCGGCCGTGGTCTACCTGGTCTCCCCGGCCGGCGGTTACGTCACCGGCAAGGTGCTCGAAGTGGACGGTGGACTGCAGGCGCCGAACCTGGATCTGGGCCTGCCCGACCTCTGATCGCGCCCGTGATCCCGGCCGCCGTCGCCGCTTTCGTCGCCGATCGGGCTGATTTTCCGGAAAGCCCCACGCTGGGTGATCACCTCCTGCCATAGTGTTCGTCGACCGACGATCACGGGGAGGGAATCGGTGGCCGACTTCGACGTGGCACCGGACGTCATGCGTGAGTACGCGGACGTGCTGGACGGACTGCACGCGCACATCGACAAGATCAACGACTACATGCGCACCACCGCGTGCGACACCTCGGGCTTCACCGGCCTGTTCATGCTGCTGCGCCCGGTCGTCGACCTGGTGCGCGACCTCTACGGCGACACGCTCCAGTTCGGGCACACCCGGCTCACCTCGATGAGCCAGGGCATCCAGTCCGCAGCGACCGCCTACGAGCAGCACGACACCAAGTCCGCGGAGATCCTCAAGCAGCTGGGCCTCTCGCTCGACAACCTGGGCCCGTCCGGCCAGGGCCAGAGCTGAGGAAGGGGAAGACATGGCGAAGCACGGCGGCGGGCACGGGTCCGACAAGCCCAAGCACACCAAGGAGAAGCCGGAAGAGGAAGAGAAGAAAAAGAAGAAGGACGACTCCGAGGACAAGAAGGAGCCGGAGAAGCCCGGCCACGGCGAGTCCACCGCGGCCGGCTTCGACAACGGCAGCGCGATCACCGAGCAGCTGCAGCCGCCGGAGGACACGTCCGGCGACGACATCCAGGCGCTGGTCAAGGACGCCGGCGTCGAGGTGCTGGCGGTCGAGTGGATCTTCCAGCAGATCACCGGGAAGTCGCTCACGCAGGAGTTCATCGAGCCCATCACCGGCGACTTCTCCAAGATGTCCGCCGACGCCGAGGCGTGGCGCAACATCGCGGAGGCGATGAAGGCGTTCTCCGGGGTGATGACGGGGAACGAGAAGATCCTCGGCGACAGCTGGACCGGTCCCGCGTCGCTCGCGCACAAGGCGTACGTCGACCTCGGCTGGCGGGCCGGGCTCGCCGCGGAGGCGGGCATCGCGGAGCTGATCGCCAAGGGCTTCGAACTGCTTTCGGACACCTCGAAGAAGCTCGCGGCGAAGGCGCTGGACCTGCTCAAGAGCCTGATCGACCGGCTGCTGGTGATGGCGGCCGAGGCGTGTGTGCCGATCGCGGGCTGGGTCGCCGACGCGATCACCGGCCTGTCCGAGATCCTGCCGCTGATCGACGCGCTGATCTCGATCGTCGACATGATCAAGGACATCATCCAGAAGGTCGGCGACCTGTGGAACTCGATCAAGGACATCGGGTCCCAGCTGTCGAAGATCAAGGACATCGGCAGTCTCGGCGACGCGATCGACATCGGCAAGGGCATCGCGGGCGATGTCGGGGACATCAAGGACAACGCCAAGGGCATTGCGGACGACGCCGGCGAGATCAAGGACAAGGCCAAGGAAGGCGTCGAGAAAACCCGCGAGAACCACGAAGACAACAAGGACCACTGGGACAACCGCCGCAACCGCACCCCGGCGCATTCGGGCAGCGGCCGGATCAGCGGCCGCATCGACGACTGAGACAGCGAAGATCAGGAGGGACGCCGTCATGTCACGGCCCATGCCCGCGCAGGACGCCTGGAAGACACCGGAGATCCGCGAGGCCGAGTCCGCGCTGGACCGCACCACGCGCAAGTCGCAGGACTTGCTGAAGGATCTGGAAAAGATCCGGCTGAAGCCGGTCCAGCGGCCGGACACCCCGGAGCGGATCGAAGCGCTGAAGACCGCCGCCTCGAAGCCGGACGCCCCGGCCGAACTGCGGCTGGTGAAGCGGAAAGTCGACGCTGGCGAATTCAAGTGGGAGGACGTCGCGTCCGGACGGGCGTTCGCCGACCCCGAGGTGCGGGCGCTGGCGACCGCGAAGCTGGCTGAGAGCAAGGACATCTACGAGGAGCTGGAAGAAGGCCTGACCCCGGAGGAGGTCCTCGAAGCCCGCGCCGGCTCACGCAACGAGATCGCCGACTCCGGGCGCTCGGCATACCCGGCCGCACCGGTGACGCCCGTGGGCTTCTCGAACGAGGACCCGCTCGCGAGCAGCACCAACTCGTACCAGGCCCCGGCTTCGGACGAGCCCGCGGCTTCGCACGATTCCCCGCCGGAACCCGGGCAGGGCCGGCACGCCGCGCCCCAGCATCACCCGGCGCCCCAGCATTACCCGACGCCTCAGCCGAAACCGGTGTCGCAGGACGACGAGTTCACCAATCCGCTCGGCGACCGCGGGCACTCGGCGCCTTCGGCCCCGCCCGAGCCCGACCAGAGCCGGCCCGCCGCCCCGCCGCAGCGGCCGGAAGCACCGCGGTTCGTCGCGCCGGAGGAGGACGAGTTCGCCGACCCGCTGGGCGACCGCGATGCCGAACCGCGGCGGCAGGACCCGCCCGCACCGCCCTCGCCACCCGCACGTCGCTCCCGCCGCGACGACCGTGGTGGCGATGACGACGACTACTTCGGCAACTCGCTGCTCAGCTGAACCCGTCAAACCCGAAAGCCCCCGTCCCTGGCCAGGGACGGGGGCTTTCGCGGTGAGAAACGGGCTGGGTCAGTACAACTTCTCGGGCTTGTCCGCCTCCGGAGCCGCCGATCCCGCCGACGCTGCCGACGCCGCCGAGGTGGTCGATGCAGCCGGAGATCCGGCGTCGACCGTGATCTCGTTGTGTGTCTCGTCAGCCGCCTCTTCCGCGGCCGGCTCACCGGTCTTCTCGTCCGACGGCTCCCCGGTCTCCGCGTCACGCTCGTCTCCGCGGCTGCGCAACGTCTCCGGCAGCTCCCGCGGCCCGCGGCCCTTGGCCACCACCATCACGATCACCGCGCCGAGGAACACCAGGATCGAGGTCCACACGTTCACCCGGAGGCCGAGGATGTGGTTGGCCGTGTCCGTGCGCAGCAGCTCGATCCAGCAGCGGCCCACGGTGTAGCCGGCGACGTACAGCGCGAACGCGCGCCCGTGGCCGAGCTTGAACCGGCGGTCGGCCCACACCACCAGGCCGGCGATCAGCAGGTTCCAGATCAGCTCGTACAGGAAGGTCGGCTGCACCGGGCTGTCCGGCAGCGGGATGTGCCCGGTGGCGATGCCGTTGAGGGTGTCGTCCGGGTTGGCCGGGTTGAAGCGCTGGTAGATCTCCAGGCCCCACGGCAGGTCGGTGTGCGCGCCGTAGAGCTCCTGGTTGAAGTAGTTGCCGATGCGGCCGATGGCCTGCGCCGTGATGATGCCGGGGGCGATCGCGTCGGCCAGCGCCGGCAGCGGGATGCCCTTGCGGCGGCAGGCGATCAGCGCGCCCACCGCGCCCAGGGCGATCGCGCCCCAGATGCCGAGGCCGCCGTCCCAGATGGCGAAGGCGTTCCACGGGTTGCGGCCCTCGGTGAAGTACAGCTCGGGATCGGTGATCACGTGGTAGAGCCGGCCGCCGACCAGGCCGAACGGCACGGCGAACACCGCGATGTCGATCACGGTCCCCTTGGTGCCGCCCCGCGCCACCCAGCGCCGCTCACCCCACCAGATCGCCACGATGATGCCGGCGATGATGCAGAGTGCGTAGGCGCGGATCGGGATGAATCCCAGATGCCAGACCCCGCGGTCGGGGCTCGGGATCGTGGCCAGGAAGGCTGCCGAGGCGGAATACACGCGGCCACCGTAGCGCGTCGGGCGTCCGCCGTGGGCGGGGAGCCACCGAAGGCCTGGTGACGGGGAGATGACCCGTGGGTGTTCAGGCCGCCCGCGTCATTCGTAGCCGCCCGGCTCCAGCGCGGCCAGGTAGCCGGCCATCAGCGCGCCCGCGACCTGGGCGACGGCGCCGTCCTCGGGCAGGAAGACCTCGTCGTGCAGGCTGGGCGCGCCCGCGGTGTCGCCGAGGCCGACGAAGAGCATCAGCCCGCGGCTCTCTCCGCCGCAGTAGTGCGCGAAGTCGTCGGCGCCGAAGGAGCGGAAGTCCACGTCGACGTCGGCGCCGCCGCGGACCAGCCACTCCTGTGCCGCCACGGCCAGCGCCGGGTCGTTGACCAGCACCGGCTCGCACGGGCTGATCCGCAGCTCGGCGGTGCAGCCGTGGGCCCGCGCGGTGGCGTGCACGATCTCGGCCAGCACCTCCAGCGCGCGCTCGCGGTCCACCGAGCGCATGAGCCGCAGCGAGCCGAGCGCGGTGGCGGTGTTGGGCACCACGTTCGACGCCGTACCCGCCTGGATCCGGCCGATCGAGCAGACGGCGCCGTGCACCGGGTCGATCCGGCGGCTGGCGAGTTGCTGCAGGCTCACCACGAGCTGGGCCAGCGCCAGCACCGGGTCGCGCAGCAGGTGCGGGTACCCGGCGTGGCCGCCCTGGCCGTGCAGCACGACCTCGAACTCGTCGGTCGAGGCGTTCACCGGCCCGGGCACGGCCGAAACCACGCCGTACGCCAGCCGCGGCTGCACGTGGGCGCCGATCACCGTGGTGATGCCGTGCTCCTCCAGCACCCCGGACTCGACGATGTCCAGCGCCCCGGACGGCGCGGTCTCCTCCCGCGGTTGCAGCAGGGCGACGAGCGGCCGCGGCAGGTCCAGCCCCCGCGCGGCGCGGACGACGGCGACCAGCGCGGCGAGATGCACGTCGTGCCCGCACGCGTGCATCAGGCCGGAGCCGGACGCCCAGGCCGCGCCGGTGCGCTCGATCACCGGCAGCGCGTCCATCTCCGCGCGCAGCGCCACCGCGGGCCCGGGGTGGGCGCCGGGCAGCCGGATCAGCCGGCCGGTTTTGGCGACGCGCTCGCCCTCCCCCAGGCCGAGCGCCGCGGCGACCACGCGGGCGGTGTCGTCCTCGTCGCCGGACCCACGCGGGTCGGCGTGCAGCCGATGCCGCAGCTCCACGGCCGCGGGCAGCTCTTCGGCCAACGCCGCACGCCAGCTCGTGAACAGGTCGGTCATCGCGACTCCAAGCGGTAGATTCGGGCGGCGTTCTCGTGGCCGGCCAGCCGCGCCAGCCGGACAGCGTCCACTTCGGACAGTGCGTCGGCGGCCAGCGCGCCGCGCAGGAAGTCGGAAAGGCCTTGCCGGAACAGCGCCGTGCCCAGGTGGTACAGCTCGGCCAGGCCGAACGCGTCGGTGGAGAACAGCAGCTTGCCGAACGGCACCAGCTCCAGCACCTCGGCCAGCACCGCGGGCGCGCGGAAGCCGGCGTTGTGCGTGATCAGCCCGGCGTCGACGAACACGTGCTCGAAGACCTGCGCCAGGTACGCGGCGTTGCGGTGGAACGGGTAGTTGTGCAGCAGCAGGATCGGCACGCCGTAGCCACGGGTGGCGCGCAGCAGGCCGGTCAGCAGCAGCGGGTCGCAGCGGTGCAGGTCGACGTCGGAGTCGCCGTAACCCACGTGGAACTGCACGGGCAGGCCGAGGTCGAGGCCGGTGAAGACGAGGTGGCGGTGCAGCACCTCGTCGGCCAGCCGGACGGGCGCGCCGCCGGCCACCCGCGCCAGCCAGCGCCCGGCCGCGCCGGCGACCTCGGTGCCCGAAGGCCGTTCGCCGGACAGTTCGAGACCCACGCGGTAGGCGGCAATCGACTTGAGCCCGGCCGCGTTCGCGGCCCGTTTGCCGAGTTCTTCCCCGAAGTCCGCGGCGAACCCGGCGGCCGTGGTCCCGGCGCGCACCACGTCCTCGGCGACCTGCTCCAGCCGGACCACGTCGTGCGCACGAGCGCCCGCCAGCGCGGCGAACTCCCCGGTCGAGGTCAGCGCCTCGGGCAGGAAACCGCCGTCCAGCAAGAAGTCCGTGGTCCCGGTGGCCCGCAGGAACCGCCGGTTGACCTCCTCGGCGCCCAGCTCGGCGCGACGGGCGAGGTAGTCGGCGGCCGGCGCGTGCTTCGGCAGATCCAGCACCGGCGCACAACGCTCGCGCACGGCGAGGCCCACCAGCGAGTCGAACAGCGAGGTGCCCAACGGCGAAACGGTGTCCGCCTCGGTGAGCATCCGCTCGAAGCCTTCGCGGTCCACCCCGCGGGTGACCACGCCGTGACAGTGGTGATCAACCAGCGGCAATTCGGCGACGAAGGGCAGCAGCTCGGTCAT